>JAJCXQ010000196.1 GCA_029263355.1 Acidobacteriota bacterium | reverse complement strand
CGTTGGGCATTAGCTTGATCTTCGAGAAAGACAACTGATCGATCAACTTGATCTTGGCCTGCTCGCTAGCAAAGTCGAGCGCCTCGAGGCGTGAACTGTTCCGCCGGAAGTCGTCATCAGTTTCTCGAATCAGCTTTCCCCTGCACTCGAGCTGCAAGTAACGTGCAGCGTCCAGTTCCCGCTTCGTAAAGCTCATCACCGGATTGAACCAGCTGCCAGCGGTGCCATCGCTCCGTTCTAGAAAACGGTCGAGCAAGCCGTCCGCCGCGTCGAGCTCGAAAACGACGGCGTCGAGATTACAGGCTTCGACAAGCTTCGGATCGCCGACCGCTGCCGAACGAGCCTCTTCGGTGGCCAAGATGCGTAACTTGATTTTCACAATGCGTCCTCGCTAGAGCACCGCCAACAGGATCGACTTCCAAATCGCCGGTTCTTTAGCGTAGATCCGCTGTGCGGCCGTGAGGATTTGTTCCAGAGTCGGTTTGGCAATATGGCCTGCCTGATTTCGGTACGGAAATGCCGCCCGCCAAGCGTTGGTGAAAGCTTGGTGCTGGGCTGGATTCAAGTTGATGCCCGGCATGTCGTCAACATGCTTGAAGATCCCCCGCAGTGCACTGTTCTGCTTCCAGAGCCGCTGCTCGAGGACATGATGCGTCTGTTGACCTTTGGGGCGAATCTTCTTGAGCGCTCGGACGCTCCTCAAGGCGACCCGACTCAGGGTCCGCCGAGCCGTTTGAAGAGCTGCGCGGCCCCCAACTGCCGAGATGGTCCGCACGTTGCCTTGAATACTGAGCGTCACCGAGATGCCGGGTAACGAGAACGAGGCAAACTCGCCGCTCGGATCGATCAAGTTGACAGGATCGCTGAGCGCATAGTTGTAGCGCTGCAAGGTCTGTGGTTGATCGACCAGGCCGGCTACCGGATCGACACTCGAGAAGCGGCCGGTTGCGGTATCGAGGTAACGAGCTCTCAAGTAATAAAGGTCGAGCTCCGAGTCGAATTGCTCACCCGCGAACCGGTAGCTATTGGTGGTGCTCCCCACCTCTGCGAGCTGATTACCAAACGCCCCGAAGACATAGGAATCAGTCACCGCACCACTGGCGTCGGTCAACGCCCGGGTCGAGCCCAGGGCATCGTAGTGATAAAACGAGTCGACCCCGGCGCGGCGCTGGCTTATCAAGTCGAGGCCATAAACGTAGGACGCCTGCAATAGGCCCGCTCCGTCGCGCTCCTCTAACACTTGCGCCAAGGGTCGATTCTTGTCGACCAGGAAATGCCGCGACACACCGTCAACCGTGGCGCTGACTCGGACGCCCTCGTGGTCGTATTGATACGTTAGTAGCCGGGACGGCTCCTGAGCGCTCAGCAGTCGGTTTTCAACATCGTAGCCGTAGGAAGTCACCACCCCGGCCTGGTCGCGAGTCAGCGTATTCCCGTTGGCATCGTAAGTGAAGCTGGTGCCGCCCGCAGTCAGTAGCCGATCGTTGGCGTCATAGGTGTAGTTGACCGTACCGTTGGGTGCTGTTCGAGTCAGTCGGTTGCCCACAGCGTCATAGGTGTAGGCGATGGTCTCTCTGACCAGAGCGGGGTCAGTGATCCGCTCCTCGAGGAGACGATGCGTAGCATCGTAGGTGTACTCGACCAGCCGACCGGTGTCTTCGGTCACGCTCAGCCGGTGTCCCGCCGGACCAAGGCTGTAGTCATGACTGGAGAAAACCGTCAGATCGGGGAGGCGATTTTCAACCCGAGTGAGACGATGCACCGCGTCGTAGCTGTGGACCGTGCTGGTGCCATTCGGGTTGAGCACGCTGGCCAGCCGACCGACGACGTCATAACTGTAACCAGTGACGCCTCCGACGGGATCCGTGACCAATGTTGGCCGGTTGAGCGCATCATAGGCATAGGACGTCGTACCGGACGGCGCCACGACGCTTATCACGTTTCCAGCCAAATCATAGGTGTAGGAAATCTCCCCACCATCTGGATCAACGCGGCTGAGCAGTCGATCGCGAGCATCGTAGGTGAAGACCGTGGTACCCCGGCTATCGATCACCGTGGCCAACTGCCCGCTGCCGGTGTAGGTAAAGCGGACCTCGACGCCGCCCGGAAAGGTTTTGCGAATCAGCCGATCCGCAGCGTCATAGGCGAACACGATCGTGTCGCCGTTGAAATCGGTGTGGCTGGCCAGGTTACCGCTGGCATCGTAGATGAACGTCTGAGACATTCCGAGCGGTAAGATCTCGCGCGTTACCCGGCCCAACTCGTCAAACTCCCAACGCACCTCGTTGCCGTTGGGGTCGGTTTGACTTACTCGATTCCCAATCTCGTCATAACCCAACGTCCAGCTTTGATTGAGCGCGTCAATGACGCTGGTCAGCCGACTCGGGATCTGCCCGCCGCTAGTGAATGGTGTGCTGGCGTTGTCGTAGACGAACTGGGTCTGAATGCCGGCCTGGTCGGTAACCGAGGTCGGTTGGCCGATTTCGTCGTAGATGAAACTCTCTTCGGTTCCATCCGGGAAGACCTTTCGCAGCAACAGGCCGTTGCCGTCGTATTCAAAGCTCGTGGTCTCGCCGTTCGCATCCTGTGACGACACCAGGTTGCCGCTATCGTCATAACCCAGCACCAGCTCGCGACCGAGAGCGTCCAGTTGACGAACCATGCGGCCAGCCGCGTCGTACTCTCGAGTCGTCGCGTGGCCATTCTCATCGGATAGAGCAAGCACTCGACCCGCGGCGTCATAAGTCCGCTCGACTGCCGAACCATCTGAGTATTCAATGCGGATCAATCGTTCAAGGCCGTCATAGGTCAACTGCGTGGTCCGACCTTGACGGTCGGTCATGCTGACCACCTGGCTTTCGGCATCGTAAGAACGCTGCTCGCTGGTGCCATCGGGCAGTCGGCTCCGGATTCGCCGATTGAGCTGGTCATACTCGTGCGTCGTCAACCGGCCCAACGGATCGGTCGTCGCCACCAGATTGTCGACGCCATCGAAGGTCATCGCGCTTGCCGAGCCATCAGGGAGAACCGTACGAATCAAACGACTCTCGCTGTCGTACTCAAAGGTCGTCACCAACATCTCGGCAACACCGCCCACCATCCGACTCTGGGTTTCAGTCAGCCGGTTGCCGTTGACGTCATAAGTGAACGTTGTCTCGCGACCGAGTGGATCCACCTGTCGAATCATGTTGCCGAGGGGGTCGTAGGTCTTCGTGGTTACGAAGCCACGGCCATTGGTGCGCGTCAGCTCGTTGCCAGCAGCGTCGAAGGTACGCTGCGTGGTATTGCCGTCGGGATCGGTCTCCGACAAGAGATTACCGTCAGCGTCGTAGACGTTCTGGGTCACACCACCTCGACGATCGGTGTGGGTCAGCACCTGGCTTAGCGAGTTGTAGGTAAATGTCTCGACCTTGCCGAGCGGATCGGTGCGGCTAGTAACGTTGTTATTACCGTCGTAGGCTGAGACCGTGGTGCTACCGACTGGATCGGTCTCACTCAAGACGTTGCCTTGACCATCAAACGTGCGGGTCGTCACGCCGCCTTCTTCGTCCGTTTCGCGAACGACATCGCCGCGCTCGTTGTACTCCTTGACCCGAACCCGCCCCAACCGATTGGTCACGATCTGCCGGCGCGCCCCCAAGTCGTTCGCAAACGTGACCGTATTGCCAGCGCTGTCGGTCGTCGAGATCAGCCGGCCGTCATCGTCATAGTCGCTACGCACCGCTCGGTTACCGAGCGGATCAAACATGTCGACGAGCCCATGATTGCTGTCGTAAGTGAAGGTCGAGAGATGGCCTTCGCGGTCGGCGAACTCAATGAGGTCGCCTTGGCTGTCGTAGGTGTAGGCCAGATCTTCGCCTGCCGGGTCGGTAATCTGCGTGATCCGACCCTCCGCATCGCGCGCCATGACAATCGAGGTTCCACTCGAATGCGAGATCGAGGTGGGGGTGATCTGGATCTCATTGCCGTTGGCGTCACGAATACGCTCGACACCTTGATCGAGGCGGAGGTCGAACTCGCGACCGTCATGAGTCTTTAGACGAACCGTGGTCGGATTGAATACTTCGGTCGTGATCGGATCGAACAGAAAGTCCGATCCCGCCGACCACAGCACGTCGGTATTGCCAAGAATTTCGAGCGACGCGGTGGCGGCCGGCCCTTCGACATAGGCGAATCGGACCTGTCCAAAACAGCCACCGAGATTGGCGCCGGTGTTGAAGACTTCGAGGCGGAATCGATAAACCTCACGGTCCGAGAGACGAACCGTCGTCAGATGGGATTGGGTTTCGACTCCACCAACACACGGGAAAATCAACGGAGGCGCCGAATTGACGATCTCCCAGCCTTCACCGGGCACCCGATTGTTCTTGTAGGAACCTCGGTTGATATCCAAGGTCCACCCGAAGCCAAAATCGCGTTGCACCTTGTCACGGCTGTCGTAAGTGCGGATCACCTCGATGTCGAGCCCCGAAAGCGGCACGACGAGATCGGTAAACGACAGCGAAAATTTGCCAACTTTCATTTCGCCATCCACTACGATGGTGACGACGTCCTCAACGATCTGCCCGGCAAAATCGACCGCTTCGAGTCGCAGGTCATACATCCCATTCAGCAGCATCGTCGGGTCGAACGGCCCGAGGTTCAAACCCGTGCCAGGCACGTTGCCCGTGCCAAGCTCAACAAAGGTTGCATCGGGCTCGCCTGAAGGACGATACGACAGGGTCCATTGATCGAGGGAGTTACTCTCGACGGTGCCGATGACATCGGTTGGAGCGGTGACCTCGCCGCGTTCGCCTGGCACTGTGATCTCGACCGCCGGCGGCGCCCCAGTGTTTTCGTAATCGAGGGTCGTGTCCTCGGTCACCAACACCCAATAGCCGCGACCTCGCTGCATCAGCTGGAGGTCGTTGGCCCATGCCGGCGCGGCAACGTCATGGATCTCCCACGGGTCGCCGGTGTCACCGAGCTCGAAACCCAAAACACGGACGTATTGGCCTGTGATCGACGCCAGGGCCGAAGACACCGGCCGAGCTTGAGCAAGCGGATAGCCAATCAGGTTCCAGCCAGTGCAAAGCTGGATCTGAGTGATAGCAGGCTGCGTTCCGGTCACCGGCAGCACAGCCGGCGACGTGACATTGATCCACAAGCCCTGAGTGTGATCAACCGCGGTCAGATCGCTGCCGGCAGGATCGGCGGGATCGTGGAGCTTCCAAGGATCGGCGGTGTCGCAGGCGTCATAAGCGAAGGCGGCCGTGAGCTGGCCGGTGATCGCGCCGAGGACGGCTGCCGGATCGGTACTTGGCGGCTCGTCCGGGATCGAGATCAGATTGAAGCCGGGGAGCAGAGCAACGTCCGAGCCCACCGCCTTGAGCGGCACAGCGCCCGCCAAGGTGGCGTTGGGAGTCGACCGGACGAGGTGTTGCGGCAGCGTTGGAGGATGCCGGGAGCCGGTCGCGGCCTCCTGGGAGACCTGCGTCGGCGCGTCTGGCATCGACGGCTGCGCCTGAGCGGCCTCCCCCAACTGGAAGAAGAGCGTAAAGCACAACAGCTGGACCACGAAGAGCCAGAACGGAGTCCCCGTTTGCCGCGCCGTTGCCACCGAATCGTTACCGGACCGAGTTGAAATCTTACCTGAACGACGCATGCTTTGAAGCTCCCCAAGTTCCCAACCTGCGGGTCCTCGAATCGCCTCGACGCGACTTGCGACCGCCCACAGGCCGACGCCGCCTGATGGCGGCGTCTATCTATAGTGGCGGGTTCTGACAAAAAACTCGATCGACAGCAGACACATTGGTCACCTCATTGTGACGCGCCAGGCAATGTGTCGACGTATGGACGCAGCCGACTAGCGCCCTTGCCACTCCGCCTTGCGTTTACCCAAGAATGCATCAACGCCCTCGGCCTTGTCCTCAGTGGAGAAACACAGGCAGAACAGGTCGCGTTCGTAGACGATGCCGTCTTCGATCGACATCCGCTCGCTAGCGCGAATCGCCTCCTTCGCGACCCGGAGGGTGACCGGACTCTTGCTGGCAATCTTGTTGGCGAGCTCGAGAGTCTTGGTGCGCAACTCGTCGTGCGGCACAACGTCATCAACCAAGCCGATGCGTTGGGCCTCCTCAGCGCCGATCATATCGCCGGTGAGAATCAGTTTCATCGCCTGACCAACACCCACCAAACGCGGTAGACGCTGAGTACCACCGCCGCCCGGAATCAGACCCAGGTTGATCTCGGGCTGACCGATGCGAGCCCGATCCGAGGCAACGCGAATGTCACACGACATGGACAGCTCGCAGCCACCGCCGAGACAGAAACCGTTGATCATGGCGATCACCGGCTTGGGGAAGTTCGCCATGACATCGAAGACCCGCGGGAAACGCATCGCTTCACGCTGATCGAAGGGTGAGCGACCCTCGAACTCTTTGATATCTGCGCCAGCGATGAACGCTTTGTCGCCAGCGCCGGTGACAACAACGACGCCGACGCTGTCATCGTTCTCGACCTCGGCGAGGTATTCGAGAGTCAGATCCCGCACCTCGTTGTTCAGGGCATTGAGCTTGTCCGGACGGTTGACGGTGAGGATGGCAACGCGACCTTCACGTTCGAGCAGTACAGCCTTGGCCATAGCAGGTCTCTCCTATCTCAGAATCAAAGGGTGTGCGAGGTTGGATCCGAGGCAGAACACCCCGGCATGGCCGACGCTACCATGTAACAGCGGGACGCGCACCCGGCCCTTTATGTTGCCGAGTCCTCGGCAGCACCAGTCAGTTCGCCGCCGACCTCGACGCGCTTCGCGAACTTCTCGCCAGCTAAACGCGCTCGACCAATGCCGCCAGCCCCATCCCGCCTGAGACACACAAGGTCGCGATGCCCCAGCGACCCCCACGATGCTCCAGGCCACGCAGCAAGGTCACCAGGATACGGGCGCCGGTGCATCCGATCGGATGCCCAAGGGCGATCGCGCCGCCGTCGGGATTAACCCGCTGGTGGTCAAACGGCAGCTCGGCCAGGCAAGCCAGCACCTGGCAAGCGAACGCTTCGTTGAGCTCAACCTGGTCGATGTCGTCGAACGCCAGCTGGTTGCGCTCGAGCAGGGTCTTGACCGCTGGCACCGGGCCGATGCCCATGATCCGCGGCTCGACGCCCACCACCTCCCAATCGCGCAAGACGCCAGCGACGGGCAACGCCAGCTCCTTGGCGGCCGACTCAGAGGCGACCAACAAAGCGGCCGCGCCATCGGTGATGCCGGAGGCGTTACCGGGGGTCACCCGTCCACCCTCACGGAACACCGGCCGAAGCTTGGCGAGGGAACCGTCGACGACCCCGTCGCGGGGGTGTTCATCTCGGTCGACCTCGAGCTCTTGCCGCCGCTGTTTGACGGTGACCGATACTATTTCGGACGTGAAGCGGCCCGCCTGGCGAGCGCTCTCGCATCGGTTCTGGCTGAGCACCGCCCAGGCGTCGGACGCTTGGCGATCGATCCCGGCCTCTTCGGCGAGCTCCTCTGCCGTCTCCCCCATCACCAAACCCGAGAGCGGATCGTTGAAGCCGTCACGATACATGCCGTCGGTCAGCTCCGCGTGACCGAGACGGTGTCCCCAGCGCGCTCGCGGCAGCATGTAAGGGGTATTCGACATGCTCTCGGTGCCACCGACCAGCGCCACCTCGGCTTCACCGAGCAGGATCGCGCGCGCCGCCGACAACGCCGCCTGCAGCCCGGAACCACAGGCCTGGTTGACGGTGAAGGCAGGACGCGTCACCGGCACACCAGCACGGTAGCCAATCTGGCGGGCGGTGTTGGGACCGCCCCCCGCCTGGCGACCGTGGCCGAAGATCACCTGGTCGACGCGCTCCGCGGGACACCCCGAGCGCTCGAGGGCGGCGACGGCGGCGGCGGTGCCGAGATCGGCCGCCGACAACGACGCCATCCCGCCACCGAACTTACCGATCGGCGTCCGTACTGGCCCGCTGAGGACGAGAGGAGGACGTGGCAAGGCTACCGTCCCGAGAACTCGGGCTTACGCTTCTCGACGTAGGCGTTCAAACCTTCGGTGGCGTCGTCGCTCTCGAACAGCTGCTGCTGGAGCTCACGCTCGATGGCGAGACCGGACTCGAATGGCAGATCACAGCCACTCTGCACCGCACGTTTGATGCGACCAGCGGCCTTCGAGGCGGTGTTCGGCGGGCAGAACTTACAAGCGTATTCGTGGATCTGAGCGCGCCAGCCGTCGAAGTCTTCGGCATCGAAGATGTCGTTGACGAGACCATGGTCCTTGCCCTGATCCAGCGACAGCAGACCACCGGTCACCATCAATTCGATGGCACGGCTCTTACCGAGCATACGGGCCAGGCGCTGGGTGCCGCCGGTGCCGGGCAACACGCCGAGGGTGATCTCGGGCAGGCCGAGCTTGCCGCAATCTTTGCCGCCGATGCGGCGGGCGATACGCAGGTCCGCCGCCATCGCGATCTCGAGCCCGCCGCCGACGGTGTGGCCGTTGAGCGCCGCGATCACCAGCTTGGGTGTGTGCTCGAGGCGATTCAGGGTCTCGTTGGCGTGCAGACAGAACATGTACTTGAACCGCGGCTCCGCGGTCTGCAACATGTTGATGTTGGCGCCAGCGCAGAAGAACTTCTCGCCGGCACCGGTGATCACGATCACGTAGACATCATTGTCGAAACGCGCGTTCAGGATGCCATCGTCCAAGTCGCGCATCATCTCGTGGGTGTAGCCGTTGACCGGCGGGTCGTCGAGAGTGAGATAGGCGACACCATCGCGGACTTCGTACTGCACCAGGGGCTTACGGTCGGTCATCTTGAATTCCTTATGAATGGGCGCTCAGTCCGGAGCGCTGTCATTGTGATCTGATCGATTGGAATGGCTAGGGTTGGCCTATCAGGCCACGGCCTGTTGTTCCATGTCTGACGAGTATTCGCCACGGGTCGCCTTACCGTTACACAGCGAGCGATGGCGGAAGGCATTTTGGGCGGCGGGCACATTCTCCGACTCGCCGCGCCAAGCTTTGAGGGACGGCGCCTGGAGCGCTCGGCCGTAGGAAAAGCTGATGTTCCAAGGGTGGTTGCCAAGCCGGTTGCCGAGGTTGCCGAGCCGGTTGATTTCGTTGAGGTGGGCGGTGGCGTCGACGTCACTCTGGCCGCCGGAGAGGAAAACGATCCCCGGCACCGCCGCCGGCACGTGGCGGCGGAAACAACGCACAGTCATCTCCGCAACCTGCTCCTTCGACGCCTGCACCTCACAGTCCGAGCCCGAAATCACCATATTCGGTTTGAGCAGGATCTGCTCGAGGGGCACCCGCTGGTCGTAAAGCGCCGCGAAAACCTTGTGCAGCGTCCGCGAGGTGACGTCAAAACAGCGCTCGATAGTATGTGAGCCATCCATCAACACCTCGGGCTCGACGATCGGCACCAACCCCCCTTCGACGCAAAGAGCGGCGTAACGCGCCAGAGCGTGGGCGTTGACGTCGAGGCAGGTGTCACTCGGAATACCGTTGCCAATGGTGATGACGGCGCGCCATTTGGCGAAACGGGCGCCGAGCTCGCGGTACTCCGCGATCCGCTCGCGCAGACCATCGAGCCCTTCGGTCACCTTTTCGCCGTCAGCGCCCGCCAGCGCCTTGGCTCCGGCGTCGACTTTGATGCCGGGATAGATGCCGCGGGACGCCAGCAGCTTGGGGAACGGCGTGCCATCGGCACTCGACTGACGGAGGGTCTCGTCATAGAGGATGACGCCCGAGATATGGTTCTCGACATCGCGGGTGGTGAACAACAGATCACGATAGGCTCGACGATTCTCTTCGCTCGACGTCACATCGATCGTGTCGAAGCGTTTGACGATGGTGCCGGTACTCTCATCCGCGGCCAAGATGCCCTTGCCCTTGGCGACCAGCTCGCGAGCTACAGCATTCAGCTCGTTCGACATGAAACTTCCTCCGAAGTCCCCAATCTCGAGCCTGCTTTGATTCCTCTCGGGGCCGAGACGACTCTCACGAGGCCGGGGGACGATGGTTTATCGCCGCTAGAATTGTGGGCGGGTGTTGGACGTTACGCGCTCATAGGGAGCTATGCTATCGATTCTACATGCTATCCTGCGCCGCTACGAGAGTTCACGTTCGAGAGCATACGTCATGCAGCTGGGCCCCTTCAAACTGACCCTGATCAACGATGGCGTCTTCCGCCTCGATGGCGGCAGTATGTTCGGCGCGGTGCCCCGCACGCTATGGCAGAAGGTCAAGCCGCCGGACGAACACAACCGTATTCTCATGACCACCAACAGTCTACTGGTGGAGTGCGGCGCGGACCTGCTGCTGATCGACACCGGCATCGGCGGACGCCTGGACGCCCGGGCGCGTGCCATGTTCGGTCTCGAAGAAGGCGCCGAGCGCCTCCCCGCTGCCATCCGCCGCGCCGGTTACGAGCTCGGTGACATCAGCCATGTGCTCCTCACCCATCTGCACTTCGACCATTGCGGCTGGAACACTCGCGACGACAGCGCGGGGCGTCCGACCCCAACCTTCCCCAAAGCCCGCTACTGGCTGGAGCGCGGTGAGGTCGAGCACGCCCGCCACCCCAACCGCCGCGATCGCTCGAGTTACGAGCCGCGCAACTGGGAACCGCTCTTCGAGGCCGGCGTCGTCGAGCTCTTCGACGACCGGGCCGAACCCATCGCTGGCGTCGAAGCCTGCAAAGCGCCGGGACACAACGCCGACATGTGCATTGTCCTGATCGACGGCGGCAAGTCCGAAGACGGCAGTCCCAACAAAGCGGTGTGGTGGGCCGATCTGGTACCGACGGTGGCGCACGTCCCGTTCCCATGGATCATGGGTTTCGACCTCTTCCCCTTGCAGACCATGGAAAACAAAGAAAAGTGGTTACCGCAAGCCGCGGCTGAGAACTGGCTCTGCTTCTTCGGCCATGAGGCCGACGAGCCCGTCGGACGCCTGGTGGAGTCGAAACCTGGGCGATACGCTGCGATTCCGGTAGCAATGAGTTAGATTCCCCCCCTCAACCTAACCTAGCGGACCTGGGTTCAGTAGACCTGGCAAGGAGACCAAGGTGGCGAACGTATTTGACCTGATAGTGATCGGCAGCGGCCCCGGCGGTTACGTTGCTGCGATCCGTGCGGCCCAACTCGGGCTGAGCAGTGCGGTGGTCGAGAAAGACCCCAAGTTCGGCGGCACCTGCCTGCATCGCGGCTGTATCCCCACCAAAGCGTTACTCCACAGCGCCTCGACTCTGGAAAAGATCCGCAAGGCCGGAGATGTCGGGATCGACGTGCCGGCGCCAGCGCTCAACCTCCAGAAAGTCCATGCCTACAAAAACCAGGTCGTGAGCAAGAACGCTGGCGGCATCGAATTTCTGTTCCGCAAGAACAAGATCACCGGCATCCACGGTTTCGGCCGCCTCACCGGCCCCAACGAAGTAACCGTCGATCAGGACGGCAATAACACCGTCTACACCGCCCGTCATATCTTGATCGCGACCGGCTCGGTGCCGCGAGACATCCCGATCGCACCGGTCGACGGCACCAAGATCATTTCCTCGGATCACGCCCTCGAGCTCACCGATCGGGTGCCCAAGTCGATGGTAGTGCTGGGGGCGGGAGCCGTCGGCACCGAGTTCGCATCGATCTACTCCTCTTTCGGTTCCGAGGTCACCTTGGTAGAAATGTTGCCGCGCTTATTACCGATCGAAGATGAAGAGGTCTCGGCGGAGCTACTCAGGGCTTTCCGCAAGCGCCGCATCAAAGTCATGACCGAGACCGCTCTCAAGGAAGCAACGGTGACCGATTCGGGCGTCTCCCTACGGCTCGAAAAAGCCAGCGGCGAGGCCACGATTGAGGCCGAGCTGCTTCTGGTGGCGGTTGGCCGGGCGCCGGTAAGCGCCGGCATCGGCCTCGAGGAGCAGGGCGTCCAGACCGAGCGTGGTTATGTCAAGGTCAACGGGTTCATGCAGACCTCCCTACCCCACGTTTACGCCATCGGCGACGTCGTCAACACTCCATGGCTAGCGCACGTTGCCTCCAGTGAAGGCATTCAGGCGGCGGAGCACATGGCCGGTAAAGCCCAGCGCGAGATGACCTACGATCGCGTGCCGTCGTGCACCTATTGTGAGCCGGAGGTGGCGAGCGTCGGTCTCACCGAAGCCGCAGCCCGCGAAAAGGGTTATGACGTCACCGTAGGTAAATTCCCATTCTCGGCCCTCGGCAAAGCGGCGATCCTGCGTCAAACCGAAGGCTTCGTGAAGATTGTACGCGAGGCGCAGTATGATGAAGTGCTCGGCGTTCATATCATTGGCGCCCACGCCACCGACCTCATTGCCGAGGCCTGCGTGGCATTACAGATCGAATCGACCACCGAGGAGCTGTTCCGCACCATGCACGCCCATCCGACCTTGTCGGAAGCGGTAATGGAGGCGGCCCACGCCGCCTACGGCCACAGCATCCATTCTTGAGATTAAGACCGGAGATTCCATGGCTACCGAAGTTCTGATGCCCCAGATGGGAGAGTCGATCGCCGAAGGCACCATCACCCGATGGCTGGCCAAAGTGGGAGACTCCGTGGAGCGCGACGAGCCGTTGCTCGAGATCTCGACCGACAAAGTAGATGCTGAGATCCCCAGCCCAGCGTCCGGAGTCCTGCTCGAAATTCGCCGGCAAGACGGCGAGACCGTACCGGTCAACGAGACCTTGGGAATGGTCGGTGAAGCCGGTGAGGCGACCGACCCCGAAGGGTCCTCCACCGCCACTCAAGTGCTCACCGAGGCTCAACTCGCCAGCTTGCAAGACGGCATGATGCCCGAAGAGGTGAACAACGGCGAAACGGCGGCAGACGATGTCCCCCCAGGCGAAATGACTCTCGAAGATCGCATCCGCCGATTCTCGAGCCCGTTGGTGCGATCGATCGCCAAGAAAGAGGACGTCGACTTGCGCCAAGTCGCGGGCAGCGGCATCCACGGCCGGGTGACGAAAAAAGACATCCTCGCTTACCTCGAGAAACGTGCGCGCGGCGAGGTCACCACCGTCCCGGTGTCTGTCAAACCAACACCCGCGGCTCCTGTCCAGGCGGCAGCTGCCCCGGCGGCGCCTGCTCCGGCCGCACCAGCGACGCCCGCCCCGGCGACTCCAGCGGTAACAGCGGCTCCGGCACGTCCAGTCGGCGGTTTCTCGGTGCCGGCATACCACGCTGGCGAGAACGTCGAGATCGAGCCGATGTCCAAGATCCGGCAGATCACCGCCGCCCACATGGCTTACTCCAAAGCGACATCGGCACACGTCACGACAGTCTTCCACGTCGACATGTCGAAGGTGGCTCGCATTCGTCAACGCGCCAAGGCCGGCTTCCAGCGCGACACTGGCACCAAGTTGACCTACATGCCGTTCATCTTCAAGGCGGTATGTAAAGGCATCCGTAAGTTCCCGCAACTCAACGCCGCAATCAACGGCACCGACATCGTCTACAAGAAGGACATCAACCTCGGCATGGCGGTGGCTCTCGATCATGGCCTGATCGTGCCGGTCCTGAAGCGGGCCGACGACCTCAGCCTCAAAGGCTTGGCTCGCAACGCCAACGATCTCGCCGATCGCTCCCGCAACAAGAAGCTCAAACCCGAAGAAGCCACCGGCGGCACGTTCACGATCACCAATCCCGGCGTCTTCGGCAGCCTCTTCGGCACCCCAGTGATCAACCAGCCGCAGGTTGCGATCCTCGGTATCGGCACCATCGAAAAGCGCCCGATCGTCCTCACCGACGCCGACGGCGGCGACATGATCGCCATCCGCACCATGTGTTACTTCGCGCTCACCTTCGATCACCGCCTCATCGACGGCTCCGACGCCGACTTCTTCATGCTGGCGATCAAGGCGACCCTCGAAGACGACGACTGGGAAGAGCTGGCGGCATTTCTCTAGGGTCTGCAACAAGCCGATGCCCGGGTGTCGTCGTGTCGTGCGGCGACAGCTTGGGGTGCCTGCTTTAGAGTGAGCTAGAGACGGCGAGCCGAGAAATCGATTTCCGGTTGACCAGATTCACGGCCAAATTTCGCGTTCTCGATAGATCAGTTCACTCAACGGGAACGATCACCACCGTTCACCGAAGAAGCTGAGAGACCGCGACCAATGCGGCCGCGGAAAGAATATGTTTAGTTACTCGGCCCCCGGGCCGAGGCTATTAAATGGGAGGATCAAGAATGTTGCACAGATCTCTATTTCTTGCCGCAATGTTGTGTTGGGTCGCGCTACCCACCTGGGCAGGTAACGGTCATTATCTACACGGCGTCGGGGCCAAGAACAGCGCCATGGGAGGCGCCGGCACAGGTCTCGCCGTTGATGTGATCGGTGCACTCCACGCAAATCCAGCTCTCCTGACTCAGCTCGACAACTACCACGTCGAAATCAGCGCCGAAATCTTCGCTGACGACCTCAGCTTAACCACTCCCAGGTCCGATTCGAGCGATCCCACGAACGACCTTGTCACGACAGACTCCGATGGTGAGCTCGGCGTTTTGCCGGCTCTCGGCTGGTCCTACCACAAGCCCGACAATCGGTTGGCCTACGGCTGGGGGCTGCTAGCGGTGGCGGGTTTTCGCACCAACTGGCCCTCGGATCCTGAAAATACACTGGTCCGACCCCAACCGATCGGTTTCGGTCGGCTGCAGACCGAGCTCGCGGTTTCCAAAATTCCCTTCGCTCTCGCTTGGCAGGTCAACGATCGGCTGTCTTTGGGAGCCTCGTTCAACATCTACGTTTCACGGCTCGCGATCCAACCCCTGCCCGTGGTGCTTCAGGACTGCACCGATACCGCCGGCAACTTCACGACCATTGTCGACGCCAGCGGCGCCAACTGTTACCGCCCGGACGTCAGCGTGCCGACCACCGAGTTCTCTATCGGGCTGCAAGCCGGGCTCTACTACCAGATCAATCCACAATGGAGCCTGGGCTTCTCTTATACGACGCCGCAAGACAACAACCCCTTCACCTGGCAGTCCGAGCATGCGAATCCCGATGTCACGACCGGCCCCCAGGCCTTCGGCAACCCACGCGAGATCGCAATCGATCTCGATTATCCTGCGACCGCCTCGATCGGTCTCGGATTTCGACCCACGCCCCAGACCCGACTCGCCTTCGACATTCGTTGGGTGGGCTACAACACCGAAACGGGCATCGGCGGCAGCGGTGGCATCGACCCCAACACCGGTATCTTGGTCAGCATCGGTTGGCGCGACATCTGGGTTGCGATGCTCGGCATCGAACACGATGTGAGCCCGACGTTCACAGTACGCGGCGGCCTCAATTTCAACCAATCCCCGATCACCTCCGCCTTAGCCCTCAACAGCGGGGGCACGCCTTCGGTGTTCGAAGAGCATTACACCGTCGGCTGCAGTTGGTCGATCAGTCCCAAGATGGGGATTGATCTCGGCGCCTACTACACGCCGTCGAACGACATCTCGGGTCCGTTGCAATTCGCCCCTGGTGATATCACGCTGACCAACGAGATCATCGCTGGCTTGTTCGGGTTCAGCTTCCGATTCTAAAGCGAGCGCGGCGGCCAGCGATGCCCCGGTCGTTGGCCACCTCGACATCGGGTCCACATCGGGTGCGAAGGACTTGCTCGAACGAGCAACACCACCGCACCCGGGTGTAAACGACTTGTGCAAACGAGCAACGCTTCCGCACCGGGTGCTCGAGACGATCCGGGAGGTCGTTGTTCAAGTCGCTCGGCGGAGTCGGAGGCAGAGCCAAACCGCTAGGGGAGCACACTCAGTACGACCCGTAAACTCCCGAGGAATCAGCCTTCACAGCAGCCTCGAGTCCCGCGCTCCGCATCCAACATGTTCTTGTCATAGGGGTCCTTGGCGAGCGACAAACGTCCGAGACCGGTTCTCAACCGTCATGGGTCTGACGACGCGAGAGAATGCCGCAAGAACTCGTCTATTGAAAGAAACCGCACCAAGATGTGCAGCAAAACAACACCTGTTATGGGCAGGTCAAGAAAGCGTTCACATCCGTCACCGCAGCCGCGGCCTGCCCCAACGAGTTGGTGTAGGTCTTGACCTCGTCGGTGACGGTGTCGGTGACCTTGATCGTGAACTCGACGTCGGTTGACGCGGCGGAGAACACCCAGAAGTTGCCGTTGATATCGCAGCCATCGAGCACCTTGACCAGCAATTCCCAGTTGTCTTCGCTGAAGAAGTAGAAGAGACCGGAGTCGTCACTCTTGGCGAGGCCAGCTCGAGCAATCGAGACTTCACTGCCGACGCCGAAGCCACCGTCGAAGTCGAGCCATTCCATGTCGACTTGAAAGCGGCCCCCCTCACCGAGGCAGAACGTATCCGCGTCAGCGACACAACTCGGGGGTACCAGACTCTGGCAATCCTGAAACGCAATGGTGTCGGTCACGGCAGGCGCCGCAACTCCCAATGGGTTGTTGTAGATCTGAACGTTGCCGCAACTCGTGTCAGTGACGGTGGTAGTCAGCTCGACGTTGGTCGCCGCCGCCAGGAAAATCCAGAAATGATCGTTGACGGCGCGACCGTCCAGGACTTTGACCAACATCTCCCAGTTGGCGGCATCGAAGAATTGGGCCACTGCCGAATCTTGCGACGCGAGGAGCGCACCGTCTTCGGTTTCGGTGGGGACCACGGCAACCTGGCCGGAGCCGGTCGCACCTTGGAAGTCGCGCCAATCGACTTCAACTTTGAATCGGCCGTTCTGCAGCATCATGACGCGCTGATTGCTGACCTGCCGGAGACCGAAGACTCCGGCCCCGAAAGTCCCGGCATAAACCGTTGAGGGGGTCGCCGGGTCGATCGCCAAGGCGTTGACGCGACGGTCTTCTAGGCCCACGTTGAGCGCCAGCCATTGTTCGCCACCGTCGGTGCTCATGAAAACTACAGTTTCACCGCTGACCTGTGGATTTTCGCTCGACCCGATGTAAAGCGTCCCCGATGCATCGATCGCGATCGTCTCGACCGAAGTGAAGTCCAACAGGCCATTGTTTCTCTCGACCCAATGCTCACCGCCATCGGTGCTCTTGTACACGCCACCGAGGCCCAGGCCACCTTCTAATCCAGCATAAACAACCAACGGGTTTTTAGGATCGACCAACAAGGCTGCAACCCGGATGGAATCGGGCTGGTCGGTCAAGCCATCGCTGAAGAGCTCCCAGTGCTCGCCGCTATCGGTGCTTTTGTAGACCCCGTTGAAGGCGGCGGCATAAATTGTCGTGGGGGTTTGCGGATCGATCGCCAAGGCAAAGATAGAAGCCGAGCCGTTCGCGAGGCCGTCATTGATCGCAGTCCAGTGACCACCACCGTCGATACTGCGAAAGATTCCACCTCCGAAGTTGGCTGGATCGAAGGTCCCCGCATAAAGCGTTGCGGGTTGCTGCGGATCGATCACCAGAGCTTGGACCCGGTGATCAGGAAAACCAACGTTGATCTCGCTCCAATGGTTGCCACCATCGAAGGTCTTGTACATCCCGTGGTGGGTCCCGGCGTAGAGCGTCGAAGGAGTCACGGGATCGATACCCAACGCAAAGACCCGACCGTCGGCTATTTCGATGCCCGCGGCTGCCCAGTGTTCGCCACCGTCAGTGCTGCGAAATGCCCCAGCCCTGGTTCCGGCGTAAAGGGTCGTTGGGGTTTGCGGATCAACCACCAGGGCCGATACACCGCCGTTGGCAAGCCCCTCGTTGGCGACGCTCCACACCCCTCCACTGTTGGTGCTCGTGGTGACGCCCCCACCGAAACTCCCGGCATAAAGGGTCGAGGGCGTCAGAGGATCGATCACCAAGGCGCCGGTACGCGGGTGAATTCCGGCAGTCCATCATTGACCGCGCTCCAGTGCCCCCCACCGTCCAAACTTTTGTAGACCCCGTAATTAAAACGCCCTGCATAAATTGTGGTCGGGGTCTGGGGATCAATCACCAACATCCGGACATCGGGCTCCGGCGGTGAGCTCTTTGAGATCCGATTGTCTTCGTAGAGACCCTCATTGACGAGAACCCATTGGCCGCCACCATCCGTGCTCTTGAAAATTCCTCCCAAGAATTGCGCGGCATAGAGGATCGTGGGGGTTTGTGGATCGATCACCAACGCCACGATTTCCAAGTTGCTCAAGCCCTGATTGACCGCCGTCCACTGACCACCAGCATCGGTGCTCTTGAACACTCCGGCATCGGTTCCGGCATAAAGCGTCGAGGGATTCTGCGGGTCGATCACCAGAGTATTGACGGTGCCGCCGAAGGGTCCGTTGGACGACCATTCGTCGAGGCCAGCGGCGGCCGGCCCTGCGAGTAATACTGCCAAGACCACCGCAATCGAGCCGATTCGGGGAAAGATGTACGTGCCCATGCTGAGCCTCCTAAGTTGACGGACCTCTCCATCAATTCAATGCGAGAACGGCAACTGTAACGGACCAAATATCCCAAAAAATTCTCCACGCACCATGCCGGCGAGACGCCGGCGCTCCCAGCAGGTGGCTGCTTCGATCTCGTTAGGGGCGGCCGGTTTGAGGCGCTGGCGCAGCGACTTGGGGCAACCAGCTTAGGCCGAGCTGCCAAGCCATGAAGCTCAAGACGTCCGCCGCGTCACGTTGCCTCAGCGCCAGCGGCTTGCCGCTACCGTGGCCGACATCACCTTCGACCCACAGCAGGATCGGCTCTTGCTCGCTGTCACTGGCGGTCGACGACTGCAACCGCGCCGCCATTTTGCGGGCGTGCAGGGGATGGACTCGAGTGTCGTTAGCCCCGGCAGTCAGTAGGACCGCGGGGTACTCGGTTCCTTTGCGAACGTTCTGATACGGCGAGTACTCGAGCAGGAAAGGAAGCTGCTCCGCATTCTCGGCGGTGCCGTACTCCGGGACCCAGAATCGCGCCATCAAAAAATGCTGGTAACGCAGCATGTCGAGCAAGGGCACGGCGGACAACACCGCTGAAAACAACTCGGGACGCTGGACCAAAGCGGCGCCAGTCAACAACCCGCCGTTAGATCCACCGAGAATGCCGAGCTGATCTGGGTTGGTGTATTTGTTCGCGACCAACCACTCAGCGGCGGCGATGAAATCGTCGAAGACATTCTGCTTGCGGTCTTGCATGCCCCCTTCGTGCCACGCTCGGCCATACTCGCCGCCGCCGCGCAGATTCGGAATAGCCAGCACGCCCCCTTGCTCCAGCCACACCATGTTGCTGGTCGAATAGCTGGGAGTGAGCGAAATATTGAACCCGCCATAGCCGTACAACACGGTGGGCCGCCCGCCGTCCATGTTCAATCCGCGACGATGGGTGATGAACATCGGCACGCGAGTTCCGTCGCGGCTGGTGTAGAAAACCTGCTTGGTTTCATACTCCGTGGGGTCG
>JAJCXQ010000195.1 GCA_029263355.1 Acidobacteriota bacterium | reverse complement strand
GCCGGCGCTCCGGGCAGCCGGCCGGCCGGCGCCTGACCGGTCGTCGGCACGCTGCCTGCGGGAGCGGTGGTCCCAGATCCGGCAGGGAAACCGCCACCGGGGACACTTCCAGGCGGCAGCGTGCCGCCTTGTCCAACGGCTCTGCGCCCGGTGTTGCTGCGGCCCGTATTACTGCGCCCGGTATTACTGCGCCCAGTATTACTGCGCCCGGTATTGCTGCGCCCGGCTGTGGCGGTTTCTTCCGAGGCCGCTTGGGCTCGACGAGCGACCGCCGAGCGTCGAGCGTCTTCACGGCGGTCAATGACACTTTGCTCGGGATTCTCAGATTGAGATGCTGCCGGTTTCTCAGCCACCGTGCTTCGCGTGGATTCTGCCGGGTTGGTGGCTGCGACGCCGGTCGCCAGCGACGCCGCAGGCAGCTCGACTCCGCTGTCCTCGGTACCGGCTATCTGGCCCGAATCGCCATCGTCGGTCGTTGGTGCGGCGGCAACCTGCGAGCCGTCACCTTCCAGCTCTGCGTCTGCCAAGTCGTCGTCGTCCAGGTCAGTACCGTCCAACTCAGCGTCTTCCGGGTCGCCATCTTCAGACAAGGTCGCTGCCGCTTCTGGAAGCTCCGGTGGCCGTGTCAAATAGATGACATTGATCGAAAATTTGGTAGAGCCATCCTGCTCATTGATCGTCTCGCCGGGCAAAAATGGCTGACGGAACGACGGACTGCTGTAGAGAATGTCGATGAACTCCATCAACGCTTCTTGGGTCCGGGCGACACCCGCGACATCCAGCATGACCTCATTGCTGCGCAGGTTTTCGGAGGATGCCCGACCGCCCGACCGACGAGATGATGTCGAGCGGGAAGACGATGTCGATCTCGCGACCTCCTCTCCCGACCCGCCGTCATCGTCAGCGGCGACACCGTCGGTCTGTGACGCGGTGGTCGCCTGGGGGATTCCGCGACGAGATGTCGACCGGCGAGGTGTGTTAGTCCGACTGCGGCGACGCTGCGGCTCCGGCGCCTCCGCCACCAACCGCACCGCCGGTTTGACACTGGTCAATCGCACGTCGATCGGCACCACATCCTCGAGATCGTCGAAGAGGGCGCTCCACGGGAAGGTGCGGTAGGAGATCAAGGAGTTCAGAAACTTGGTGCGCGAGTTCTCCTGCGACAAATTGACTCGCGAGAGCTCAGGGTTGTGTTCATTGAGCAGCTGCTGAGCCTCCTGGACTTCCTGACCCACTTCGGTCAGTTGCTGACGGTAACCCGCCGAGCCTTGCCAGTAGGAGCTGTACAGCCGGACGTTGATGAACAGGAAGACCACACCGATCAGCCACAACAAACCGGCCAGCCGCAAGACCGGCTGGCGGTTGACGAACGGACGCCGGGCGAGATTGACAGCGCGCATCGTCAGGCGACTTTCAGACTGACCGCTCCCAGGAGCGGTGCGGTTTCTAGCCAAGTCGGACCGACCTGGGTGCGTGAAATCTGAAAATGCTCAAAAGCCAAGGGCTCGGGTGCAACGCCGAGCTCTTCATAGAGCCACTCCAGCCAAATATCTTCCTCTTCCCGTGGTGCGGCGAGAAACAGGCGTCTTAGCGGAGTCTCCGCAAAATGCTGCTGCAAGAAGCTGGTTGTCAGCCGCAAGTCACGCCGCACCGAGCTACCGACGACACCTTCGCTGATCGCTTTGTAGCGGTACAGCAAGGGCTCGCCGCGGCGCATAAAGCTCAAGGTGTAGGCGTCCGGCTGCACGGTCACCAAACCCGCTAGATCGTCAGGGTCGAGCCCGTGCTCGACGCTAGCGCCAACCGCCAACGTAGTGTTGGTGATACGGCCGATCTCGATACCGGCGGCCGCAAAGGCATCTTCGATCTGCGACAATAAGCGCTCGATCGCAAAGCCGATGAGCACCCGGGCGGGCTCTTCCTGGGTCGGGAAAGGGGTCACCGGTTCTGCCGAGATCCTCAAATCCTCGATGCGGAAAGGCACCAGTCGTTTGAGCTTCCAACGCAGCATCTGTTCGCGCGCCGGTATTTTGCGCGATAGCTCGCCGATCTCGCTGAAGGTCAGGCGCAGCCAGGTATCCGGCAGCACCAAGGACGCTTCTTTGACGGGCTCAGGTAGCCTCCTGCAGAAATCCTCGACGACCGCGGCAAAGTCTTGCGGAGCGCGCAGCGGAGCACCGAGTGGCCCTTCGTCGAAGATCTCAGCTGGAAGCTCAACCGACTCGCTGGCTTCATAAACAAACCCCTGTGGGCCGTGGTGAAAACATCCATAGCGCAGCACCCGCGTATCGATAGAGAAGACATGCGGTGGTCCCGGGACCGGGTCCAAGCCGAGTAGGCGTTTAGTCCACGAAGGTAACTTTGTTGATCTCACGTAGGGTTGTCACTCCTTGGAAGACCTTCTCCAATGCAGACTCACGCAGAAAGCTCATTCCTTCTTCTTTGGCCGCTCGACGAATCTCCGCTGCTGGACGCCGGGACAGGATCAACTCTCGGATCGGATCCGAAAGATGTAGCAGCTCCGAGACTGCTAGCCGGCCATGATAGCCAGCGCCGTTACATTCGATACAGCCTGTCCCTTCGTAGAAGGTGAGATCTTGATAGGACTCGGGCTCGAGCCCACTGTACTCGAGTAGCTTTACGTCGGCTTGCACCGGACGTTTACAGTGTTCGCATATCTTGCGCACCAAGCGCTGCGCCAGAATGCAGTTGAGAGCCGAAACGAAATTGTACAGGTCGACATGCATGTTGAGGAAGCGCCCCAAGACATCGATCACATTGTTGGCATGCACGGTGGTGAACACCAAGTGACCCGTCAATGCAGATTGGATGGCGATCTGGGCGGTCTCCTCGTCGCGGATTTCACCCACCATGATCTTGTCGGGATCATGGCGCAAGATCGATCGTAGGCCACGGGCGAAGGTGAGGCCCTTCTTCTCGTTGACTGGAATCTGAGCGATCCCGGCGAGTTGATACTCGACCGGATCCTCGATGGTGATGATCTTGTCTTCTGGAGACTGGATCTCGTTCAAACAGGCGTAGAGTGTCGTCGTTTTACCGGATCCGGTAGGTCCGGTCACCAACACCATGCCGTAGGGCTCGCGGATCGACTTGCGGAGTTTGGTTTTGGTGTCCTCGTCAATTCCCAGGACGTCCAACGACAAGTTCTTGAACTCCTTGTTCATCGACTCCTTGTCGAGCACGCGGATCACACAATCTTCACCCTGGACTGTCGGCAAGATCGAAACGCGGAAATCGATCGTACGACCGCTGAGACGGAGCTTGAAACGCCCATCCTGCGGAACGCGCTTCTCGGAGATATCGAGCTCCGACATCACTTTGATGCGGCTGATGATGGTCTGATGATGTTTCTTGTCGATCGCATCCATCGCCTGGTAGAGCGCGCCGTCGATGCGATACTTGATCAGGACCTTGGCTTCTCCGGTCTCGAAATGAATGTCTGAGGCGCGACGCTGAATGGCGTTGAACAGGGTCGAGTCGACCAGCTTGATGATCGGGCTCTGATCCTTCTGGATACTGCCAATGGTCAGTGTTTCGTCGTCGTCACCTTCGCCCCGAACCAGCTCGACTCGGAACCCCTCGGTCGCCTCGTCGACCACTCGCTGGGCGGTCTCGGACTTCCCCAAAATCTCTTCGATGGCGGAGCGCGTGCCAACCTTGACCTCGATCGGCTGGCTCAACAACAGCTCGAGCTCGTCCAACCGCCGTACATCGGTGGGATCGGCCATCACCACCGCCATCCGATCGGCGAGCTGCTCCTGCGGGATGAAGGTGTAGCGCAGCATCAGGTCGATCGGGATCCGGCGAAAGAGATCGTTCTCGATCCGGAAGTTCGGCACGTCGACGAACTCCATACCGTAAACCTCGGCCAAGCGACGGGCCTCGGCTTCTTCTTCCTGCGGACTGACTTTCTCGTCTTCGAGCTCAGGTGATGCTGTAATTGTTTCCATAACTCTTCAGTTTCCCACCTGGCCCAACGCTCCAAACATCGGCAGATAAATCGAGATCAGCAACAGGGCGATGATGGCCCCCATGACGATGAGCATGATCGGCTCGATCAAAGTCAACAGTCGCTGGACCCGCGTTTCGACAAAATCATCGAAATAGTCGGCCACGCTCGACAACATCTCGTCGAGTGAGCCGGTGGCCTCGCCGACCTTGATCATGTCGATGGATATCTTAGGGAATACCCCGGTGCGATCGATCGCGTCATGAAACGCCTGGCCTTGCCTCACCTCGTCGATCGACGGTCGTATACGGTCGCCAATATAGGCATTACCCACCGCATCGGTCGCCGTCTCCAGGCCCGATACCAGTGGGATACCGCCCGCGATCAGCGTCGATAACGCGCGACAAAACTCACCCAGAGCAAACTTGTGGAAGATCTCTCCCACTAGCGGGATCTTCAAACGAAAGTGATCGATCGTGCGTCTGCCTTGTGGTGTCTCGCCCCAGTGCCTGAGAGCAAAAAAACCGACAACCAGTCCACCGAGGAGCCACCAGATATGGTCCCTCAGCCAGAATGAAACCGCTAGGGTCACCTGGGTAATGGTCGGCAGCTCAGCATCGAGGTCACTGTAGAAGCGCGAAAAGCTCGGCACCACATAAACCGCCAAGATCCCCAACATCGAGATCGACAAGCCGACCAGCACCGCCGGGTAGACCAGCGCTGAGACCACCCGTTTGCGGGCGTCGATCATCAACTTGAGGTAACGGATGAAGCGCCGGATCACCTGCTCGAGCTCGCCGGACCGCTCGCCAGCCTTGAGGGACGAGGCATAAAGCGGTGGGAACATGTCGCCGAAACCGGCAAAAGCATCGGACAACTCCGCACCCGACCTGACCTGATCGCGGATCTCGGTGAGGACGTCACGGAGCTGGGATTCCTCCATACGCTCCAGCATCAGCTCCAAGCCCTGTAGCAGCGGCAAGCCAGCGCGCAACAAGGCCGCAAGCTCCTGGTTGAACGCCAGGAACTCATCCATCGGCATGCGTTTGCGCCGACGGGCGAACGGTAACTTGAGCTCGAACGGCATCCCACGCTGCCGAACCTCGAAAATGTGGAAGCCCTGACGCTCCAATTCGCGCTGCACCGAGCGCGCGTCCGTGCCCTGCTGGACCTGAGTCAGGATGCGTCCGTCAGGAGTACCATACCTGCAAACGAATTGCATGGTCTTGCGCGCCTTTGAAGGTTGAGAGGTCGCCGCCGATCAGGGCGCGCCGCTCTCCCGACGACAGGAAATCGCCACCATCAGCGCTTCCTGACGGGACTCGTCTTGCGTCATAACGACGTTGAGCGGGCGGTCGAGCCATAAATTGAGCGTCGCGTGAAAAAGCTCTTCCGGCTCGAGTTGGCGCCCCTTGGCGGATGGATTCTGAACTTGCTTGAGGATTCGAAAACCCTCGAGCTTGACCCGCTGACCGGCCATCACGGTGCCGGAGCGAAAACTGACACTGTACGTCTGGCCGAGGGAATAGGTGACCTCTTCGCCCTCGCGACCGGTCAAGCCCGCTTCGGCCAGGACTCGGTAGTCGTCGTAACGCAAAACCTCGCGCAGGCGCGACGCAAGCGCCTCGGACAGCTCCGACTCCAGCTCTTCACTTTCCGGCTGTGGCGGGGAAATGCCGTAACGTTTGGGGCCAGCCCGGACGATCTGGATATCGAAACGTAAATCCTGCGGCGGATGGTCGAACTGCTCGAGCATCTGGGCCACCCGCTGGATGACCAACGGATTCTCGCGGATGACGAGGGTGTTGCTGCCGGACTGAACCTCCACCGTACCGCGGGTCGTCAACAGCGGCTGAACCAAGGACAACGCTTCATCGACGGGCTGATGCTTCAGGGTGTAGGCCAACACCTTGGTCTGCATCCCAGAGCCTCGCGACGGTTGAGCCAATACCGGCCCGCTCGCCATCATGCCGAGGCAAGCCACGAGGACCGCGGCAAGCGTCCGCGAGGAACGCCGCCCGGCGTAGGACCCTCGGGCGTCACAAAGCGACAAGTTGCAAAACGACATCGCGGTCATCAACAGCAGCTCCTTCGTCAAACGTCCAGATTACCGGGCAGCACCACAACCACCGAGATATCCTGATCAACCACTTCGATGATCGAACCGTAGGATGGATCGGCCATTTCGACCAGAGGCAGTCGACTGACCGACCGAGCCGCCATCGACAGACCGACGGCCGGAAGACCCGGGGCCGGTTGAACCGACTCGCCTACTTCGGCCACCTGACTCGACTCCGAATCGATCGCCGCGTCACCACCCCGTGGATCGGTGCCGTGTAATACCGCCGAGCCCAACAGCACCAATGTCACCGCCGCGGCGCGTATCCAGGGACCGGCCGAGGGCAGGGCAAAAGCCGGGCGACGACGTTCTTCGACCTTGGCGCTGCGACGCATGCTGGCGACCGCCCGCTGCATCGTCTCGACCTCGGTGTCGCCAAACTCGGGGACGGGCAGACGCCGAAACAGCAACGTCGGATCTGCCGCGATGGCATCGACCTGACACTCCGAGCAGTTGTCGAGATGCTTCAGCGCAGCGTGCCAGTCGGCAGGTCTGCCCAAGACGGCGTCTCCCGAGTCAGCGTCGCCCGAGCCGGCGGCGCCTGAAGCGGTGTCGCGCTGGTCAACCAGCGTTTGCCAATCAGGACAGCTCATGAGGCTCCTCCGTTGCGGCGACCCGCGGCATATTCCGGATAACGCGCCAGCATCTCCCGGCGCAAATACTTGCGGGCGTTGAACAGGTGATTACGCACCGTCGACTCGCGACAGCCGACAATCCCGGCGACATCTTTCGACGACAGCTCTTCGACCTCACGCAGCAAGAAGACCATCCTCTGCTTTTCGGTCAAGCCAGCCGACAGCTCGTGGAATATGTTCATCACCTCGTTCTCATGGATCTGGGCTCGATCCCGACGGGCGCGCAACGAGAATGAATCCTTGAGGTATAGCCGGATCGGCTCGAGGCTCTTCTGGCGGCTCTTGCGCGAACGTAAATGGTCGATCGCCAGATTGGTGGCGATCCGGTAGATCCAGGTGTTGGGGCTCCATCGATCGTCGAAACGATCCCGCTTCTCCCACAGCCGGAAGAAGGTGACCTGGACGATATCGCGCGCCTCTTCCGCATCGTTCAATATGCGATATACCAGCTTCAGCAACGGCTGGGTCTTGCGGGCGATGATCTCGTCAAGAGCGGATTCATCATCCTTGCTCAACGCCCACAAGAGCTCTTTGTCCGTCGCTTCGCTCAACGCCGCGCAATGCTCGGTCCGAGAGTAGGCGAGCGTCGGCCCAGTTGGCCTGGCAGTGGAGGAAGCTTGACTCGATGTGTCTTTGAGTTGCGGAATGCTCGGCATGCACGTCCCCGATTCGTCGGTTTCTGTTCCCTTGTCCCGGTCGTTTATACGGTTCGGATCGGGTGGGCGTCTAGACATAGAGGGGTCCGTTCTATCGTTGCACGCGAACAGGTTGGGTTGGTTCGATTCCGCGGCTCGGCCCTCCATTATACTCCCCTGCTCATGGGGCTCTCGAAGCGTTTGGGTTGGCTTCTCTATCAACTCGTCATGGCGGTCGGATTGCTGCTCGCCGCACCGGTCCTGATCGCCCGGCGTGGGCATCACTATCTGGCGACATTACGCGGTCGCCTGGGCTGGGATTTAGGCGCGCGGGTTTCGCGAGCAGATGAACCCAGCGAACACGAGCAAGCCGCAAAAGTCTCGGTGTGGATTCATGCGGTCTCGGTGGGCGAGGTGGTCGTTGCCGCCACCTTGGCGGCCCGATTGCCGCGCCACCTGCGGCTGGTCGTGACCACCGTCACACCCACCGGCCAAGAACGGGCCCGGGCGCTGTTCTCCGAAACCTCTCGACGCCCGGCCACGGTGGCCTATCTACCCTTTGATCTCGGCTTCGCGGTGGCGCGTTTCTACCGCCGATTTTCACCCGCCGTATTGATTCTGGTCGAAGGCGACTATTGGCCCTTGGTGCTGGAAGCGGCCCGCCGTCGCGGCGTGCCGGTGGTAACGGTCAACGCCCGAGTCGGTGAAGTCTCGGGGCGACGATTGAGACGATTCCCGAGACTCGCCCGACGCCTGTTCTTCGATCCGGTGCGCTGTTTTGCAGTACAGACCGACGACGACCGACAACGATTGATCGCCGCGGGCGCCGCGCCGGAGCGCGTCCATGTGGCCGGCAATCTCAAATTCGACGCCACCGCGCCCGCCGCCAAGCCCGACCTCGAAGCGGCTGTTCGGCAGGTGGCAGGTGATCGGCCGATCCTGCTCGCCGGCTCAACCATGCTGGGCGAAGACGAACACGTGATCGACGCGTTCAAACGCTTGGGAGCCGGCCAACGAGCCCTCTTGGTGATCGCCCCGCGTCACCCCGAACGGTTCGCCGCCGTAGCCCGCTTGGTGCGAGACCAGGGCCTGGTCGTTCAACGACGTAGCGAACCCACAGAAAGCGAAGACCTAGTCGACGAAGACCTAGTCGACGTGCTGGTGCTCGACACCCTCGGCGAGCTCGCGTCATTGTACCGTATCGCCGATATCGCCTTCATCGGCGGCACGTTGGTCTCAACCGGCGGCCACAACCCACTCGAGCCCGCCAGCTTCGCAGTGCCGATTGTGGTCGGCCCGTCGATGCACAACTTCCGCGACATGGCGCAACGCTTCGACGACTCCGAAGCCTGGCGGCGGGTGGACAATGCCCAGGAGTTGGCGCAGCTGTGGGACACTTGGCTGACGGATCCTGAACAAGCCCAGGCAGTGGGTCATCGCGCCGCCAAGCTGTTGGCGGAAAATCGCGGCGCCGTCGACCGCACCCTCGGCCTGATCGAGCCGTTTCTGGCCGCTCACCAGGCCCCGAAGGCCAAAACCGACAAGACCGAAACCGAAGAGACCAGCACCCAGGAGATCCACCGATGACCGTGTCGCTTGCAGCTCCCGCCCGCTCTTGGTCACCCTGGCAGTGGCTTTATGGCGGCGCCCATACGGCACGGCACGCCTGGCTCAGCCGACGCGCCAACCGTCTCCCCAGGCCGGTGATCAGTGTCGGCAATTTACATTGGGGGGGCGGCGGTAAAACCCCCATGGTGGCGGCGATCGCCAGCCACCTGCGTGATGCCGGCCAGCGGGTGACCATCCTCACCCGGGGTTATGGCAGCAAGGGCGTGGGCGTCAGGATCCTCAGCCGCGGCGAAGGGCCGTTGCTCGGGCCCAAGATTGCCGGCGACGAGCCGGTGCTGCTGGCGGGTCAACTACCGGGGGTTGCGGTCATCGTCTGTCCGGATCGGGCGCTCGCCGGACGCCACGCCCTGGAGCGCCTCGATCCCGCGCCGGAAATTTTCCTGCTCGACGACGGCTTCTCCCACCTCGGGCTCCACCGCGACTTGGACATCCTGGTGTTCCCCGCCAGCGACCCCTTCGCTGGCGGCAAACTCGCTCCCGGGGGGCGGCTGCGGGAACCGTTGCGCTCCTCCCGTCGTGCTGACGCCGTGTTGTTGACCGGCGCGCCGGACCTCACCTCCGACCTCGGTGGCCAGCTCGCGACCACCCTCCGCCCCTACGGCTTCGACGGCCCCGGATTCGCCTCTCGAACCCTCTCCGGAGAGCCCCAGCTCGCCACCCAAGGGCAGATTCGCCCGGGCTGTCGGGTCCTGGTGATCGCTGGCATCGCCCGCCCGGCGCCCTTCTTCGAGACCGTCTCGCGCCTCGGTTTCGAGGTTGCCGAGCAGCTCGAGTTTCCCGATCATCACGCCTATCCCCAAGCCAGTCTCGACAAAATTCGTGACGCCTACCGGCGCCACAGCGCCGAGCTCGTGCTGACCACCGGCAAAGACCGAGTCAAGCTCCAGGGGCAGCTCGAGCTCCCCTTGGCGGACGTCCCGATCCGCGCCGAGCCGGAAGCTGGCTTCTTCCAATGGCTGGACGCCGAGCTCGACAAAATTCGTGCTGCGGGCTGATCGCACAGGGTTGCACACGGAACACGTTGCACACGGAACACGTCACAGACGGGACACACCATGCACATTGGCGTCGAAGAAATCGATCGTAAATACGACGTGCTCGAGAAGCTCGGCGAAGGCGGTATGGGAACCGTCTACAAGGTGCGGCACCGTTATCTCGACGAGTTACGGGTAATCAAGACGATCAAGGCGAACCTCAACGTCGACGAGGATCTGCAGCAGCGTTTCCTACGCGAGGCGCAAGTTGCGGCCAAGCTGCGTCATCCCAATATCGCCGCCATCCATGACTTCAGTGTGGGCGAAGACGGCACCGCCTACATCTCGATGGAATACATCGATGGCCTCAACCTCCGTCAATACCAGCAGTCGAAAGTTCCGCTGTCCTTGGCGCAGGTGATTGAAGTCGGACGCCAGACCTTGGCCGCCCTGGCCTATCTTCACAGCAAACAATTTGTGCATCGCGACATCTCGACCGACAACATGATGCTCAGTTGGCCCGACGGTCGCATCGCGGTCAAGCTGATCGATCTCGGCCTCGCCAAGTCTCTCCAGAACGACCAGCAGTGGCAGACCAAAACCGGCACCGTGGTCGGCAAAGTTCGTTACATCTCCCCCGAGCAGCTCAACGCCGGGATGGCCGGCGTCGGGGTGGATCACCGCAGCGACCTGTACTCGTTTGGCGTCGTGCTCTACGAGCTGCTGACCCGACAATTCCCGATCACCGGCGCCGACGAAATGTCGATGATCGCCGGTCATCTCTATCGCCCGCCAAAAAGTTTCGACGAAACCGATCCTCGAGCCACCGTCCCGATTCCGCTGCGCAGCGTCATTCTGAAGGCGCTGGAAAAGGATCCAAACCACCGCTTCGCCAGCGCCAACGAGTTTTCACGAGAGCTCACCCAGAGTGTCTCTCTAGCAGACGGTGTCTCTCTAGCAGACGGTGTCTCTCTAGCAGACGGTGTCTCTCTAGCAGACGGTGGCTTAGGAGCGGCCGGTGGCATGGGGCCGGCCAGTGACTCAACCACCGACTTGGGCCCCGGACTCAGCCAGCAGATCACCCAGCCGACTGGGCTGGCTCAGCCCCGATCTGTCTCGCCCGCCGGTCAGCAGACGGCCGCCACCGCGCCGGGTATCGCCAGACCGTCCCCGGCGTCCCCTGTCTCGGACTTCGAGTCTGCCCCGACCGCAACCATCGAAACCGACGGCGAGATGCTCGTCGAAACCATGGCCCTCGATCAGATGGACGCGGCGGCAGACGATCCGCACCCACCACCGAGAGCCAAGGCTCACAAGCCTTGGCGGGGCGTTGCACTGGTAGCGACGATTCTCGCCACGGCGTTGGTCGTCGCCCTCGCCACCGGCTGGTTCGGACTCCGACGACCCGACTCGGCGATGACGCCACCCACGGAGACAGCAGCGACGACACCAACGCCAACGCCAACGCCAGCGACGCAACCTACCGCCGCCGAGGCCGCGGGGATTTTCTTCGGCTCCAATCATGCCCTGGTGATCGGCAACAACAACTACCGCGAGCTGCCGCAACTAGAGACCGCAATCAACGACGCGCGAGCGATGGCCGACATCCTCGAGCGTCGTTACGGCTTTCAAGTGCGACTGCTGGAAGACGCCGACCGCAACCAGCTCATCTCGGCGCTGTACGAGATCAACGAAAGCCTGACGGCGCGCGACAATCTGCTCGTCTATTACGCTGGCCACGGTCAGCTCGAGGGACAAAGCGAATACTGGCAACCGATCGACGCCCAGCCCAATCGCACCACCAACTGGATCTCGACCCGTTACGAGATCTCAGCCACCTTGAAACAATCCGCCGCCCGCCACATCCTGGTTATCGCCGACTCATGTTATTCGGGGGCGATGATCGAGGCTGGCGGATGGGCAATCAACGCCGATGAGCCCAGCGAGCCGGTCCGCGAGCTCGTCAAGCGTCCGTCGCGGTTGGTCTTGACCTCCGGCGGTTTGAGTCCGGTTCTCGACACCGGGGATGCCCGCCACTCCTTGTTCGCCCGGGTGCTGCTCGAAGAGCTGCGCACCAATCAAGACATCATCGGAATCTCGAGCCTCTTCCCGACGATCCGGGACCAGGTCTCCCGCGCCGCCATTCCGCGCGGCGGCGAGCAGGTGCCCATTCTGGCTCCGATCCCCGACTCCCTCGACGAAGGCGGCGAGTTCTTCTTTGTACCCAAGACCGCGCCGGTGGGGTGACGTGTCCGGTGGAACGCTCGATCATGTGGACTTCACACGCCCGAGTTAGAAATCTTTGCTCGGCTGTGTGAACTTCACACAGTCGAGTTAGGAAATTTGGAACGCCTCTGTGGACTTCACACAGCCGAGTTAGGAATCCTAGAACGTTCGTGTGAACTTCACACGCCCGAGTTAGGGATCCTAGAACGCCTGTGTGAACTTCACACGCCGGAGTTAGGAATCCTAAAACGCCTGTGTGAACTTCACACGGACGATATGGTCCAGAGCGTTCGCGAAAACAGGCGTTTTTATTGACCGACCGGTCAGTAGATTAAGGAAAATCGTGTCGAAGTCAACAAAAACACCTCTTTCTTTTTTACAGTCTTCCCCGTGGCCGAGAGAACTCCCCGAGTCGACCGGTCACGACGCCAAAGCGCCGATGTGGCGCGCGGCGAAACTAAATCCCGCCCGGCAGCGCCGGGCAAAGAAGGAGGTGCCTTATGGCAGCCAAGATGTCGAAAGAGGTCACCACACGCATGCGCTCCGCGCTCTTCGTGTTATCGGCCCTGGTTCAACAGGGTCCGATGGTGGCCACCAAAATGCTGAACATCGTTCAGCCCCACTTGCAGGAGGGTG
>JAJCXQ010000194.1 GCA_029263355.1 Acidobacteriota bacterium | reverse complement strand
GATGTGGGTGTTGCGACGCCCCAATCGTCGAACCTTGTTGGGAAGCAGACAGTCGACAATCATCAAATCATCGGCCGTCACCGCGCTAGTCCCCTTGGCCTTTTTCTTGTCGCGAGCCGCACCCTCGGACGGCAACATCAGCGCCAGCATCAGTGTCAGTAACACTGAGCCCGAAACAGGGACTGGCAGACCCCTCACCCCCGACCTCTCTCCGGCCCACCCTTCACGCTCTCCCGGGAGAGGGGCGCCCCCACCCGATCCGGAATCTGACAAGAGAGGTGACGCTGGCGTGTTTCGGTTCACCACGGTACATTCTCCTTCTTCGCTGGGCGCAAGCGTCGCTGTTCGCTAGGCGCGAATGTCGACGGCTCAGAACTGAAAACGGAAACCTCCCGACAGGGTGTAAATGTCGAGATCATCACGTTCGAGGTCGGTGTCGAACAGCAGGTAGGTTGCCATGCTGCGCGGCAAGGTGACGGTGACCCCCGCGCCGACATTGAAGAAATCGCGATCCGGGGTATCGGTGACAACGACAAACGGTCGGCCCAAAGCGTCACTCCGGAAGCGCGCCCGGATCACTCGCCGGTCGTCCATGAATTCGTGCAGATAGGACAGGCGTAGGCTCGGCTGGACGACTCCCCAACGGAAGCTGGCGGGGTAACTGAGCTCGAACCCGGCTTCGGTTTGTAGCGACTCGATCTCTTGCTCGCCGAAGCGCAGGTCAAAGGGGCCGGCGCCGGTTTCGCTGAAGGCGTCGATCGAGGCGTCGATCAAGCTGGCGCGCAGGAAGCCGCCGAGGGTCGCGGCGCCGATCGAAAAATCGTAACCCACGCCAACATCCAGCGAAAGCTGAGCACCTTCGGGGGTGCCACGGGTCACCTGGCGGGTGGCGCCGCGGAAGGGTACCGGCAGCTCGAGGATGCGCTCCATCTCATAGTCGTTGCGACCGTAAGCGACAATGCCATCGAGGTAGAACCTGCGGGTGTAGTACGTCGTGTAGAGCGAGACCGAAATGCCTGATACGTCGAGGCTGCCGCCACCTTGGGCGACGTCGACGTTGGTGCCCAGATAACCGAGACCGGCGCCGATCACCAGCCGATCACCGACCCGATAGTCGACACCGGTGGTGATGCCTTGGGTTTCGAAGTCGTAACCGGTCTCGCGACCGGTCTGCGGCGCATCACCAAACGACACCCGGCCGTTGATGAAAAAACCCCATGGCGATTCGATGTCGATACCATCAGCACCGGCGGCGCCACCCTTGGCACGTTTTGCGAGGCGACTCGACCTGCGACCGTGGAGAGCGTTGTCCACCGCCTGGGCCAGTTTGTCGATGTCCAGGCCGTAACCCGCGACCGCGGAGCGCAGCGTTCCCACCGCCAATGCGTCCCCCCGGATGCTGATGCTCAGCTGATCGGCGGCGGCGATACGGGAGCTGCCGCCCCGTAACGCGTTGAGCCGGCCTCCAATGTTGCGCAGCTGGATACGCGGCGCCCGGAGAGCGGCGTTGCCCTGAGTCACCAGGTTGCGCGGGGTGATTTCATTGAGGGCTCGTTGCCGATCAGTGTTATCGCCGATGCCAAACAGATATTCGCAGGCTTCGAGCAAGTCTCCGGTGGCGGTGGCGCAGGCTTCGTCGAGCACGCCGGCGATGTCCATGTCGCCCTCGTCCAGATCATCGTTGTTGCCGCCGAGATCGCCGAGATTACCTTCGATCATGATGGTGAACGACACCGCGCTCTCGGTGCCTTGCAGACGTGCGATGACGGTGGCTTGGCCCGGCATGCTCTCGGGGCGGACGCGGGCGGTCGAGAGGCCGTCCTCATCGCTCTGGCGCTCCTCCGGCCCAACCAACTCGGCGCGGCCGGCAGACCGCCACACTACCGTGGCGCCGGCCACCGGGGTGCCGTCTAGACGTGAGGCCAGAACTTGGAGGTCAAATTCCTCCCGCACCCGAACGGTGACTTCCTGATCTCCCACCGCTTCCAGACGGAGCGGCGTGTCGTCGTCGATGATCCCCAGCAGCTGTTGGCTCGGCGCTTCCAGCTCGGCGCCAACCGGCAAGCTGAGACGCAGGCCGAGGGTTTCGTCGGGCTCTTGCAGGTTGTCGTCATTGATCGCCACCTGGACGACCCTAAGGCCACCCTCACCCGAACGCCAACGCACCGTCTCTCGCAACGCCCCAAAATCCTGACCCACGGTGGCGGTGCCCGCTACCGTCGTGATGGTGACTTGGGCCGGGCCGTCGACGCCGCCGATGCGCTCGACGAGGATCTCTGCCCGACCGGCCCCTTCCATCACGGTTTGGCGGGTGCGGACAAGGCGAATGCGGCTGGCTTCGCCGCCATCGTCGTTGCGGATCAGGCCGCGGCCGATGCCATCGCCGATCTCGGCATTGACTGGATTGAACAGGTTGACGGCAAACAGCTCGTCGGCTTCGACGTTAGTGTCACCGGAGATGGTAACGTTGAAACTCATCGCGACTTGTCCCGGCGCGAAGGTCAAGGTGCCGCTGCCCGCCTGGTAGTCCTCGCCGGCGGTGGCGGTGCCGTCGGCGGTTTCGAAGTCGACGGAGACGGTGGATGTGGAGGAGGTGGAAAGCTCTACCGTGAAAACGGCGTTGGTTGGCCCCTCGTCACCTTCGTTGACCACAACATCCGAGACGCTGAGGATCGGAACGGTGTTGCTGTCGTCATTGCGAATCCCGCCACGGCCACGCCCTTGTTCGATGGTCGCACCATCAGGGGTCGAGAGCTCCACAAAAAAACCTTCGTCGGCCTCGACGCGGGTGTCGCCGACGACATTGACCGTTACGGTTTGGGTGGTTTCTTGGGGCTCGAAGACGAGTTGTCCGGAGGCCGGCTGGTAGTCGTTGTCGGCTTCGGTGGCGGTTCCATCCAGGGTGGCGTAGCTGACTGTGACGGTGTCGTTCTGACCGTCCCCACGACTCAAGGAGACGGTGAAAACGGCGTCCGTGGTGCCGGCATCACCTTCGAACACCGCGACGTCGTTGATCGACAGACTCGAAGATGGTTGCTCATCATCGTCCTGGATCGTCCCCTGGCCTTGCCCGTCGGCGATCTGAGCATTGGTCGAGGTGCTGAGAAGATCCACAAAGAAGACCTCATCCTCTTCGACTTGGCTGTCGTCGAGGATCGGCACCGCGATCATCTGAGAGCTCTCTCCCGGCATGAAGTTGACGACGCCAGAAGACATCGCATAATCGGCGCCACCGGTCGCGGTGCCGTCGGATGTTGTCCAGCTGACGCTCACCGGATCGACATCGGGATTGGGTTGCGAGAGGGTGACGTTGAACATCGCGAAGTCATCGTCAGCATCCCCTTCGGTGACAACGGTGTCGTTGATGAACACGTCGACGACGGTCGGGCCGTCACCGAGGATCGTCACCGTCAGGATGTATTGGGTCTGTGACGGCAGTTGCTCGGGATCGCCGCAGTCCAGCCCAGCACCGTTACCCCCCGGCATGAGGATAATGTCGAAGGTCTCCGGACCCTCCGTCTCGCCGTCGGCAATGATCGGGATCGAGAAGACCTGGGTCAGACTACCCGGGCCGAACACCAGGCTCGATGGCGCGGGTGCGCCAATATCCGGCGGATCCGCCGTGCCGGGCTGGACCATCACTTGCCAACCCACCGGCGTAAAATCGGCGCAGGCGCCTTGCATCTGGACACCGAACATCACCACGCCGTCAGCCTCGGTGACATTCGGCGGCAACGGCGTCGGCGGCACGAACATGAGCTGATAAGGGGGAAGCGGTCCGGCGATCGCCGGCAGAGCTAGCCATGGCAGCGCCAGACAAGCCATCAGGACAACCAGACAGGGACGTCTTACCGCGGGGAATTCACTACTTAGATGTAACGCCATGCTGTGAGCCCCAAATTGCTCAGCGACACCGCGAGGCCTCTCGTCGCTGAGAAGAGAGCTATCTATTGAAGAGTCGCAATGTTAGCACGAGCCTGGCGAATCTTTTTTCCGCCAGCCAAAGCAGCCACGGGCCTAATCCCCGGGCGGCAGGGCACGATGCGGGCTAGCTGATTTCGAACAGCGGGTCGCCACCTTCAACGGTTTGGTCCTGCTCGACGTGCAGTTTCTCGACTTTCCCGCTGGATTCCGCCTGGATCTCATTTTTCATTTTCATCGCCTCGAGCACCAGGATCCCCTGGCCCGCTTCAACCTCGTCGCCCTCGGCAACCAGGATTTCGACGACCCGCCCCGGCATGTACGCCGTGACTTGCTTCGCGCCGCTGCCCGTAGCTTCGTGGGCCGCGCGAGCCAGGTGGGTGAGCGGATCCATGACCTCCACCTCGTCGACACCGAGAGTGCTGTTGACCCAGTAGACGCCCTCTTTCTGACGGCGCATCGTCACTTCGTGCTGGCGTCCTTCGATCAGTAGGCTGTGGATGGCGCCACCGTCGTGGGCGACATTCACCTCATAGTCGATGCCGCCAAGCTCGATTCGATAACCCGACTCGGTGCGGTCGAGATGGACGGTCTCTTCACGGTCTCGATGCCGGATGATCAGTTCCATGAGTGGTCTCCGACAGCTTCGCGCCGTGCGACGGCTTTCCAGTGACTTCGCTGGCCGCCGCTGACCTTCGGCTGCGAGGTCACGACGTCCTGGCGTTCAGCGTGAGCGATGGCGGCGGCAATCAACGGCAGGTCGGCAAGCTCGGAGGCATCAACCTGGCTCGCCGCCCATTCACCACTCTTCAGTTTACGATCGAGCATGCCGTTGTCGAGACGCCCAGCGCGGAAATCTTCGTCCCGCAGGATCTGGCGAAAGAGCGGTACCGGTGTGCGAATCCCTTCGATTCTGAGCTCTTTCAGGGCGCGCTCGAGACGCGCGATCGCGTGGGCCCGATCACTACCCCAAACGATCAACTTGGCGAGCATCGGATCGTAGTAGATCGGGACTTCACCACCGCTGACGACGCCACAGTCGTTACGCACTCCCGGACCTTCGGGCAGTCGCAGGTATTCGATGCGACCCGGCGAGGGCATGAAGTTGTTGAAGGGATCTTCGGCATAAAGACGGACCTCGATGGCGTGGCCCTGGGGTTGGCGATCCGCCAGCCCCGGCTCGAGCGGCCGACCCTCGGCGATGCGGATCTGAGCAATCACCAAATCGATCCCGGTCACCAATTCGGTCACCGGATGCTCCACTTGCAACCGGGTGTTCATCTCCAGGAAAAAGAACTCGCCATGGCGATCGAGCAGAAATTCGACGGTGCCCGCGTTGGTGTAGCCCACTGCTTGCGCTGCTTTGACTGCCGCGTCACCCATCCGGCGCCGCAGGTCGATATCCACCACCGGCGAGGGCGCCTCTTCGATCACCTTTTGATGGCGACGTTGAATGGAGCACTCACGTTCGCCCAGTGAGACGACCTGGTCGTGGTGGTCGGCGAGCACTTGGATCTCGATATGCCGCGGCTCCTCGACAAATTTCTCGACGTATATCGTGTCGTCGCCGAAGCTGGAAATCGCCTCCGAGCGCGCCTCGCGAAAAGCCGCCGGCAGCTCGTCGGCAGAACGCACCAGGCGCATGCCTTTGCCGCCGCCACCCGCTGAAGCTTTGAGCAGAACCGGATACGTGATCTCGGCGGCGGCGGCTTCAGCTGCCGCAACGTCGGCCACCGGGTCGCGACCGCCGGGCACCACCGCCACGCCAGCGTCGATCATGATCCGCCGACTCTCGATCTTGGAGCCCATGGCGTCGATGGCAGAGGCTGGAGGGCCGATGAAAATCACGCCCTTTTGCTCGGCGTAACGCGCAAAGTCCGCGTTTTCGGACAAGAAACCGTACCCGGGATGGATGGCGTCGGCGCCAATCTCCACTGCTAGATCGACGATCGCCTCACCCCGCAGGTAACTCTCGTTGGACGGTGCGGGGCCAATTCGGTACGCCTCGTCGGCCAACAAGACCGGCAAACTGGCGCGATCCGCGTCGGAGTAGACGACCGCGCCGCGGATACCAAGCTCGTGGCAACCCCGCAGCACTCTGACGGCGATCTCGCCACGATTGGCGACGAGAACCTTTTTGATGTTCTTTACAGGTTGATTCATGTCGTGCCGAATCTTAGCAGCCTAGCTGCGCTAGCTCACGCGGCCAGCCGCGCATTGGGCGCACGGACAGATGTCACGCAGGAAATCGAACCGGTAGATGCCGGTGGCGTGGTGATCGGACCAGACGATGGAGATAGCGTAGTTGCCGACCGGCTCGATGGTCTCGGCCTTTACTGGCGCCGGAGGCTGATGGAACTCGATACTCATCGAACCATGACCCTGGCAGCCGGCACACGGACAGTAGCCGCGGACGTAGTCGTAACCCAACTCGGCGCTGTGGCCATCGGACCAGGTGAGCCGCAACGCCTGCTCGGCGTCCATGCGCCGGATCTCGGTAAGGTAGAGGGTGTCTTTCATGGTGCACAGTCTTACATGCAGCACTGGCTCTCATGCAACACTGAGTTGCATCTAACTGTCAGGGTGGATCAACAGTGCCCAGTTCGGTCCACGGGCCACACCGCAGGAGACGCCGAGCCGCCTTGCCGCTGCCGACCCACAGCCCATATCGACGGATACTGCCCGCAGCGTAATGGCTACAGGTCGGTTCGAATCGACATTGCACTCCGGCGACGGGCATCAGCTTGGACAAAGTCGCCTGATAAGCGGAGATCCCCAGCAGGGCCACTTTGGCCACGATCTGGGCTTCCGGTGGGCGCCTCGCATCGACACCGATGGCGAGCATGACAACCAGTACGGCGCCGAGCCAGATCTTACCTCGCGAGACAGGCTTGCGCCGCGGCGTCATCTGGCGCCGCGGCACTCGCTGACTACTGGTCTCGTCAGAACTTGTCGGCAAAGTCGCTTAGACCCGGGATCAAGAACCTCTCGCCATTGACTCCCTTGACGATGCAGACGATGTGAACCACCAGGACCGCAATCCAGACTGGCAGGGTCACCAGACAGCCGACACAAGCGGTCATGGTACTGACCACGGTCAACAGGATCGAAATAACGATGTCGGCGCCAAAGAGCACCAAACCGTGTTTGGCGTGCCACTGAACCTCCTGATCGTCTTTCTCAGCCAGAAACGGGATCAGCGCAAAAGGTCCAAGGTAGGCCAGGACAATCATCAAGGTCCGATTGTCCGACTTGCTGCCACCCGCCCCCGCACTGGGCGGAGGAGGATCCACCGGCGGCGGTGGGCCGGCGGGAGGAGGCGGTGGATCCGCCGGCGGTGGAGGAGGTGCGTCAGAAGGTGGGGGTGGCGGAGTCGTCTGGTCTTCGCTCATCTGCGGTCTCCTCCAAGGTTGAACTAGTTAAGCCAAGTCAGTGTACAGGAGCGTCAGAGACCACTCAAGATTGGCGCTCAAGAACGCCAGAGTGAAGATCCCTACCTCAATCCACCGGGCGCCAGCTCTGCCACGTCGCGGATCGCCAGCGGCAAGCGGCTCCAAAACGGCTCGCCGAGAGGAGCATTGATCATCTGCCCGAAGTGACGCGCCCGGCCCTCCACCGCCAACCAATAGTCGGGACTGGAGACCTTGGTCATCGGTTCGTCGCGAGCCGAGTCGGCGCGATAGAGCTGGCTATCGTATGCCGCCAACGACGCCATCTTGTTGTCCCAAACGCTGGAAACATCAACAATGAAGGCCGGTTCGAAGGGATCGTGCTGCATGTACGAGAACACCGCCCCTGGACGATGCGGCTCACCTTGACCGCGGCGCGCCAGACCGGCATAGAACGCAACATCGGCCACCAGCTGATGCGCTCGTCCATGGTCGGGGTGGCGATCCGATGGCGTCGGCCCGAGCAAAATCTCGGGACGCCAGGCACGCAGCACTTCGATCAAAGCGTCCTCTTCGGCTTCGCCACGCCGGAAGGCGCCGTCGCCGCAGTCCAAAAACGCCATTTCGACCGCCCCCAAGGCCGCCGCCGCGTTTTGCGCCTCGACCTCGCGCTCCGCCACGGTGCCGCGGGTGCTGCGCTCACCGCGGGTGAGGTGCAAGATGCCGACCCGTTTACCCTGGGCGGCGAGCAGAGCCACCGTGCCACCGCAAGCCAACTCGACGTCGTCGGGGTGAGTGCCGATGGCGAGGACGTCAAGCTTCAAGTCGGGCTTCATGACCCGGCTCCACCCGTCGGCGGCAGGCGAATGACATGCAGAGGTCGGGGGTCGAGATCGAGCTGATCGGCCAGGATCGAAGCGATGTCCGGCCCATAGCGGGTCAGAAAATGTGCCACCGAAAACACCCGCTCCTGGGGGTGGCCGCCGGGCAGGCAGGCGGTGCGCAGCTGGTCGAGCCGTCGCCCCCAAACCTCGTGCCGACGGGCGATGGCACTCGCCACTTTGCCGGCCAGCTGATCGAGACCACGTTCGATGTGGGACCGGGTTTTGTTCAGCGGACCCTCGAGGCCACGATCGACCGCCAACAGTGGCTCGGTCAAACCGGCGAGCAACGCGTCGATGTTGTCACGCACCGGACCGATATGATCGGCCCCCAACTTGTCCGCCACCAGACGATCCAGAGGCGTGCTGTAGAGCTCTTCGAGGGTGATGCCCAGCTCTTCGAGGTAGCCCGCTTGACGATCTTCGAGGATCAACGCCTGGGGACGCAGTGACGTCCACGGCGGTGCGATCTCGAGCACCGAATAAACCGGCGCCACCTGCGACATGTACGACAGCTCAGCGGGTCCCATGATCTGCAGCGTGGTGCCGAGCAGGGCGTCTTGGATCGCCGGCCGCGCCAGGACACCGGGGCTGATGACGGACGGGTTGTCTTCGATGATCTGCCGAAGCTGGTCCAGAGGTCGAGGCGCCTCTTCCAGGCCGCGCAAGATGAAGCCGTCTCCCGCTGTATCGCCGGTCGACCTGTCGCCTAAAGACCTGTCGCCTGAAGACTCGTCACCTGAAGACCAGGCGATACGGCGACGCTCCTGTCCGTGCAACATGAACAGCGGGCTGAGCCCCGGCTGGGGCTTGACTTGCAGCACATAACCCCGGCGTTCGATCTCGGCGTCCGCCGCAGCCTGCGCCGTCGCGATCTCTTCGCGACGATCGATCAACCGCATCAGCCAGGGTCGTTGCAGTCGTTTGACCTCGGGCAGCATGGCGTCGAGCATCAACGGTGCACGCGCCCCCAACGTCCCCACCATCAAGCGACAGAAGGCCTCGCCGAAACGGGCGCTGGAGCGGTATGAATCCGCCAAATCGAGGGGGCTTCCGTCGGCCTCGAGCTGTTTCTCGATTTCGGCCAGCGCGGGTCCGAGGGTCCGCATGCCCACCGGCAGCAACGGCGACAAGTCGGGACCAAGATCAACCTTCTGCACCCCGGTTCGAGTTAAAAACGAAGCCTGGGAAATTTCCGCCCAATCGTGATCTTCGGTGGCGACCCAGAACACCGCCACCGCCGGCTGGCCAGCGGCGGAGATCGCCTCCGCCCAACGCACCGCGGCAACCATCTTGCTAAGCGAGTACAGCGGCCCGCCGAACAATCCGGGCTGCTGGCCGGTGACCACCACCCGGGTTGCGGGATCCGCCAGCTTGCGCGCCATCTGCTCGGCGGCGGGATGTCCATAGGCCGCATTGGCGGTCGCCAGCGCCCGCGCCAGCTCGCTACGGTCGACGTCGGGAGGAGCTTCGGGCCCAATAGGCATCTCACCAGGGGCGAGAAAGCGTACCGGGGACAACAGCTCGCGGTCGCGTCCTTGTAGGAACGCGGTGGGCAGACTCGGCAACCGGGACGACCCAAGGAGATCGAGCCCGAGGGCCGGAGCGCTAGACGGATCGGTGTCCGACGAGGATGAGGCGTTCGCTCTCACGATCGAAGGGTTCTCCCTGGAAATTGCCGTAAAGGTCGTCGACTTCGAGCCCCGCCCAACGCGCGCCGATGGTGACTTCGTCGCGGCTGTAAGCCCGAACGCTCTCGAGATACGTCCGCGGGGCCTTGCCGGGTTCCTCGAGACGCATCCGTTTGTTGATCCGCTGGGTCGCTTCGTCGTACCAACGCTCGATATGGACTTGGCGACCCGCAATCTCCTGGATCTCCCGCGCCTTCAGGCCCGCGATCACCGTATCGCGATTCAAGAAGTCGATCAGGAACCGACCTCCCGGAGTGAGCACCCGGGCGATCTCTTCGAGCACTCGGAAGTTCTCTCGCTCACGCTCGAAGTAGCCGAACGACGTAAAGAAGTTGAGCAGCCAGTCGAAGGACTGTTCGCGGAAAGGCAGCTGCCGCATATCCCCGGTGGCATTGGGCACCCTTGGCGGATGGGCCAACAGCGTCAGGGAAAGGTCGACACCCAAGGTACGATAGCCGCGTCCACGCAGAGCCTGGGTGTGACGGCCAGCGCCGCAAGCCAGGTCGAGCACGGCCTTGGGCTCGGGCAGCCTCGGCGCCAGGTAACGCTCGACAAAATCGAGATGACGATCCGCCTCGCCAGCGTCGCGATGAGCGTAGAGCTCCAGATATTCCTGACCGAACCATTCTTTGTACCAAGCCATAGCCGCGGGATCATACCGCGATTCGCGGCCACAACGGAGCGACGGGTGATCGGGTTCGCTGTCAGTGGGCTGACCCGATAAGATCCATCGTGATGTTTCGAATCGACCACATTCCTGTCGACCCACCTTTGATCCTCGCTCCGATGGCAGGGGTCACGGACCGCGACTTCCGGCTCATCGTGCGTCGAATGGGCGGCGTCGGGGTGGTGACCATGGAGTTCATCTCGTCGAAAGGGCTGATGCGAGGCGACCCCCTGGTCCTCCATCGACTCCACTTCAGCGAGGAAGAGCGGCCGCTATCGATTCAGATCTACGGCTCCGACGGCCCGACCATGGCCGAGGCGGCAAGAGAGGTCGAACGGCGCGGGGCGGATATCTGCGACATCAATATGGGCTGTCCGTCCAACAAGGTTCTCAAAGGCTGTGCCGGCGCAGCGTTGATGGGCGATCTGAAGGGGGCGGAGCGCATTATCGCCGCGGTCAAACAGGCGATCTCGATTCCCTTGACCGTCAAGTTTCGACTCGGGCTCGACGAACGGCGACAGAATTACCTCGAGCTCGGCCGCATCTGTGAAGCCAATGGCGTTGCGGCGGTGGCGCTGCATCCACGGACTGCCCGCCAGAAGTTCACCGGCTGCGCGGCGTGGAAACACATCGCGGCGCTCAAGCAGTCGCTTTCGATCCCAGTGATCGGCAACGGCGATGTTGGCACGCCGGAAGACGCTGCGCGCATGATCCACGAGACCGGCTGCGATGGCGTAATGATCGGTCGCGGTGCGACGCGCAATCCCTGGATCTTCAGCCAGATCGCGGCCCACCTTTCGAACGGTGATATTCCACAGCCGACCTGGGAGGATCGCCGGGATCTGATCCTCGATCACTTCCGCACGATCATCGCGCGAGAAGAACCGCAGTTCGCACGCTACAAACTTCAGACCTTTACCGGCCTCTACAGCAAGGGCTTACCCAATAGCCTGGGTCTGCGTCGCCAAATTCACGGTCTGCAACACCCGGAAAACTTCATCGAGGCGATCGAGAGGTTCTTCGAGGAGCTGATTCCGCGGCAGGCGGCTTGAGTCGATGTCTCACTCGGAAGCTGAGCAGACGCATCAACTCGATTTATCCGAGGATCCGGTCACGGCTCTCAACCTGGTCGCGATGGCGGCGGACGACTGGGACGGGATCTGGCAGGCCGGCAACAAGGGTGGCCGGCTGGGCTTGCCAGTGGTCGCTGGCCTGCGGCGAGGCTGGGTCGCCGGTGAGCTGACGGCAGAGCCGACGGAAAGTGGCTCACGATTGACTCTTGTCGTGGACAAAAGCGACTACAAAATCCAGAAGCCGGCGGCCGTAACCCTGCTACTGGCGGGCCTCGGCGCCCTCGTCACAGTGATTGCCCCATTTGCGCCATCAATGTTGGGCCTGGTTCCCGTCGGCATCTTGATGACCTTCGGAGCCTGGTTTCTGGTGATCTCCCGGCTGCGCAACAGCGGCCCCGAAGAGTTCTTCGAAGATCTCGAGAAGCGCTGCGAGGAATAACGAGCACCCGAACTCTGTTACCCTAGATAGAGACCGCACAGGCGGACATAGATCTTTGGCAATTCAGTCTTCTTAGACAAACTTCGTCAAAACAAATTCTTGGGGGCGTACCGGATTCGACGGGGAACAAGCAGGCTCGGAGTGGCGTGCCGGACTCCATCCGTTAACTGGAAACCTTACAACTGCCAACGACGAATTGGCTCTCGCGGCTTAAGCTGTGACGTGCCGGCAATGGGCTTTGATTCGCTGCACTTGCCGGGGCGACGTTAATGCGGATCAAACGGAGTGGTGGGTCCAACATCACTCCCGGATCATTACTGGACTGGCCGTGGCGACGGAAGCCTTCCGCCCAAGCGCCACGGTGAGATTTTCAAAGGGAAGGACACGCACGTAGAAGCTTCCTGTCTGAGTTTTTCGGACGTGGGTTCGACTCCCACCGCCTCCACCAAGATATGACAAAACAGCCGGCACTGAGCCGGCTGTTTTGCTTTTGAAACGACTGCCTGGGGTACCCGTCAACCCGCGTTCGCCAAAGCCTCGCGAATGCTCTCGACATACGGAGCACGGAGCACTCCAACCTCGGTGATAATGGCCGCAACCAACTCATTCGGCGTGACGTCGAAGGCGATGTTGTGAGCCATCTCCAAGTTGGGCGACATGTCGACACCGCCGATGCGCGTTACTTCGGTGGGATCGCGCTCTTCGATCGGTATGTCTGCCCCCGTGGGAGTGTGGGGGTCAATCGTCGAAAGCGGCGCCGCAACATAGAACGGCACATTGTGACGTGCCGCCAGTACCGCGACGGTGTAGGTGCCGATCTTGTTGGCGACGTCGCCGTTGGCGGCGATGCGGTCAGAGCCGACCACAATGCGGTCCACCATGCCACGAGACATCAATGCGCCAGCGCTCGAATCGGTCACTACCTGGTAGGGAATACCCAGTCGCCCGAGCTCCCAAGCCGTCAAGCGTGCGCCTTGCAGCAACGGTCGCGTCTCGTCGACCCAGACTTTGGCGACTTTGCCATGGTCGAAACCCGAGGTAATCACGCCAACTGCCGTGCCGTAACCGCCGGTCGCCAATGCGCCAGCATTACAATGCGTAAGCACTCGATCACCCTGCTGGAAGAGCTCAACGCTGTGAGCGCCCATCCGGCGACAGGAGTCTATGTCGTCGCTATGTACTCCTTTGGCCCACTCGAGAAGCGCTCCGCGGGTAGCAGTTGCTCCTTTTCCACGGTTTGCCTCAAACAACTGCTTGCCCAAATCGAGGGCCCACCTGAGGTTGACCGCCGTTGGCCGGGTCCCCATCAATAGGTCATAGACTTCCCCAAATCTAGCGTCCAGGTCTTCGTCGCGCTCGACGGACTGCAGGCCCACCACCAGACCGTAGGCAGCGGTAACGCCGATCGCCGGAGCGCCCCGCACTGCTAGGCGACGAATGGCGTCAGCAATGATCTCTGGGGTCGTGCAGTGGATCCAAGTCTCCTCTGCCGGCAGCAGAGTCTGATCGAGTAGGTGCAGGCCACCATCGCGCCAGGCAATAGGCGAGAATGCGGCATCCTTCGTGGTGACATCCGAGCCACTTGATTTATCCATAGTCCGCATATCTTATGTCTCCAGGATCCGACTTGCAGCAAGGAAACGAAGCCCGCTTGAAATTGTCCCCATGACAACGACACCGGGTCGCAGCTGATTCTGGCCAAGAGCCCTGCCCAGCCAGGACGATTCGGGGTATCATGGCGTTACGAATGATCGACAGATTGTCGGCAAGTTCTGGGCGGAAAGACAACGTGATCAACTTTCGTTTCAGAGCCGGCAAGCTGTGGATGATGGGCGACTCGATGCCATGATCAACGCTTCGTCTTGATCACTTTGGACACATCCCCTTTGAGGGCCGGGTCCGGAAGAAGGTCGCTCCAGGGGGCATCATGAAAGTTCTGGTCGTTGGATCCGGAGGTCGCGAGCACGCTTTATGCTGGAAGCTCAGTCAGAGCCCCTTGCTTGAGGAACTCTACTGCGCGCCGGGGAACCCCGGTATCGCTCAGCTAGCGGACCCAGTTCCTATTCCGGCGGATGAGATTCATCAGCTGGCGGATTTTGCAGCTGACTTGAAAATTGATTTGACGGTCGTCGGGCCAGAGCTGCCGCTGACTCTCGGCATCGTCGATGAATTCAACAGCCGCGGATTACCGATCTTTGGCCCGCGCCGGCAAGCCGCCGAGCTCGAGGGCAGCAAGGTCTTCGCCAAAGAGTTGATGAGGCGACAAGGCATTCCGACCGCCGACTTCGAAATTGCCCACAGCGAGGAAGATGTCCGTCGGGCTGCTGCCCGGTTTGGTTTTCCTGTTGTTCTCAAGACCGACGGGCTGGCTGCCGGCAAAGGGGTGCTGATCCCGAAGGATCGCGATGAACTTGAGTCGGCGCTCAGGACGTTCTTCGAGGAACGTCGTTTCGGCACCGCCGCCGAGAAGATCGTGGTCGAGGAATGCCTGCAAGGTGAAGAAGTTTCTTTCATCTCGCTTTGTGACGGCGAGCACATTTTGCCCCTGGCCACCACCAAAGACTACAAACGCTTGCTGGACGACGATCGCGGCCCCAATACTGGTGGCATGGGGGCCCACAGCCCGGCCGGAGTGCTCAGCGGCACCGGTGGCGAAATCCTCGACCGTATTTTGCGCCCCACGGTACACGCCATGGGGGAAGCGAATCGTAACTTTGTCGGAGTGCTGTACGCAGGTTTGATGCTCACTCAGGATGGCCCCAAAGTCTTGGAGTTCAACGTTCGTCTTGGAGACCCGGAAGCTCAGCCTCTGCTGATGCGACTCGACGAAGACCTGCTGCCGGTTCTGGTTAGCGGTGCCGCCGGAAGATTCGACCATCCCCGCCTGAAATTCCGCAAGGAAGCAACCGCTTGCCTTGTCCTAGCCAGTGCGGGGTACCCGGAAAAGCCGATCAAAGGGGAGGTTATTACCGGTATCGAGGCCGCCAACCAACAACAGGGAATCGAGGTCTTTCATGCCGCAACCGCCACTAAGGACGACCAGTTGGTGGCTGCCGGTGGCCGAGTGCTCAATGTTTGTGCCTCCGGCCCAACTCTTCGAGAGGCGCTCAAGCGCGCCTATACCGCCGCCGCCATGATCCAGTGGCCGAGCAAGATTATCAGGCACGATATCGGTCGGCGGGTCCTGAATCGTAGCGGCGGATAAATCTCGACCCATCAAGCCGAGCGATAAAAGGATATCCTCTGGTTGACACTCGGCGACAAGCTGATTTTTCTCAATAGGTAAAAGACATTATGGCCGGCTGCTCGGGTTGCTCTTACAAAGGAATGTCGACCGCCGTCGAGGATACTTTCGTTGGCGTTCGGTTCGGTGAGGAAACCAATCTGACGCTCTGCCGTACCGACGGCAGAATCTACGGCCAAGGTGATCGCGTCGTCGTTGACCACGAGAGTGGTCCAGCCTTCGGTAAGGTCGAAATGTCACCGATGCCGGTCTTCAAGCCGTGCCAAAAATCGAGCGCGCGGCGGGTGCTTCGCCCGGCCTCGAAGGCGGACCTCAAAGCATTCGAGAACAAGCTGAAGAACGAGCTCTTGGCCAAACGCTTCTGTCGTGACAAGGCCCGTGCTCTGAAACTCGAGATGAAGATCTCGAAGGTCGAATTCTCACTCAATGCCCGTCAGGCGACGTTCTTGTTCACTGCCAACGGCCGAGTCGATTTCCGCCAGCTGGTTCGCGACTTGGCTCAGCGATTCTCGACCCGGGTCAAGATGGTCCAAGTCGGCGCTCGAGACGAAGCCAAGCAACTCGGGGGCATCGGTATTTGCGGGCGTACGTTGTGTTGCTCGACTTGGCTCAAGGATTTCAAGCCGATCTCGATCCAGATGGCGAAACGGCAGAACCTCAGCCTCAACCCCTCGAAGATTTCCGGTCAGTGTGGCCGTCTGCTTTGCTGTCTGGCGTACGAGGACCCCCAGTACTACAAGAAAAAACCGCGCCATGTTCCCACCCAAAGCCAGGGAGCAGCAGGAAGGGCCGTGGGTGAACACAATTGACCCAACGAAAGCTCATTCGACCTGACGTCCAAGACCAGAAATCTAGCCGCGGTGCGCGCCGCAAACAATCCCCGCCGGAGCAGACCAACGCCGAGGAGTTTTATTACCTCAAACAGATGGCGGGCAAAACGCCAATGATAGTGGTCTTGACCAACGACGAGGAACTCCTAGGTTGGATCGAATGGTACGACAAGAATGCGATCAAGCTCAATCGCCAGGACGGACCGAATCTGTTGATCCCGAAGCACAACATTCGGTACATGTTCAAAGAAGAAGAGCTCAAGCGGTTTCGGCGTCGAGGGCGGAGCTGACAACTAACTCCGGCGAACTTCCAGTTCTGGTCTTTACCCAAGGCGACCCAGCCGGGATTGGACCGGAGATCCTCCTCGATGTCCTAGCCGACAAGGATCTTGAACGCACCTGTCGCCCGCTGCTGATCCTTGAGCGCGCCGCCGCGGTCGCCGTGCGAGAGACGGTGCCGGAATCTTTATGGAACCGCCTCGCGTTTCTGACCCCCGATGGTAATCTCGCTGCGGCCTTGGCAAATAGGGATCAGATCACGGCCATCGACCCGATCGGCAGTGACCGACAGGTCGCACCTGGAGAAGCCACCGCGGACGACGCTCGCGGAGCCCTCGCAGCGCTCAATATGGCGATCCGTTTGATGCAAGCCGGAAAAGCAGATGCCCTGGTGACCGCGCCACTCAACAAAGCTCTTATCGCTCACCATGTGCTGCCAAGCTTCAGTGGGCACACCGACTACTTGGCAGCGGCGACTGGCCTTCATCGCTACGGTCAGGACTACCTGATGGGTTTCTTGGCGCCTGACTTTCGGGTCGCTCTACTGACCATGCACCTGCCGTTGACCGTCGCATTGGCATCGATCAGCCTTCCGTCGGTGTTGGCAGCGTTACGATGTCTCGCTCGGCACGTTGGAGGGCGCATCGCGGTCGCTGGGCTCAATCCACACGCCGGCGAAAGCGGCCTGTTCGGCAGTGAGGAAGAAACGATCATACGGCCGGCGATCACGGCTGCCCGCCAGGAAGGGATTGACGCACGTGGACCTGAGAGTCCAGACTCGCTATTCGCTCGCGCCCGGCGTGGCGAATTCGATTGGGTCCTAGCCTTGTACCACGACCAGGGATTGATCGCGGTCAAGACCGCAGCCTTCGGCACCGCCACCAATTGGACCATAGGCTTACCGTTCTTGCGGACCTCCGTTGATCACGGCACGGCCTACGGTATCGCTGGCCAAGGACTCGCGGATTCGAAGCCTCTGCGGCAAGTGATCAAGCAGACGGTGCGACTCTTGGGGTCTCAAAACCGCTAACTTCTCAAGACCGTAACGTTGCGAGACCGCTACCGTCGCATGACCGTTGTCGATGTTGAGACCATACCATCCAATGATAGAATGAGTGATTCTGACTCCAGAATCTTGATTGGAAGCCCTATTCCCAGGCCGTAGGAGATTCAATGCGCAACACCGGTCCGTTCATTAGCCGACACGGCATAGATCGCCAAGGATTTGACACGACCGGGACGGTGTATTGGAACCAGTCCGAAGCCCAGCTTTACGAGCACGCTCTCCAACGAGCTGAAGGGAGCCTCGCTGCCGGTGGACCGCTGGTGACCAAAACGGGCGAACACACCGGCCGGGCTGCCAACGACAAGTTCGTGGTCCGCGAACCTTCAAGCGAAAGCGACATCTGGTGGGGCAAGGTCAACAAGCCGATCGATCAGAGCCAATTCAACAGCTTGCTGGGCCGGGTCCGCGAATATTGGAAGAGCTCCGATCTCTTTGTGTTCGATGGTTATGCCGGCGCTGACCCGACGTTCCAGATCAAGGTTCGGGTCATCAATGAGAACGCCTGGCAGAACCTTTTTGCCCGCAACATGTTCGTGCGTGAGGCAGACGGCCACAAGCTCACCGATCACGAGCCGGACTTCACCGTCATCAACGCCCCGAGCTTTCGTGCCGATCCGACAACCGATGGCACCCACAGCGGCACCTTCATTCTGCTCGACCTGTCCCAACGCCTGGCGCTGATCGGCGGCACCCAATACGCCGGTGAGATCAAAAAGAGCATCTTCACCGTGATGAACTACCTGCTACCCAAGCGGGGAGTCATGGCCATGCATTGCAGCGCCAACTACGGAGAGCACCGAGACGACGTCGCGCTCTTCTTTGGCCTCAGCGGCACCGGCAAAACGACGCTTTCTGCTGACCCGAACCGAACTCTGATCGGAGACGACGAGCATGGCTGGTCCGATCACGGTGTGTTCAACATGGAGGGTGGCTGCTACGCCAAAGTGATTCGCCTCGACCCCCAGGGCGAACCCGCCATCTACGCTACAACGCGACGTTTCGGGACCATTTTGGAGAACGTGATCTGTGATCCCGAGACGCGTTGTGCGGACCTGGACGACGACTCACTGACTGAGAATACTCGCGCCAGCTATCCTCTCACCCATTTGAGCAATGTCGATCTCGAGGGCACCGCAGGGCATCCCAAGCACGTTGTTTTTCTGACCTGTGATGCGTTCGGAGTGCTGCCTCCGATCAGTCGCCTGACCGAAGCGCAGGCCATGTATCACTTCTTGAGCGGCTACACCGCCAAGGTCGCGGGCACCGAGAAAGGTGTCACCGAACCCTCGGCCACCTTCAGCACCTGCTTCGGAGCACCCTTCATGCCTTTGCATCCCGGTGTCTACGGTAAGCTGCTCGGCAAGAAACTCGCCCGGCACAACGCCAAAGTCTGGCTGATCAATACTGGCTGGACGGGAGGCCCCTACGGCACCGGCAAACGCATGAAGCTCGACTACACGCGCCACATGATCACGGCGGCGCTCACCGGTGCGCTCGATCAAGTTGCGACCAAGACCGACCCGATCTTCGGCCTGGCGATCCCCGAGAGTATCGAAGGGGTCCCCCAGAAGGTTCTGACACCTCGCGACACCTGGGCCGATGCGACAGCCTACGATGCTCAGGCCAACCGGCTGGCCGACATGTTCGTCGAGAACTTCAAACAGTTCGAAGACGGGGTTGGCGCCAACGTCAAAGCGGCAGCGCCGACCCACGGCTGAATCGATCACATGCTGTTGTAGCCTGAATCTGAACCGTCTCTGGCGGAGTCCCAGCTGTGTCCCGTCAGCCTTCTGAATCGGTGTCTTGGCGAATTGGCATAGCCACTGCCTCATAGAAGCGATTGGTCTCTTCGTCGAGGGCGGCTCCGTCTGCAATCAGGTGCCGTATCCGGCCGCCAAATCTGTCACGGAAACGACGGTAGACCAGGGCGTTGGCCAACCCTCGCTGGAATGAAACCAAGGGGCCTACAAACCCGGCCCGCGACGCGTCGCCATGCCGCTGACCAACGTCTATCGCCCAATGAAACAAGCGTTGACGCCAGAGCCGGTCGCTCTGCACATTCTTCAGAGCCGCCAGGTAGATCTCACGGTAGAGATCTGGCGCTGCAACCAGGTGGGTTGGACGCTCCCGTTGAAGGGCCGCCGACACGTCACCGGAGGCATGATGAATGGCTGCCCCTCGGTAAAAGCACAGATAATCGAAGCTACGCTGCAAGCGGCCCGCCAGAGGCAGGCTCGACACAGCTAGGTCCGCGAGCGAAGCTTCGATCTTTGCTCCAAGACCTGCTATCAAGGCCACCATCTCACGGTGAGTGAGCAGTTCTGCCCGTGGATCAGCCGGGCTTTGTTCGGCACCAGCGTCCGATATGGTGTAGATCTGGCTCGCCGGATCAAGCTCACCGACTCGGCCACGGAATCGCTCGATCGGAACAGCACCGAGCCGGGAAGCACCCTCTCCCATCAGGCGCGTGATCGAGAGGCTGCCTTCGACGATAGCATCACTCTCGAAGGCCACCAACTCGGGGGGTGAGGTGAGAGTCGATGCCAAGCTCAGCAGCAAGTCTCTATGTTCTAGGCCGCTGTAGAAAACCAAACGGCTAGCGCTGTTGCGTAGAATAAAGCCGACCTGCTTCCGAGACAGGTTTGGATTGATAGGAACCGTAGGGGCACCCAGTAGCTGACATGCAAAATCCGCTATGTGCCACTCGGGACGATTTTCAGAGAAGATCGCCACCCGGTCTCCGGGTCCTACGCCGCGCGCATCGAGAGCCAAAGTTACCGAGTGGATGCCACGCAAGAAATCGGCCGTGGACAGGCTCTCTCGCCGTCCCTGACCCTCGAAGGAAAGCAGTTCGGATCGTCCGCTCGAGATGTCTCGGATATGAAAAACAAGATCGGACAAGGTTCTGAGCTGCATGAGCTAAAACCCAGCCGTCAGATCGTACTCATCACATTGGCCGCCGGCCGAATATCGATGTACCGACCCGAACATGGGTCGCACCCTCTTCGATCGCCATTTCAAAATCGTGACTCATACCCATAGACAGCCACCCCGGGAAACCCTGCCACTCTCTTCGCGATCTCATCGCATCACGTAACTCGCGAAGTTCGCGGAACCACTTTCGTGCTGCCAAGAGATCTTCTTCAAAGGGTGGGATCGCCATCAGCCCCACGATCCGCAGCCGTTCCAGGTCCGCTAGCGGTCTAATGGCATCGAACAAACCTTCGGAGGGATAGCCGCTTTTGGCTGGCTCGTTTCCAAGATTGATCTGGACAAAGCCTATGAGGCTCTTGCTCTGCCGTTCTGCTTCGAGATTAATCCGGCGAGCGATCTTTAGGCGGTCAATCGAGTGAATCGCGTCGAAGACACGGACCGCGGCCTTGACTTTGTTCGACTGCAGATGGCCTACGAAATGCCAAACTACATTCACCGGAAGATGGGCGCTCTTAGCAACCGCCTCTTGTACTTGGTTTTCACCCAGTACCCTGAGCCCGCCAGCAAGCGCTTCGCGTACCCTCTCTATCGGCTGCCGTTTGCTAATGCCGATGAGCTCAACGGCCTCGGGCTCACGACCGCAACGCTCACACGTCTCCCGCATACGGCGCTGGACGTTTGCCAAGCGCTCTGCCACCGAAGGCTCTATCGAGCTCATTCCGTTGTCCACCCGTATGCTGGAGCTAGCCGCGAAACGCTACTCTTCGTCCTCCCAGTAGAGGATGCGCTTACAGCTATCACACTGATTGAGTGATTCCTGATCACGAATCTCGACGAGCACCTGTGGCCGAACATTGTAGCTACAGACCTCGCAGTGAAACATCGGGTTGCCGCGTACGACTTGCATTTTCCTCACCCTCGCTAACGCCTCACCACCTCCGCGCTCGAAGATGCGATCGAATAACACGAGGATGTTGCGCGGTACCGCGCCTCGCAGCTCTTCCGCGCGTCGAGAGAGTTGCTTAACTGTAGCCGCGACAGCAGGTTTCTCGCTCTCCCATTTCTTGAGCTCTGTACCGTACCGTGTGTCGAGATCCTGAAACGCTTCGCGGAATTCGCTGAGTTTCCGATCAGCCTCCTCTTTGCGTTCTGTGGCGTCGAGTGCTGCTTTCTCGTTGCTAGAGATCTGATTCTTGGTTGTGTCGATCTCTTTGAGTAGCGCACCATACTCGCGCTGGGTCGATACTTGACCGAGCTGCTCCTGATATCGCTTCTGCTTTTCCTGTGCGTCGGCCAGTGCGGCCTCTGCTTCGCGGCGTTCATGTTCCGCTGCGTTTCCTTCGGTTTCGACCGTATCGATCTCGGCCTTCCTCCCTGCATGTTCCTCATGGAGCTCAAGCATCCAATCAGGGATGCTGTTTAGACGCTCATCGGCTGCGTTGAGCTCAGTGAGGGTTTTCTGAAGAGAGACGATGGCTTCCAAATGACCTGGCATGTTTTTTCGGCTCCGTCACGCTTTTCGATGGCGTGGATCTCTAAGTCTGGGAGCTAGTGAATGGGTCCACCTGGATTTGAACCAGGGACCAACCGGTTATGAGCCGGTTGCTCTAACCGCTGAGCTATGGACCCGCTTGCCCGCTTAGGTGGGCGTTAGATTATATCAACGCAGGGCTGCACTCAACGATGATTCTTCTTGCGGCGTTCGTTCCCTGTCGACAAAACGCCTCCAGCTGTGATGTAACCGGGTCGCCATGTCGGCAGCCAAGCGAGGATCTTCCACCTCTATTGTGCCCCGCTCCGTCCATCGTTCGAGACGAAGACTCGGCGAATGCCCGCCCTGCGGTCCCGAATACGGTGGACTGTGGCGAAAGGCTTGCCTGAGCCTTTCAAAGATACGGCGCGCCGGTTCAGAGAGTGGTGGATGGCCCCCGCTCTGCGCCAACTGGGCGAGATAGAATTCTGGCTCTTCGGGAGCAAAACGGATCGATCGAATGAGTTGCAGATCGCCTTCGAGCAAGGAGAACTCATTGATGCCATTGCGCAGATAAAGCTCAGAGACAATCGCTCGATCCGTGGCTTGGAACAAGCTCGGCGCATGGACTGGCTCAACCTCTCCACCCACAGCTTCGACAAGTGTCGCCCACAACCGTGGCTGGCTCACACGCTGATCTGCTGACGTCGTCCATGAATTTTGATGGGAATCCGGAGATTTGATCATCAAAGGCACCTCGATCGTCTCCCGTCCGAGATTCTCTGCGTAGAGCACTTGACCATGCTCACCCAACTCGACCCCTTGAGTTGCCGTCAGCACGATCCAGGATTGCTCCCAAACGGAGCTATTGTGCAGCGCCGCCAACAACTCGCCGACTTGCTGGTCCGCCCAGGCGACTTCGTGACAAAACAACTCCCAGGCTGTTGCACGCTCCGCGGGCGGCATCAACAACGCCGGGTCTGCATAGGGCAACAACCGCCGGCTGGTCATCTGCTCAGGCAACCCTGCTGAGCGGGCGGCGAGTCGGGGAAGGTAGGCGTCCCGACGTTGGTAGGCGACATTGGCCTCTCTCAGATGCAGCCAATGAAACTCTGGCTCCCGCCCCAAACCTCTCAACGCTGCCCTCGTTTCACCAGCAGGCGAAATCTCTTGAACCGAGTCGAATCCCGAAAACAAGCCAAAGCGTTCGAGTTTGTACTCGGGTGGCACATGGGCTGACGTACGGTAGCCCATCCGACCCAATTCTTGAGACAAGAGGGAAATTCCACCACGGGGAGTTGCCGGTTCGTGGCTCAAGACTTGATGCTGCCAAGGCGAAACCCCGGTCATCAGCGACGTGAGCGAAACCACCGGCGCACTCGACGCAACCACCGCGGTGCCAACCCAATCGGCCTCGCGGGCAAAGGCATCGATCTGAGGAGTCCAAGAACTTTCAGCGCCGAGAGCGCCGACGACATCTGGGCGTAGACCACTCAGTGTGATCAGGATGACCGAATCACGACGAGCGGCGGCTTCCGACCTGCCTACAGCGTCCCGAGCTTGCGGCTGTGAGCCGCAGGCATGAATCAAAACCGCCAGCAGGACCAAGCCAAGACAAAATTCGCTTCGGCTCAATAACCCAGTAGCTGCTTGTCACCGCCTGCGAGACGCTGTACCAGCTCTTGGTGAAAGTAGTCGTTGCCACTATCTTTCAGACGAGGATCGATTCGCTCTTCGTACATCTGTCGAGATCGATCAATGTCGTCTTTGAGACGATCATAGATATTGCCGGCGCGCCGGCCCTCTTCGATGATCTCTTCGTTGTAGAGTTTGATCTCGCTCACCAAGAGCCTTGCCAGACGACGAGCTTCTTCGTGCAGAGCCTCTTCTCCATCGGGGATGCTCTGGGCTGCCCCTCCGAAAGCCGATCCTGGCCCTTGAATATCTGTCGGCGGCACAACCTGTGTGGTACCTGTGCTGTCAGGCTTCTGAGGTGGCGCGGCGAATCCCGAACTCGGAGGCGGGGTCACTTCGGCCGGCGCTGGCGGGACATAGCCACCCGTCATGGGAGAGGGCTCGATGGCGGGCGGCTCAGGAATCAAACTCTCCCGCGTCGTCATGATCGTCGGATCTTCGCTGACATCCATGTTCGACGTACCAAAGTCCGGCGATGCCATAGGTTCCGTCACCGGCTCGGCCAACTCGGGCTCGAGATCGTAACTTGGCGCTGGCGGCTCGATCTTCACTTCAGTAGTTGACGGTACCGACTCGACTTCCCATTGCGGCAGCTTCGCAGTGTCTTCCTCGACTGCGGGCGGCTCAACCGGAGAGTCTGTCGGCATCTGTCCTTGCAAAGCAGCAATATCGAGCCTCACTGTCTCCTGCCCGACGGCTGGCGTCAGCGGCATCGCGACCGGAGACTCTTCAAGGGACGGAGCTTCCAAAGACGGAGCATCGTCTTCACTCGGAGCTATCTCGAAAGCGGTCTCAGCCGCCGCCGGTCCTTCATTCTTGGCAACGTCATCGGTCGCCCACAGGTCGCTCGTATCCTCGAGCTCGGGCTCAGGCTCCAACTCACCAGAGATGTCGTCAATTGCCTCCAGTTCCTGACCGGAAAAGTCTTCTGCGCCAAGATCAACGGGAGTTTCGGGCTCGGGAACCGAAACCATCTCAAAATCGACGCCAGCGCGGTCGTCCGCGATAACGTCGTCCGCGACGAGCGCTTCAGCAGCCACCTCGACGGAATCGACCTCTTCGGCCACTTCGTCCATGGCTGCGAAGGCAGAGGTGTCTTCTGTTTCTTCCGCGACGAATTCCTCTTCATCAACGGCTTCTTCAATATCTTCTGCGACGGACTCGTCAACCTCATCGACCACTTCTGTGATCGATGCGACCTCGGCACCGGAATCGACAGACTCCAACTCAACAGATTCTGTAGCCTCGACGGCATCTTCTGTCGCGGTAGCCTCGACGGCGTCTTCTGTCGCTTCAGGGTCTTCCGTCGCCACAGGGTCTTCCGTCGCCACAGAGTCTTCCGTCACAACCGCAGCCACCGCTGCCGCTGCCAAGCCGACGGCGGCGCCAACAACGGTTTCGTCTGCCGGCGACTTCTCGGAAGCCGTGTCGATCTCTGGCGGCTGCCATAGGGCGACAGCCCCTGCGTCTTCGTCGCCAGCGGACCGTAGCGTCGGTGAAATCCCACGACCTCTAACCGCCGCGGTCTCGATCGCCTGAGCGGCTGTGTGAGTCAACAGCTGAAGGCTCGCATGCCCCGGGGAGCCTTCACCTTCGAGACGGTCGGCATAGAGCACACCGCCCAGTTGTCCGCGCAGAATAAAAGGGATCAGGATCCCGTGACCGCCAGCGGCGACCTCGAGCTGCCCAACCACCGCGGCACAGTCTTCACGGTCGAGCGACAATACGCCAGAGGCCTGCGCCAACCGCGCCCAAACCCCTTCTTCTTCGAAGTCAAATTGTAAATTCTCTAGCGCAACCCCATCACCGAAGCCACGACCTGCCCAGCCGCGGACTTCACCCGGCCGGGTGAGGAAAAACGCGGTCCGCGAAGCGAATCGACAGCCTTCTTCGAGTAGTGCCAGCAAGATACCGCTCTGCGTCTTCTCGCCATCTACACGAGCCGTCGCAGCGAGCAACTGAGTCGCCGCCCCCTCTTCTGCCGCCACCGCGAGATCCTGCAGATCCCGCACCACGTTTTCGACCGCTGAAGCGACGTGGCGATCCACTTGCTCCAACCGCTTGAGCCACCCTGGCCCGCCCTGGTGCGCTCCGGTCGAGTGCGACACTTCCAGCGAATCCGACATCTCAGTGCTCCTTCGAGAGACCCTGACTATCTCGTTTCAGACGCGTCAACCTGCCAATACACAAGAAAACGATTCTCTTTCAAGCGCCCCATCATGTCAAGAAAACAGCCCCCCAAAACCCTTGACGGACGGGCATTTAGCCGAGTCCAGGGGAGCCCGGAACCGACCGCGCCTCGGTTGTGGCGCAAGAATCGCTGTGATAGCTTTTTGCGCCACATTCCAGCCCGTCTCAATGGAGGAAAAAGCCGATGCGCAGAGGAACACCTCTCTCCGCTCTCATCAGCCTGCTGATCGTCTGTCTCTTCGCGCTCGCGTGCGATCAAGTGTCCGAGGAAGAACTCAAGGCGGCCAAGGACGCCGAGGAGTGGGCCTGGATCGCTCAAGCCAAGGTCGATCTCGACGCCAAACGGGGAGAGCTGGCTGCGCTCCAAAAGCAGGTCTTGGAAGCTGGAGAGCAACCCAACGAAGAGTCGACGCCAACCGACGAAGGCGCCGAAGGCGAGGCTCCACCCAGCGCCGAGGAGCTCGCCGAGCAAGCCAAAGTGATGGAAAAAGAGGTCCTAGGCCTCTCCGAAGCCTTCGGTGGGCGCCTCATCCAGTTCATCAACGATCAGCAGATCGGTGTCGATAGCGAACCCACCGACATCCAGCGCCAAGCTCTGAGCTTCAAGAGCGACGAGGACATCGTGCTAGCCCAGGAGTACATCGACAAAGGCGGCGAATACCAGCGCGCGATCGACATTTACACTCAGTCGCTGGTCTTCGATCCGGGAAACGAGAAGCTCGAGGCGGCCAAGGCCGAAGCCGAGGCACTTCGTTTCATGACCGAGGAGAGACTCGCCGAGGTCAAAAAGGGTATGACCCGCAAGGAAGTCCGCGCACTATTGGGAACCCCCAAGCACAACAATGTCCGAGAGTACGACAACGGCGGTTTGGGCTGGTTTTTTCCCAAGGAAGAACCTCGTGCCGCAGCCGCCGTCTTCTTCCAAGCCAAGAAAGGCGAGCTCAAGGTCTACAAGACCGACTTCAACGCCATCAAGGCCGCAGAAGAGCCTTGACCTACACCTAGGTCTTGAGAGACAATGCGGCGCTTGGAGTGTCCGCTGTTGTGCAGTCTGGGCGCTCGGAGCGGGAATCGGCCCCGGTTGTGGGGCAAACTGATCCTCGCTCGCATAGCCGCAGGGGCACATCGACAGTGAAGTGCGCACGTCAGAGAGTGTTCACAGACGCGCTACACAGCCGAGAGTGTCCCGAGACGCACGACAACCATGACCTGCGAAAAGGAAGCGTTAGATGCCGATAGTACATGTACGAGACGAAGAGAGTTTTGAAAACGCTCTCCGTCGATTCAAGAGGAAGTGCGAGAAGGCCGGTGTCCTGACCGAGCTGAAGAAACGGCAGCACTTCGAGAAGCCCTGTGTGAAGCGCAAGCGCAAAGCGCTCCAAGGGCGCAAGAAGGCGCTCCGAAAGCTGGCCGAAGAGCGCCGGCTAGGTCTTAACTGACCTTCAGCTACAGGATTGCGACGATTGCGGGAGTGGGGTTTCCTCGCTCCCGTTTTTCGTTGTCAGCCCGGCTGACGGAGCCGTTTCTCGATGAGCGATACCCCTGCGGTCTCCAGAGCTACCGAACAGGCGCTAGAGCTATCCAGCCTCCTGCGGCTTGTGGCTCACCATACGGCCTCTGATCTCGGTCGGCGACAACTCGAGGCTTTGAGCCCATTCGCCGTCGAAGCGGAGTTGGAGAATCACCGGCGACGTTACGAAGATGTTCGACGGCTGGCCGCGGCCCAGCCGCTGGTGCCTTATTGTGAACGGGCTTTCGAGCCCCAGCTGGCGGCAATTGCAGACGGCGGGCATCAACTCACAGGCCGTGATCTGGTCAACGTCGGCAAGCTTCTCGCCGTCGCATCGCAAGCCATCAAACGGATCACTGACACCGACCCGCCGTGCCTTGGACTCACTGAGCTGATCGCCAACCTGCCGCGGTGTGACGACCTCGAGCAGGCACTACGCAAGACCCTGGACTCTCGAGGCGAAATCCGCGAGACCGCCTCCCCACGCCTTGCCGAGCTGCGAGGCAAGGTACGCCGGGTAAGACAACGGATTTATCAGCAGCTTGGTGATCTGGCAGAACAGCACCGCGATGACCTGCGTGAAGAAACGATTCCGATGCGCGGGGGAAGGCTGGTCCTGGTGCTTCAGGCGGGTTCGCGCGGTCGGATACCTGGTCTGTTTCATGGTCAGTCGGGACGAGGCAAGAGCTACTATTTCGAGCCTCTAGAGGCAGTAGAAGACAACAACCAGTTGCAGCAGGCCTCTGATGAAGAGGCCGCCGAGAGAAGGCGCATCCTGGCAGAGCTGATTCAGCGCCTGATCGACGAACTGCCTACGGTTGAAGCGCAGGCGAAGATCGTCGGCGAACTCGATGCTCTGCAGGCCGCCGGTCGGTTCGCTGAAGCGAGCGGCGGTCACTTGGTCGAGCTCGCTCCCCGGCATGAGCTCAAGCTCATCGGCGCACGTCATCCGCTGCTCGATCCCGATCTCGCCGAGCTGCGCCGGGAGGCATTGGATCAGCCAGGACACAGCGCTCCAATTGTGCCCCTCGATCTCGAGTTCAGCGCCGAGAAACGAGCCTTGGTCATCACTGGCCCCAATGCCGGAGGCAAGACCGTCGCGCTCAAAACCGTTGGACTACTGGCCCTGGCCCACATGTGCGGTCTTCCGGTGCCCGCCGCAAAAGCTAGCCGGTTGCCATTTTTCCAAAGTATCGTGGCCACCGTCGGCGATGAACAGGATCTAATGGCTGACCGCTCGACCTTCAGCGGCCGCCTCTTGCGGCTGAAAGAAGCGTGGCAGGTCGCGGGACCCAACGCCCTGATCCTTCTCGACGAGCTCGGCTCCGGCACCGATCCCGAAGAGGGAGCTGCCCTGGCGACGGCACTGCTCGAAGGCCTGGTGGAGCGCCAATGCCTGGTTTTGGTCACCACCCACCTCAGCCAGCTGGCAGCAGCAGCCCTCGAGACCGGTGGCGCTTTTTGCGCCGCGATGCAATTCGACAGTGATACCGGCCAGCCCACTTATCGGTTGCTTCCTGGTCCGCCAGGCGGTAGCGAGGCGTTGGCGTTGGCCCAGCGTCTAGGCTTGCCTCGATCCTGGATCGAGCGCGCCGATGCCCTCTTGGGCTCAGAGCACCGCGACCTGCGTCGGCTACTGGCCGAGGTCGAGCAGGCACGGCAAGAGCTCGCTGAAAGGCAGCGCGAAGTCGAGACCGAGCTGGAAGACGCCGCCAAGCTGCGGCAACGTGTTGCAACCCAGGAAGCAGCTCTGGCCGAAGAACGCAAGGACATCAACAAGACACTCAAGCGGCAGCTGGAGTCTTTTCAAGACGAAACCCGACGTCTGTTGGCCACCGAGGTCGAGCGCATCCGGACCGAGCTCGAAGGCGGTCGAAGACGAAATTTGGCCAACGAAGCGACGGAACGACTGTTCAGCTCGGCGCCGGTTTTCGACGATGAGGCGACGAACGACGAGTCGACATCGATTGTCGTCGGCGGACAAGTGAAGCATCGGCGCCTCGGCTGGCAAGGAACCCTGGAAAAACTCGACCGCGGGCGCGCCCGGGTCGAGGTCGCAGGCAAAGCCTTCCATTGCCAGGAACAGGATCTGGTGGCGGCTACCGAACCAACGCGACCTCAACGACGTGCATCCCGGCCTGCAACACTTCGCGCGTTGGCGTCGAGGCAGGCTGTGGAAGAGGCGCCGAGCGAGCTCAAGTTGATCGGCGAACGAGTCGAGCCGGCCTTGTTGCGTCTCGACCGATTCATTGATCGAGCGCTGCTCGCATCCTTACCTTCAGTGCGTATCATTCACGGTCACGGCAGCGGCCGACTGCGCGAAGCGGTACGCAAGCACCTACGTAACCATCCGTCGCTGGCGACGCAGCGTCCGGGTCGCGCCGAGGAAGGGGGCGACGGAGCGACGATCGCCGTTTTTCGAGAATCCTGAGGTTTTATCTGAAGCCTCGAGCCCACACCATGCGCCAAAGATCCCTTCCCGGCAAACTTCCTTCGCAAGACGACCCAGACTCGTGAATTCGACCCACATCACTCCCGAGCTGGTTCAGGCAGTTCGCGATGCCTCGGACATCGTTGACGTCGCCGGTGGCATGACGCGTTTGACCAGAAAAGGCAAACGTTACGAGGGTCTCTGCCCTTTCCATAAAGAGAAGACCCCTTCGTTCAGCGTCGATCCTGATCAAGGACTGTTCTACTGCTTCGGATGCGGCGCCGGAGGCGACACCATCAAGCTCTTCATGGAGCACGCCGGAGATGATTTCCCTGCAGCTATCGAGGCCCTGGCGCAACGCTACGGCATCCCCTTACCCACCTCGCAGACTGGCCAGCGGGCAGCGCCGACAAAACATCTCACCGCAGCCCTCGAAGCTGCTGCGATCTTCTTTCAAGAACGACTGGAAACTAGCAACCTGGCTCGCAGCTATCTTGATCAGCGCAAGATCACTCCAGAGCTGCGGCAAATCTACGGTCTCGGTTATGCGCCGGAGGGCTGGGACAACCTGCTGCGAGCTCTCGGCAGCCGACTCCCTCTCGACGACTTGATCGCCGCAGGACTGGTAGGGCGCAGTCAGAAGAGCGGTGAGCCCTACGACCGCTTCCGCCAACGCCTGATGTTCCCGATCCACAATCCTGCAGGTCGCCTGGTGGGTTTCGGCGGACGCACCCTGGCGGACGACCGGGCCAAGTACGTCAACACCAGCGAAACCGAGCAATTTCACAAAGGGAGTCTGCTCTATGGCTTTCATCAAGCGAAGCGAGCCCTCAGGGACAACGGCAAAGCAGTTCTCGTCGAAGGTTTTTTCGATGTCTTAGGGGCTGCTGCGAGCGGTGTTGATTGGGCCGTTGCAGGTATGGGCACAGCGCTGACTGAAGACCAGGCGCGGCTACTGGCGCGGTATAGCGACGAAATCATTCTCGCCTATGATGGCGATGCTGCGGGCGAGAAGGCGTGCCGACGCGCCCTACCGATCCTTCTCGCTGCCGGCCTGGCGGTGCGGCGAGCCCTCTTTCCCTCCGGACACGATCCAGATTCCTGGCGCCTCGAGGCAGGCAACGAGGCGGTTCAAGAGCTCATCGCCAACGCGGAGGATGCGGTTTGGCTCGAAATCCAACGTCAAATCCCACCAGCCTCGGAGCGTACTCCGGTGTTGCAAGCGCGAGCTGCAGGGACCATTGCCGAACTTCTTGGCGGAGTACGCAACGAGGTCGCACGGGAGGCCTATCAACGCCGTGCAGCGGAGCACCTTGGCGTGCCGGAAGGCGCTTTACGTGGCCCGCGCGGGGCCAGGCTCTACTTCAAGAGCATCGAACAACCAACCGAGAACTCTCGGCCGGATGTTCGTACGGAGGAAGAGAAAGCACTTGTTCTGCTGATGCAAGAGGACGCAGAGACGCCACATCCCAACGAGCTACCTCCTAGCGAAGTCTTCTTTGATCCCGAATGCCGGAATATTTACGCTGCGTTTTGCGATCTCTATATTGGCGGAAATCGCCAAGCTCCAACTGGAGCCGAGGTCATCGCCAAGTTGAGCGACGAGGGCAACGCTATTGACCGTGCAGCGCGCCTTCTGCTAGAAGAATCCGACTCCGGGGAAGAAGGCGTTTCCGACACTCTCGGAAAACTCCTACACCGCTGGCGCAAACAGCATCAAGCCGAGCTAATGCGGCAGATACGACAAGCCCAACAACAGGGTGACGATGAACTCCTGACCCAGCTGCTCGAAGAGAAGAAGGCCTTGAGCCGTACCCTGCACCCCAGCATGACCGGAAAAGTATGGTGACCGATATCGCACGTAAGGAAGGCAGGTAACGATTTGTCGATCTCGAAAGTCAAAACGATCGAGGAGAAATACAGCTCCGTCAAGCAGCTCCTCGAGCTTGGGCAGGACAAGAAGTATCTGCTCCACGACGAGATTTACGAGATGCTCCCTGTGGAGGTCGTCAGCCATGCAGAGGAGATCGCGGCCGTACACCAACGCCTGAGCGATCTCGATATCTTCGTAGTAGCTCGCCCGGACCGCCATCAGAATCGAGGCGACGAAGCCATCCCGGTGGGCGACTTCGACAAGAAAGACGGAGAGGGCACTCCAGAGTTCGTCCTCACCGAGCAAGAAAAAACCAACGACCCCGTTCGAATGTACCTGCGAGAGATGGGCACCGTGCCACTGCTGGATCGCGAGGGTGAAGTCGAGATCGCCCAGCGTATCGAGAATGGTGAGTGGATGATCTACGAGGCTCTTTGCTCCAATCCCCTGGTTCTTCAGGAACTACTGCGGCTCAACGAAACCGCCCAAAAGGACAAGCGAGTCCTACAGGGACTGATCGCAGGCGAGCCAGCCGAAACCCTCGACGCAAAGTCGAGCAAACGAATCGAAGCCAACCTCACGACCTTCCGGCGGATCAGCGAGCAGGATCAATCGATCCGCGAGCTCCGGGGGATGCAGAAGGGCGTCGACAAGAAGGATCCGAAGTATCAGGAACGAGATCGCGAGATCGATCGCCTGCTGGCGAAAATTGCCAAGGCTATTCGTTCGATCGATTTCAACGCTCAAACCCGCAACGCCTTGGTCGCTCTACTGCGGGATATTCATCGCGAATTCTCTCGGCTGCGCAACGACTTGCGACGAGCCAAGAAAGCTTACACCCGCGAAACCAACGAAGAGCTACGGTCACTTCAGGGGCGTCGGATCGAGAAGTACCAATCCAAACTGGACGAGCTAGCTCAGCGCTACGGCACCACCTACGAAGACGTCACCAAGACGATCAGCAAGATCCGGCGAGGTGAAGCTGCGTGCGAACGCGCCAAAGCCGAGTTGATCGTCGCCAATTTGCGACTCGTGGTCTCGATCGCCAAGAAGTACACCAATCGTGGTCTACAGTTTCTCGACCTCATCCAAGAGGGCAACATTGGCCTGATGAAGGCGGTCGAGAAGTTCGAGTATCGCCGTGGATACAAGTTCTCCACCTATGCCACGTGGTGGATCCGCCAAGCCATCACCCGCGCGATCGCGGATCAAGCTCGCACCATTCGTATCCCGGTGCACATGATCGAGACCATCAACAAGCTGACTCGCACCAGTCGATCCCTGGTCCAAGAGCTCGGCCGTGAACCCACCGCGCAGGAGATTGGCCAACGGATGGATCTGTCGGCCTCAAAGGTGCGGAAGATCATGAAGATCGCTCAGGAGCCCATCTCACTGGAAACTCCGATCGGTGAAGAGGAAGACTCCCACCTCGGCGACTTCATTGAAGACAAGAACGCAACTTCGCCGATCGAATCGGTCGTCGACTCGAATCTGCGGGATTCGACCGGCCACGTCTTGAAGAGCTTGACGCCGCGTGAAGAGCTCGTGCTGCGCATGCGCTTCGGCGTCGGCGAAGGCTCAGAACATACTCTCGAGGAAGTGGGCCGTTCGTTCAATGTCACCCGCGAGCGGATCCGCCAGATCGAATCGAAGGCGCTCCGCAAACTGCGACATCCGAGCCGAGCGACCCGACTTCGCGCCTTCCTCGAGACCTGACGCCCCTGGCTCCCATGCCGCCCTTAACAGGATAGGGACCCCGCGAGTCACGCAGGCCGTGCGCAGTCCACCCGCACGACCGGTCTACAGCCCCAAACCCGCTCACGGTCTGTTCCTAGAAGGCCAAGTGTGAGATCGTGCTCGCATCTTATCTCCTGATGCGAGGACCGCGAAGATGAGCGAGCAAGCCTCCATGTCTTTTCTCGAACGTTTCGGACTGCACCGTCCAGAGCTCCGTGCCTGGGCGATGTACGACTGGGCAAACTCGGCCTTCTACCTGGTCGTCGTGACCGCCGTCTTTCCGATTTATTTCCAGCAAATCGCGGCTGCAGGTCTCGAACCCGAGACCGCGACCTTCCGCTTCTCGATGGTGACCGCCCTCGCCCTGGGGCTCGTCGCCGTCTCGGCGCCAGTGCTCGGCGCGCTGGCAGACTTCATGGCCTGGCGCAAGCGCCTGATGATGGGCTTCGTCTCCCTTGGAGTCGTGGCAACCGCCAGCATGTATTTCATCGGCCAAGGTGACTGGATTTTGGCGGCGATTCTCTTCGGTATCGGCAATTTTGCCGTCGCAACCAGCTTCGTGTTCTACGACTCGTTCTTACCCCACATCACGCGGGAGGGTGAGTTGGATCGGGTCTCGACCGCCGGATTCGCTCTGGGGTATCTCGGCAGCGGATTGATGCTGTTGTTGTTCTTGCCGGGGATCCAGGCGAGTTTTGAATCGTCGTCTCGGCTAGCCTTTATCGGAGTCGCGGTTTGGTGGGGTGTTTTTTCGCTACCGCTGTTTTTTCGCGTCTCTGAACCCCCTCGTCAAATCGAGGCGGACGAGCTCGGGGCGAGTAGCGCAATTCGAGTGTCTTTTCAGCGTCTGGGCGAAACCTTCCGAGAGATTCGTAGCTTTCGCGAGGCTTTTTTGACGCTGCTCGCCATGCTGATCTACAACGACGGCATCGGCACCATCGTCCGGATGGCCGGAATCTACGCCGCCTCACGGGACGTCCCGCAAAAGCACATTGTCGCCGCGATCCTGCTGGTGCAGTTTGTCGGCATACCGTTCGCTTTTGCTTTCGGGGCTCTCGCGGGCAGGATCGGCGCCAAGCGCTCGATCCTGTTGGCGCTCAGCGTCTTCACAGCGGTTTGCGTGATGGCCTACTTCCTGGAGACCACCCGGGAGTTCTACATCATCGCTTTCCTGGTCGGTGCGGTCCAGGGTGGAGCCCAGGCGCTCAGTCGCTCTCTCTTCGCGTCGATGATCCCTAAACACAAGGCGGCCGAGTTCTTCGGCTTCTTCTCAGTGTTCGAAAAGTTCGCCGGACTGTTTGGCCCCCTGCTTTTCGGTTGGATGATCCTGGTGACTGGATCTACCCGAGGAGCAATCTTGTCGGTGATCGCCTTTTTTGTCGTCGGGGGAACCTTGCTGTGCTTCGTCGACGTTGACCGTGGCCGCCGTCAAGCACGGGAAATGGAAGAGCGACTTCTGGCGTCAACGGACTAGCGAACCATCGGATTGGCCACCTGGCCTGTTAGATCTCTATGCCCAAGTCCGCCAGCTGACGGGACGCGGCCGGAGCCCAACCGCGATTGGCCACTGGGCTGGCGGGGCTTGGATGCAGAATGCGTCCGATCCGAACCGACTGATCAGACAGCACTTTGCGTGCCTGCTTTTCCGCCCAGACTCCGATGCCGACGACATGGCGAACCTCGAGAATCTCGACAACTCGTTTCAAAGCCGAGTCGCAAGCAACCGCCAGGGCCTCTCGATCTTTTGCGGCAAGCTTGTCCGGGGTCAGATTGCGACCCCCAGCATCCAGAAAGAGCAGCGGGCAATAATTGGTCACAAAAAAGCGCTCGAAGAAGCGCTCCGGAGTGCCAAAGACTTGCCGCGCCCAAGCCCAAACCCGAGCACCCGAAACTTCTTGACGGCGACAGTCGAAACCGAGCACCGGGCGCTTGGGATGCTCTAGGGCGGGTTTACCGATAGCGCCATTGCGGATACCGAGCCACTGTGTGGTCTCGTCAACCGCCCCGAACGGCACCCCGGTTTGCGCCATACCCCAGGGGCCGGGATTCATCCCCACCAGAAGAACTTCTTTGGGACCGCCCCCGAACCGATCGAGCCAGATCTGGTGAGGCTCGCGAGCGTACTCCAAAGGGTTGTAGACGTACTCGGCGGGCGGTGCGAACCGCAGCTTGCCAAGCGCAGTGGCCAGGTCATCCGTGATCTCTGTCAGCGTCATTACCCGGATTCTACTAAGATCAAGAGCATCAAACCTTCAACGCGTAGGATCTGTTCACGGTATGAGTCCAGCATCCAGCAGCAGCCAAACCAACGACACCCCCACCAACAGCTTGGCGAGTTGGCGAAGCGCTGAACCGAAAACGCGTCGACGCCAAACGATCTTCTTCATGATCTACGCCGTGGTTGCCGCTATGTTGACCTGGCCACTGTTTCCGACTTTTGCTGGCATTCACCCGCTGATCTTCGGCTTGCCCCTGTCCTTCGCGTGGGTCGTGGCAGCGTTGTTGATCATGTTCTTCGCATTGATCTGGCTCTACCTCACCGAAGATCACGACGCCTCTTAGGCGAAATCACAGCAAGGCTCGACGATGGAAGACTCGCACATCGCTCTGTGGATCTGCGCCGGCTATCTTCTGGTCACCCTCGTCATGGGACTCTTGCCCGGACTCCGGGTCTCGAAGTCGGTGACGGGGTACGTCGCCGCCGATCGCTCGATGAGCTTCGTCGTGATGTACTTCGTGCTCGGTGCCTCGGTGTTCTCTTCGTTCGCCTTTCTTGGCGGACCGGGCTGGGCTTATTCCCGGGGTGCAGCCGCTTATTACATCATCGCCTACGGCGTGATCGGCATCGTGCCGCTTTATTTCTTCGGCCCGCGAGCGCGACGCCTCGGCGAGCGCTACGGCTTCGTGACTCAGGCTGAGCTCCTTGCTCACCGTTACGAAAGCCGACCGCTGCAAATCCTGCTCGCGATTCTGAGTGTCGCGGTTTTTGTCCCTTATCTGACTCTACAGATGAAGGGCGCCGGTTTGATCCTCTCGACGATCACCGAGGGACGGGTGTCCTTCGCGGCAGGCGCCGCGATCACCTATGGCGTCGTGATGATCTACGTGCTGACCAGCGGTGTGCTCGGCGTCGGCTGGACCAACACCTTTCAAGGGCTTTTCATGATGGTGATCGCCTGGTTTTTAGGGCTTTATCTGCCTTACAAACTACACGGCGGGGTCGGCGAGATGTTCCGCGAGATCGCGGCGAGCGACCAGGCTCAGATGCTGGTCGCGCCAGGGCTGACCAGCAGCGGCGAGCCATGGGGCTGGGCGGGTTTCAGCTCGGCGGTCCTGGTCTCCGGGATCGGATTCACCATGTGGCCACATCTCTTCATGAAAAGCTACGCTGCCAAAAGTGACAAGGCGCTGCGTTTGACGGTGGTGCTTTACCCCACGTTTCAGCTCTTTCTGGTGCCGATCCTGTTGATTGGCTTCTGCGGCGTCTTGGCCTTCCCCGGCCAGAAGCCCGATGCCATCGTGCCCTATGTTCTGACCCAGATCGATCTCTCGCCGGTGCTCGTTGGGCTGGTGTGTGCCGGCACTCTGGCGGCTTCGATGTCGTCGGGTGACTCGATTTTGCATGCGGCGGCATCAATCGGCGTTCATGACGGTGCGGCCCAGGCTTTCCCGCGATTCTTCGACGACCGCCGAGAACGTTTTGGGATCCGACTCCTGGTTGTTGTACTGAGCGCCGTGGCATATTTTTTTGCGGTCCAAGCTGAGGTGTCGATTGTCGCTCTGCTGCTCGGAGCCTACGGCGGCGTGGCGCAGATTTTTCCGCTGATGTTCGCAGCGTTCTATTGGCCACGCGCCACCGGCCAGGGCGCTCTAGCAGGTCTGATCGCGGGCATTGGGGTCAACACCTTCTTCCTCACCTCGCCAGAAAGTGCGCCGATTCTTGGCGTGCATGAAGGACTCTACGGCCTGCTCGCCAATGTCGCGGTGTTCGTGACGGTCAGCCTGCTCACCGCGCCGGGATCGCCGGAACGAGTGCGCGCCCACGTCGAGGCTTGAGACCCGGGCGAAGCTTGAGGCCCGGGCGAAGCTTGAGGCCCGGACGAAGGTGACCGGTTCAGCTCTGAACCAGACGCCACAGCAGGCGGGGGGCGGTCTCGAGGACAAGGCCTCGGACCGGCAGGGCGCGGCAGTGGACCGCCAACAAGCGCGAGAAGATCGCTGGTTCACGAGCCAACGCTCGGACGACTCGCCGACGCAAGGCCGGGCGCCGCTCGATCCACAGCAACAACTGCGTCATGGCATCGGGCAGCCTCGTAATGTCCCGACAGCGCCGAGCATAAAGCGCCAGGTCGCCCTGTCGCAACGCCATCGCCAAAGCTGTGGCCTGGTGAAAGGCGATGGACAATCCTTCGCCGGTAATCGCGTCGACGTAACCAGCAGCATCACCGATCAATGCCAGGTGACCACGGGTCACGGCCTTCGATCGTTGGCGCAGCGGCCCGCAACCGCGGTCCCGGGAGACAACCTCGGCACCTTCTAGCCGATTTGCGAGGGTTGGGAAACTCTCCATCAGACGATCGAAACGCGCTTTGCGGCCACTCCACAACACCGCAATCCCAATCTCGTCGGCGGCCACCGGAGTCACATAGGCCTCACAGCCGTCTGCCCAGTAGACCTCGACGCAATCGCTCCACGGTTGTAATCTGAAGTGGCGACGGACGCCAAATCGCTGCCATTTCGACGCTGCAGCCTCCAGCCCAGCCCAATGTCGAACCCGTGATCGCAAACCGTCGGCGCCGACGATCCAACGTGCGTTGACCGGACCGTCCTGGGTCTCGACTCCAGAATCAGAGAGCTTCTCGACCCGCACGCCCCATCGCAGGTCGACCCCGAGCTCCTCGGCGCGGCGCACCAGGCACTGGTGGAGATGCAACCGACGAACACCGGCTCCCGCAACTTCCGGGAAGCGGCCTTCGGCCACCGTCTCGCCATCGATATAACGGATACCACGAAAGGCTTGCTTTTGGCCGGCGCCAAGCTCGACCCCAAGATCACGCAATACCGCCAGTCCATCCGGCATCAAGCCTTCACCGCAAGCTTTGTCGATCGGCGGCCGACGACGGTCGACCACCATGACCTCGAGCCCTTCGAGACGTGCCGCAACCGCGGCGGCCAGTCCACCCGGACCGCCTCCAACGATCAGGACTTCGGTGACCCTATTTACCACGGGCATAGGCCAGAGCCGAGCGGGCGAACGCTCCGGTCAATAGTAACGGGGTCACTCGATCAGGCGGCGTCAGCTCACCTGCGAGGTGTTTGCGTAGGGCTTCCTGTCGTCTCAGTTTGCCGGAAGAAGTGCGCGGTAGCGTGCCAGGGGGAAGAGCTACGACGCGGTCGGGACACAAGCCGGTGGCCGCCAGCACCGCCTCGACACAGGCCCTTGGAAGCTCAGCGATCCGCTCTGATCTGGTCTCTTTGCGATGCTCTACAAAAAGCAGCAAGGACTCGCCCTTGGCGCCTTCCGGTAACCAACTGACCGCGACGGCACAGCCTCGGCGAACCCCTTCGACGGTGTCGGCAGCGTGCTCGATCTCGACCGGGGAATGGTTGCGACCCCGCAAGATCACGATGTCCTTGGCACGACCCGTGAGGAACAGGTCACCACCATACAGAAACCCTAAATCGCCGGTGTCGAGCCAACCGTCAACCAGCGCTTTGGCGGTAGCTCGAGGACGATCGAGGTAACCTTCCATCAACGATGGCCCTTTGACCTTGATTCGACCGACCGCGCCGGCCGTCACGGCACTACCCACAGCGTCCACGATCTCGATCTCGGTACCTGGCAGGGGACGTCCAACCGACACCAGCTCGAGACCTTCCGGGTCGCTCTGGGCACGATTCTCCGTCGCCAGCACCTGACGGTCGAATCGTTCGCTACGAAAAGGCTGATCGAGGGGCGAGAAAGTCACCGCCAGGGTCGCCTCCGACAGACCGTAAACCGGTGTCAACGTCTCGGGGCGAAACCCCCAACGAGCAAAACGCTGCTGAAAAGCACGCAGCACCGAAGGCGCCACCGGCTCGGCGCCATTGAGCGCGACCCGCCAGGCACTCAAGTCGACACCTTCGATCTCCTCGTCGCGAACCTTGTCGACACAAAGGCCATAAGCGAAGTTCGGAGCCACCGAGATCGCAGCGCCGTAGCGCGCCATCGATCGCAGCCAGATCGCCGGCTTGGCGACAAAAACCTCGGGACCCAGGAGAGTCAACACCGCCGGCCGTTCCAAGGCCGGAAAAACGCATCCGATCAGCCCCATGTCATGGTAGAGCGGCAACCAGCTGAGCCCGCTGATGTCCTTGTTCTCCGACTCCGGCCAAAAGCCGTTGAGGGCTTGGACCTGCGACAGAATCGCTCGATGTGACAATGCCACTGGTTTGGGCGCGACCGTCGTGCCAGAGGAGAATTGGACCAGCGCCAAATCGCTCGGCTCGACATCTACTTCATCAGGGCTGGCGCCGCCGGCTGTCGATGAGTTGCCATCGGTTGGTAAATCTTCCAACGTCCGACAGCCCAGCGGTGGGCGTGCGTCCGCAATGGTCCGACCCAACAGTCGCTTGACCCGACGATCCGCCAGCACCAGACGAGCACTAGCTGCCCGCAGCATCGCGGCGGTGCGCGCGTGGTACTCGTCCAAGCGGCCGAGCCGTACGGGAGGGTAGAGTGGCACCGGTACCGCACCCGCCAGCAGAATGCCGAAGAATGCATCGAAAAATGCGCGACCGGTCGGGTAAATCAGTGCGACTCGCTGCCCCGGCTCAACCCCGGCGTTGCGGAGCGATGCTGCGACTTGGGCAGCCGAGCGGTGAATCTCAGACCACTCGACCCACTCGGCTCGCTCGCGGCGATCGACGAACCGCAAGCCGGTGCCAGGAAATGTTGCGGCGCGCGCCAGTAGCTGGTTGAGGGTGTCAGACGGCAAGCTTCCTCCGAACCACGTCGATCAAGTCGTCCACTGTAACGATCGCCTCTTCGTCTTCTTCGTCGAGGCAGATCTGGAATCGATCTTCGACCTCCATCGCCAAGGTGAGTAGCCGAATCGAATCGAGTTGCAGATCTTCCACCAAGCGCGACGAGCGTCCTACCTCGGAGGCCTCGAGCTTGTCGCGCGCCACCTCGGCGATGGCTTGAAATATCTCTTCGTCGGTCATCGCGAATCGCTATCTGAATTTGGTTGAGGCGTTGAGGGGGGAGCGCGAGTTTACCTTACTGAACTCAAAGCCTTCACTTTCTTCGCATCACCGACCGGAGGAATCGCATCAATCTCTGACTACCCCAGAGTCCGAGTCCTAGGCGCGATCGGTTTTGTCTCTACTCATCCGATCTCAAAAGGCTGGCGAAGATCAAACCAACCCTTCGCTTGGGCGATCGGGTGTCCACCCATCTTCTCCTCCACGGGGTAGACGCCCGATCGTCACTTGCTCGATCGTCACTTGCCCGACCGAAACGCCTATCCGCCCCGAGCACCGACGTAGAATAATTTACTCTCACGGACTCATCCTCTACGGAGCTGCTCAATGATTGTCTTCTTGCGGGTCCTTTTCGCGTCGATCTTGGTAGCGATGTTGGCGGTCACAGTGACGGCCAGCCTCGACCAGGGAGTTTTTGAGGCAGGATCCGAGCTGTGGCCGGACCCCTGGTTTCGGGCAACTCTAGCCGACGCGTATTTCGGCTTCATCACGATCTACCTGTGGATTGCTTACAAGGAACGGAGCTGGCCGGCGCGCAGTCTTTGGTTCTTCTTGGTCATGGGCCTGGGTAACATCGCGATCGCCATCTATCTCCTGATTCAGCTTTTCCGACTGCGACCCGGCGATTCCCCCTCCAAGCTCTTACTGAGAGCCGAGGGCTAATGTGATGAACCCCGCTACGAGCGACATCACGTGGCTTGGTCCCGCCGGGTTGTCAGCCACGATCGGACTCGGCGCCGTCCTCGCGCTGATGACCCTGGTTTGGATCGTCAGCTTGTTCCGACGAGACGTCTCGATCATCGACATCTTCTGGGGTCT
>JAJCXQ010000193.1 GCA_029263355.1 Acidobacteriota bacterium | reverse complement strand
TGCTGGCAGAACACGGCTTGGATCGCACCGAGCTGCCGGCAGTGATCTTGGAAGATGGCAGCGTGCTGCGAGATCCGGAGCTAGCCGAGCTCGCCACCCGGGCTGGCATGCGGTCGAGCGCCAACGCCGAGCTGTATGATGTGGTGATCGTCGGAGCTGGACCGGCAGGCATGGCGGCGGCGGTCTACGGCGCCTCGGAAGGCTTGCGCACCCTGCTCGTCGAACGCCGCGCCCCTGGCGGGCAAGCTGGCACCAGCAGCAGGATCGAAAACTATCTCGGGTTTCCCACCGGTCTCTCCGGCGCCGAGCTGACGCGACGCGCGATCACCCAGGCCAAACGCCTGGGAGCCGAACTAGTGATGCCGCAAGAAGTAACCCGGATCGAAATCTCAGGACCCCTCAAGATCCTCTCGTTGCGGGACGGTGACCAGATTCGCACCAAGAGTGTGGTCATCGCCGCTGGCGTCGATTACCGTAAGCTCGAAGCAGAGGGTATCGAAAACTTTACCGGCGCCGGCGTCTATTACGGCTCAGCCGCGACCGAAGCCCACCCCTGCACCGATGGCGAGGTTTACATCGTCGGCGGCGGCAACTCGGCCGGCCAGGCGGCGATGCACCTGTCGCGTTTCGCGAGGACGGTCCACATCGTCGTGCGCCGCCCCGACCTGATCGCCACCATGTCAACCTATCTGATCCACCAGATCGCGGCGACCAGCAACATTGTGCTCCATGGCCGGTCCGTCATCAGCGCCGCCCATGGCGGCAGCCGTCTGGAAACTGTTGAGCTCACCGATACCGAGACGCAAGAGACGACGACATCACCTGCCACCGCGATGTACATCTTCATCGGCGCCAAGCCATTTACCGAGTGGCTGGCCGATCTCTTGATTCTGGAGGACCGTGGCTTCGTTCGCACCGGCCTCGACCTGCACAAACACGAGGCCTTCAAAACCCGTTGGATGCTCGATCGTGAGCCTTTTGCCCTCGAATCCTCACAACCCGGCATCTTCGCCGCTGGCGATATTCGGGCGGGAGCGATGAATCGCGTCGCCTCGGCGGTCGGCGAAGGGGCGATGGCGATCAAGATGGTGCACGACTATCTGAGCACCGTCTGACTTCGAGCATGCGTGCCGGTCACATCATGACTTCGTCGACGTAACACCAGCCCCACTCCTCACCCGGCTCCAACGAGCGCACGATCGGATGCCCCGAGGCATGATGGTGAGCGGTGGCATGTTTGTTGTTTGAGGTGTCGCAGCAACCCACATGGCCGCAGGTCATACAGATGCGTAGATGTACCCAGCTCTCTCCCGCCCGCAGGCACTCTTCGCAGCCGGTTGCGCTCGGTAGCACCTTGCGGATCTGATCGACGTGAGCGCATGCTCCAGCAGCAGGGATCGCGAGCTCGACGTAGCTCTCGGTGTCGATCCGGCCGGATCTGGACAACCGAGGGACGCCAGCGACGCCCTCGCTATTGGCTGCTGGGGCTGGGCCATCGAGCTCACCGCGTCGAGCCAACTCACGCACGGCTGCTGAGTGGGCCGCAATCTCATCCGATCCTGTCCCATAAAGCGCCAGAACATCGGCACAAACTTGCAAGGTGCTCTCGAGCTCTTCGGTTACCACCTCATCGGCGCCGGCATGGGCAAGGCCTGCAATATCGGCTGGGGACCGGGTTCGGATGGTGATGCGGAGATCAGGATTGAGACTTCGGGCAACGCTGGCGATACGATGCGCCATTGCCGGTTCATCGTCGGCGATCACCAGCGCCCGAGCGCGCTCGATGCCGGCTCGGCGCAGGGTTTCCGCCTTGGTCGAGTCGCCGCGTAACGCCGGCATGCCAAGCGCCTCGACTTCGTTGGCGCCGGTCGGACTCAAGGTGGTGACGATCAACGGGATGCCTCGCTCCGCAAACACCGGCACCATCCTGCGGGCGCCTTGAGCGTACCCCGATATGACGATGTGACCGTCGAGCTCCGGCACGTTGTGTTCTTCGTCGGGCACCACCGCGGCAGCCTCAGCAGCGTTGGCCCGGGCGGTCATCCGATCTGACAGCTTGGCGCCGAGCCGGGTCATGGCCGGCGTCAGCACCATCAGAACCACCGTCGCCGCGATGAAGGTCTGCGAGCCGACCTCGGCCATACCGGCGGGATAGAGGCCAAGCTCACGTCCAGCGCGCTCCAGCACAAACGAAAACTCACCAACTTGGCCAAGCATCAACGCCGAGCTGATCACCACCGGCCAGCGATAACCCAAAACCAACACCGCCACACCGGTGGTGAGGATTTTCAACACCAACACCGCCGCCAAAGCGGCCAGCACCAACGGCAGATTCTGAAAAAAGAAACTGATGTCCAACAACATACCGACAGACACGAAGAAGATGGCGCTGAACAAGATCTGCAGCGGCATGATCTCAGCAAAGGCGTGATGGCTGAAACGACTTTCACTGACCACCAAGCCAGCCAGAAACGCCCCCAAGGACACGCTGATCCCCGCCAAGCTCGTTAGGTACGCGGTGCCGAAACAGATCGCGACGACCGTCAGCAAGAAAATCTCCGGCGAACACGTCAACGCTACTTTTTCCAACACTGGCGGCATCAAACGACGCGCGACCATCAACACCACAGCGATGATCAACCCTGCTTGAGCCAAGGCCCACCCGACATCGAACATCGAGCCGCCTTGGCCGGCAAGGGCCGGCACCAGCAGCACCATGGCGATGATCGCCAAATCTTGAAAGATCAGCAGTCCCAGCCCCACTTGGCCGTGAGGAGCACCGGTCTCGCCGCGATCCCCGAGCAGCTTGAGGACAATGGCGGTTGAGCTCAAGGCGACCAAAAAACCGGTGAAGACCCCAACTTTCCAGTCGATGCCGAACGCGGACAACAAGAGTGTGGTCATCAAGGTGACGAGGCCAACCTGCAGGCCACCACCACCAAAAATCAACTTTTTGATCTTGCCCAGTTTGTCGAGGCTGAACTCGATTCCAATCGTATAAAGCAGCAGGATGACACCGAGCTCCGCCGCCTCGTTGATCATCTCCTGGTTGGTGACCAGTCCGAGAGCATTGGGTCCGATGACGACACCGGTGGCGAGGAAGCCGACGATCGGCACCAGGCCGAGGCGGGAGCATAGGTACGCGATCGCTGCACCGGCGAGAATACAGATCGTCGCCTCGGCTAAGAAATGTGGCGCCGCGGCAGCGACGAGCAGTAGCTGATCGAGCATCTGTTCCTTCCCTGGCTTTCCGCGGGCCTCAGACCGTATCGCACGGAGCTCGTGACCCGCAAAGGCGCTTGGCTAATGGGTCCCTGCCAGACGATCTGGCGCCATCAGGTCCCATCCGTTTGGCAAGGCTACATTCTATCCGGTGAATCTCGAGAGACCCGCTAGCAGGTTATAGGACGCGACCGCTCGGTGCGATACGCTGGGCCGATGCTGGGACGCTGGAAGTCTTCCTCCGAGATCGAAGACACGCTCGCCAAACTGCAGATTTTTTCGTCGTTATCGGCACAAGATCTCGCGGAGCTGGCCGAGCTATGTCTGCGCAAGCACTACGCCGAGGGTGACGAGATCGTCGAACAAGGGAGCACAGGCCTCGGCCTCTTTGTTCTGGTCTCCGGCCGGGTCGAAGTCTTCAAAGCTCGCGATGGTCATCGGCTGCGCCTGGCAGAGCTGGCCGCCGGTGACGTTCTCGGCGAGATTGCCCTCCTCGACCATCAACCCAGATCAGCGAGCGCCGTTGCCCTGGAGGCCACAGAGTGCCTCTTGATGACTCGCGACCGATTCCGTTCGCTCCTCGAGCGCCGACCACGAATCGCCTGGGCCTTGGTCCCCGGTCTTGCTCTGCGAATCCGGGGACTGCAAGATCAGTTGCTCACCGCCGACGAGCTCGCCGCTCGGAGATCGGAACGCAAGCTCGCTGCGAACGACGCTCAGAGCCGTGGTTCGCGAACCGACCCCCAGCCAACGACAAAGATGAAGCCAACCCACGGCGCGCCAGCCTACGAAGCACCAGCACACGATGAGGTCGAACACGAGCCGACCGAGCACAGCGATGGCTCGACCCCGAGTTTGTTGCAGGTCCAGACCGCCCTATTGATGTCGGGAGCCGCGGGTATCGTCGAGTCAGCGCGTTTATTCGACGTATTCCTGCGTGCTTTCGAAGCCAACGCTGGGTTCCTCCGCAACCGCCCCTTGATCAGCACCGCTCGCGACCTCCCAACAAGCTTCCTTGGTGCGTCCATGAGCACGTGGCGCGCGGGCTCTAGAATTCCCGGCAAGATGCTGAACGTCCTGCAACGCAAGTTGCACTCTGCTCCAAAGGCCGACGCCTAAGTGCTGCGGAGTGGCAAGGCGACGATGCTGCTCGAAGGGTCGCAAGAACGGCTCTTCAACGTGGTCTCCGACTACGATCGGTATCATGAATGGATGCCGATGATCGACAGCTCGAAGGTCTTGGCCCAAGAAGGTGACGTCACCATTGCCGAGTTTCGAGTCCCCCAATGGTCGGATCGCAATCTCACCCTGGAGCTAGTTCATGCCCGTCCAAACTCGATCGCGTTTCGGCAGATCGACGGGATGGAGCCACCCGCCATTTCGGGGCGCTGGCAGCTGGAAGACGCCGAGACAGGTGTCTTGGTAGCAGCCCACCTGCGGGTCCACACCCCGCTGCTCCACTTCGGCAGTCGACGCCGGATCAACACGGAACTGCAAGTCACCCTCGATGCTCTCGGCACACGGCATCGTAAGCTGAGCTCCGGCCGAGCAGAAAAGAGTATTGCACGGCAAAAGGTCCTCGAGGTCGTACGCGAGGCCGGTGGACTCAAAATCTGGTACATGGGTGAAAGCTTCCTGGTACCGAAAGTTCAGGAGCAAAGACGCAAATGATCCGCAAGCTCGGCCGCTTCGAAGCATCCGTCGGGGTTGTTCGCAACATGGTTCGACAGACCGAAGACTGGCCGCAGTGGATGTCTGGGATCGCCGCGACCCGCACCATCTCCGAGACTGAAGGCTCCCGGTTGGTAGAAGTTGTCCACCTGTTCCAGGGTCGTCGATTTGTCCAACTCCTGGAGTGTCGCGACATCGGCAACGGCCTGGAACATCGTCAGAAGGAAGGTTTCTTCAAGACTTGGAACGCGTCGTGGTCGTTTCAGGAACCACCCGATGGACAAGGCACCACCGTCTCCTTGTCCCTCGACCTGGAGCTCGGCGTCACGGCAGGGCTATTGATACCCAAGAAACTGTTGCGGGGCTGGATCGGGGGACTCCTCGACGACACCATCGCCCGCGGGCAGGAACGGGCGGTGCGCTTGGCCGGCCGGAGTCGGGAGCCGACTCAGGTAGTTCACGTCGGGCAACCTCTGTTGCAGGTCTTCGAGACCGCGGAAGGCTTCGAAGTCGTTTTCGCTGGCCGCACGTTTGTCATCGACGCCCAAAATCCGCCTCGCGAACGGTAGTGGCCAGTCCCTACCGGTCTGCGAATCTACAGGTCTGTGAAAACTACAGCTCTGTGAAAACTACAGTTCTGCGAAAACTACAGCGCAGCGCGTTTGGTCGATCCAAGACCGCGCGGCAACGGCAAAGCGCCGGGCCTGACAACTCCAGGATTGTCGCGTAGTCGGCGAGCTTCGGTGGTGGCGAGCTCCGCCGCCTCGGGCTCCCCAACTTGTTCATGATGACGAGCGAGCAGCTCGTAGTCTTCACTCGTCAGTCGACCGCCAAGCTCCTGAGCGACAATGCGCAGCAGTTGCAGGACGCGTTCGCCTTGCCCACCCTGCCCGAGGTAGAGCGAGGTCAAGAGTCGTATCGACTGCAGGTGTTTCGGCGGCTTGGCGCATTGGCCGCTAACGCAGCTCGGGGCGATCGCCACTTCCAAACAATCGATAGCGGCGGACCGGTCGTCGAGACGGTTCAATACCGTAGCCAACAGTAAGGAAAATTCCGGGTGACTCGAGAAGCGGCTCGCCGCCTGGGCCAGGAACTCCTGCGCCTGCTCCAAATCACCTGTCATGAGCAAAGCGCGGGCGAAACAAGACGCTAGCGTCGGACGCCCCCCGGACGGATCACCGAGGTCGACCAGGCGCTCGAGTATCGGCTCGCTCTCACCCCGGGCCAACATCGCCTCAGCCCACAGGCCAGGCACCGAAAGCTCACCAGCAAGGTCGAGCGGATCATCTCCAAAGGCTTCCTGGACCGCGTTCAAATCAGCAACGGCCCCGTCGGCATCACCGGTCAACAGACGGCAGCGGCCGCGTTCAAACAACACCGGCGGGCTTTCGTCACCCGATATCACCAAGTCTTCCAGAGCCGCTAGCGCTTGCTTCAAACGTCCTTCATTGAGATCCACGTAGGCGCGGCGAAAACCTACCGGCAACTCTGCATAGAGGTCCGCAAACGGGTCGGCCAACATTCCGAGCAGAGCTTGGTAGTGGACGTCAGGATCAAGCACGGTCTCTGGATCGACCTCCAAGTCCGGTAGCTCATAGGCTTCTTCCTCGGCCTGGCGTGCACGGATCTCGACGGACTTCAAACGGTCTTCGAGCTCCTGGCGCTGTGCCAAATCGTCGACATGCTCCAGGGCGCCTCGCAGCCACTCGGCAGCGTCGTCGAAATACTCCGATTCGATCGCCAACAACGCTTTCGCAAGCGCTCCGGCCGCCAACGCCTGTCGCGCCTGGGCGACCACCGCGGCAGCTCGCTCCTTATCAGGTCCGACCGCCTGTCGCATCGCCCGCCGAGCGAGCTCCAAGGCGCGATCGGCCTCACCCTTCTCGAGCTGAGCGCGGGCACGCTCGAGATTCTGTCGCGGATCACCAGAAAACAACCGCTTTAGAAAACCCATGTCGAAACCTCGAAGTCGCTGTGGACTGACCAAGTCATCAGGGACAGACAACCTTCCAATCCCGCCCATGCTAACTTAGAAATCAGCTCACCCAGTTAATTACAAGGAGCTCCAATGCTCGATCATCTGCTGTGGGGTGTACCCAATCTGGACGATGGACTCCGCAACTTCGCACGACGCAGCGGTGTCACTGCCGCGATCGGCGGTCGCCATCCCGGCATTGGCACGCACAATGCTCTGCTCGACCTCGAAGGCACTCGTTATCTCGAGATCATCGCTGCTGACCCTACCCAAGATCGCTTCACCGACTTCGGCCTCTTGCTGCGCGAGCTCCGCGAGCCGGGACTGCTGACCTGGGCGGCGCGCACTGATGACATCGTCACCCTAGCCAAGCGCGTCCGTGACGCTGGACTCGAGCCCGGCGAGATCGTCACAATTTTGCGACAGCGACCCGACGGCGAGCTCTTTCGTGGCCGACTGCTGCAACTGGATGGTCATCGGTGGGGGCCACTGGTGCCCTTCTTCATCCAGATCGACAAGGGCTCACATCCCAGCCAGGACGCGCCGACCGGCTGTCGCCTGACGAGCTTCACTCTCGAGCATCCACAACCGGCTGAGCTGCGATTGATCCTGACGGGTCTAGGGCTGCACATCCCCCTCGATGTCGAAGTGCGGCAGGGTGCACAGCCGACGCTGCGAGCCGAGCTCGACACACCGAACGGTCGACTCAACTTGGTCGGCATGCCAACCGATCCCAAGGCACCGAGCAGCGATCGCCCCTGACACATCACATGACATGACATGACAATTTATGTACATATAGTTGACAAATTATGGGTTCTATTCGGCTTTTTCTTATCTATTAACCTGGCATGATGCTCGCATAATACCCTTTCACCTGTTTCGCCCAAAATTGATCGTTCGGTGGATACTTCACCGCTGCGAGGCACGGCCCAGAAACATCACACTTGCGTGTGGGCATTGCCACAGGTTCGTATTGGAATGCGCTCACGCTGCGGAGAGGTATGAGAACGAAAACCTCCATCCGACACCGGTCCTCGGTTTGCTCACCGTTGATATATCGCGAGCCTCGCGACTCCGCTAGCATCAGTTATCCTCGTGGCCTGAAGAGCTCAACGCCAGCGGCTTTCGTAATAGAGGACCGTTCACTTTGGGACAAGGCGTTTCGCCTGGCATACTTTATCTGGCCCAATAGATCCTTCGCCTTGCAAATCACAATCAAAGCGTTGGCGGGCGTCGATCAAGAATTCAGCAACCAAAAGCGAAGGAACGACTACGAGCCGCTGAAGCGGCGAACCAAAGTCTCTAAATCTAGACCCCAACTTCTTCAACATCTCATACTTCGTGAATCCGCTTCTCCAGAGCTCTTTCTACCATCATCTCAGACGGTAGAAATGGCTCGCCACATGTCGGCGGATGATCTGCTGGTGCGTTACATCACCTACCTCGTCCGGATTGCCTGGAGGCGCAGCTCATTCCATGTCAGCGTCGGCATCGGCAGACTGTTACATGATTATTCAACCGCTGAAACTAGATCGATCACAGATCTGATGACCCAGAGCCCCGAACGTTTGCGAGACGATGCCGGCTATCGACTAGCCAAAAGTGTTTTGATGCGGGAAATGAAACAGCATTTCGGTCCGCTGCTGGAGATTCGTCGGGTGACTCGCGGTGAGCAACGATTCCACTCTCGTTGCCCGACGGAGCGGGAGAGGTCGCTGGTAAAGACGTACCTCGAGATGTTGACTCCTTGGGAGACAAACTGCGGAGTACCTGAGATCTTCGATCCCGTGTTCGACCCGCTGCCAGACCTGACGTTCAAGGGTCGGGATCCTGACGACGAACATCCCGTGGACATGCGACGCATTCACACCATCTTGCATCCTATTTGTTATGCCCGTACTGCGCAGGCTCTTGATCTCGATGAACCCAAGTATCGACTTGTGCTGCCTTGCTTCACCCGCGACGCGCCCGGTGATCAGAGGACCGTTCAGGAGTCATCATCAACTCGACGTTCCCCTCGATCACTCAGCGCCGAGGAACACTCGATGATCGGCGTTGCGGTCACCTGTCTGGGCGAGCGACGCCGGAAGTAGTCGATTCGAAAGCCGCTCTGATGACCACAAAATCTGAATAGTCAGGCAAGAGAGTTAGCGTTGCGTTTTCTCTTAGAATTTTGACACGCCGTAAGCCACCGTCGCCAGGTAGCCTGGCGTCATGGATTGTTTAGCCGTTCGTGTCGAACCTAGCACGTTGTTGCCTGGCACGTTGATATGCTCACCCTCGAGCCAACCACTGGCACGAGCTCGACCCCCGCCACATCATCTCAGCCTAATTGAAACAGTAGCCGGACGACCACTAAAAATTCGACCGATACCCGGTTCTGATCGGCGATGATTCCCGGGAAATCGAGAGAACGGCACGGGGCCAAAATATGTACTCAACTCGTTGGCCAGTGCCTTATAGAAAGGAACAATTGATGCGAAGAGTATCGAACCAATCAGGTTTCACCTTGATCGAGCTCATGATCTGCTTACTTATTTTGGCGTTGCTACTTTCGATTCTGAGTCTCAACTTCGGTTCATTTGTCCAACAAGCAAAACAGACGCGAGTCTTGAACACCGCTCGATCCATCGGCAGTGCCTGCATGCCTTGGCTAGCGGCGCAAGGAGGTTCAGCCAGCCTCGGCGATACCGTCGACCTGACGGATTACCCGATCCCACTGACGCGCAATGAGGTCGCGGCGTTGCTGAAACCGAAATATATCAACTGGGTTCCCGAATTCGATCGTTGGGGCAACCCGTGGGAATTCTACTTCAGCGGCAACGTTCGAGGGCCTGCGGTGTTCTGCGTGCGGAGCCCTGGCCAGGACGGCGTCTTCGACAGCACGACGTATCAAGTCGGACCGTTCGTCGCCACCGACTACGATCGGGATATTGTGTGGGCTGACGGCAATCTCGCACGCTGGCCAGAATAGCCTAGCCATCGAAGAGCGAGAGTTGATCGCCGCCAGGACGGCGGAAGGCGGCGGTCGACAGTGCCGGCGGGCCGACGGCGAGGCCCAGCCGGCTGCAAGTCATTTTGAACAGTCCCCGTACCTGCTCCGCAAACGGCCCCTGAGCATGGAAACGATAGCCAAATCGTGGGTCATTCAAACGCCCGCCACGCAGCGACCGTACCCGGTTCAGCACCTTGGCCTTGCGATCGGGGAAGTGCTCGTCCAACCAGGTCTCGAATAACTCGGCAACCACCCCCGGCAGGCGCAGCAAAGTGTAACGAGCGAAGGTGGCCCCGGCGTCCGCTGCTGCTTCCAGTACCTGCGGAACCTCATGGTCGCTGAACCCGGGCACGATCGGCGCCACCAGGACTCCTGTCGGTACCCCAGCGTCCACTAGTTTACGGATCGCCTTGAAGCGCTCCCTCGGGTGTGAAGTGCGAGGTTCGAGGCGGCGGCTGAAGTCGGAATCGAGGGTGGAGGCCGAGAGAAAGACCGCAGCTGCGCGATGCCGCGACAGCTGCGCCAGAAGATCCGCGTCCCGGGTCACCAACGCGTTCTTGGTGATCACCAAAACCGGATTGCGCATCTCCGCCAAGACTTCGAGACAACCGCGGGCGAGCTCGAGTCGCCGTTCGACCGGTTGGTAGGCATCTGTCACGCCGCTCATCGCCAACACCTTGGGTTGCCAACTCTTGGCCTCGAGCTCCCGGCGCAGCAGCGTCGGAGCATCTTCTTTCACCAGGATGCGACTTTCGAAGTCGAGGCCGGCTGAGAAGCCAAGAAACTCGTGGGTGGGCCGTGCGTAACAATAGGTGCAACCGTGTTCACAGCCCCGGTAGGGGTTGATCGAGGCGTCGAACGGCAGGTCCGGACTTTGATTGGTGGCGATGACCGAACGCGCGTTGTCGCGCAGAAATTGTGTCTTCGGTCCCTCCGTCCGAGGCGCCTCGTACTCGACCTCGAGGCGCTCGAAACGATTCAGTGGGTTCCCCGAGGTTCCACGACCCTGCAGTGGAGTGTTAGTATGGGCTGGCACGAGCGGACCACGATATCTGATTGGGCGAGCGCATTTGGCGCAATTCGTTGGTCGCGTGCAGACGACGCGATTCGTCAGACGAGTGAGGCTCATCCTGCTCGGCCGGCGCGCGCAAATTGTTTGGTGGCTTAGTGGGCATTGGCAGCGGCCAATCTATCCCACGGCAGCGGCCCCAAACTGCCTGGAGCATATTCTTCCGATCGCAGCCCTCTCGCTGACCCGTCGTACCCAGATCGATCTCTCGAGAGCCTTTGCCGTGACGCAAACCGTCCCTACAGGACAACTGGTCGCCGACCGCTTCCTCATCGTGCGCTTCATCGCCGCCGGTGGCATGGGTGAAGTTTACGAAGCTGAGGACAAGGTGCTGGGCGACCGCGTGGCGCTCAAATTCTTGAGCCGCCATTCGATCGGCGACGAACGGGTGATGCGACGCTTCCGGCGCGAGATCCAGCTCGCTCGCAAGGTCACCCATCGCAACGTCTGCCGACTCTATGACCTCTATCAGCACACCCCGACATCAGGCTTGTTCGCGGGTCGCGAAACGACGTTCGTCACCATGGAGCTGTTGCCGGGCGAAACTCTCGAGGAGTACCTTCAACGTAAGGGACCCCTGACGGAAGAGGAGGCCCTGCCCATCATCGTACAGATGACCGAAGCGCTGACCGCGGCGCACACGGCGGGCATCATCCATCGAGACTTCAAGACCTCCAACGTCATGCTGGTGCCCAGCGCCACAGATACCAATCAACTGCGCGCGGTAGTCACCGACTTCGGGCTCGCCCGCCTCGCCGCCCCCTCCCCCGAGGACACGCGGACACCGTTGACCGGCGAGATGCGAATCGTCGGCACTGCCGATTACATGTCGCCGGAGCAACTCTACGGCGAGGAAATCTCGCCCACCAGCGACATCTACGCTCTCGGGGTCGTTATTTTCGAAATGATGACCGGCAACAGACCTTATACCGCTCCCAATCCCATGTCGCTTCTGGCCAAGCGCGTCAGTGAGCCCCCAGCCTCACCCCGCGACTTCGCGCCTCAACTCGACGAACACTGGGAAAAGGTCATTCTCGACTGTCTGGCGCACGATTCCAGGGAACGGCTGGCGACCGCCCGCGACGTCGTAATCGCGCTGATGGGGGACGACTTCGTTGCCCAACCTTCCGGCACCGTCACGCCGCCCACCGACTGGGTCCGGAAGCTGCGCCAGGCGCCGAGCCCAACCCCAGCACTAGCCCTCGTGCGCCGTCGTCGTTGGCCACTGGTCGCCGCACCGATGCTCGCTGCGATCGTCGCCGGCCTACTGTTGCTTGCGCCGAACAATCAGCCTGTGCCCTCGACCCTATCGAGCTTCAACCCGATTCAGTTGACGACATCGGCAGGACTCGAGCTCGATCCCACGTTTTCACCGGATGGCACCGCCCTAGCCTATGCTGCCGACCGTGACGGCTCATTCGAGATCATGGTTCGGGATCTCAGCGCCGGTGGGCGCGAAGTACAGTTGACCTCCGACAATTCGCAAAACTTCGAACCTGCATGGTCACCCGACGGCACAACCATCGTCTACCACTCCAAGGATAAAGGCGGTATTTGGAGGGTGCCCGCCGAAGGCGGGACGTCACAACACGTGTCCGCCGAAGACGGAACCTCACAACGCGTCACCCAATTCGGCTCACGCCCAGCCTGGTCACCCGATGGTTCGCTGATCGCCTTTCAGAGCGAAAGCTCACCCTTGTTGTCCGACACCACCTCCCCCGCCCTCTCCCTCTCGACACTCTGGCTGGTGCGCAAAGACGGCAGCGGCCGACGTCAGCTGACACGATCCGGTAATCCCCATGGTGGCCACGCGTCCCCCGCATTCTCCCCCGACGGAGGACGGATCGTCTTCTCGGCAACGCCGCAACGCGGAGAGTCTCAGATCTGGATCATCGATATCGCTGACGAGGAAGTGTTCCAAGTCGCCACCGAGCCGCTCGCCGGCTACGATCCAGTCTACGCCGCGGATGGTCGCAGTATTTACTTCTCGTCCCGTGCCCGGGAGGTCAATGCGCTGTGGCAAGTTCCGGTCTCCCCCAAAACCGGCAAACCCGACGGGATGCCGGTACAGATCGCCAACCTCGGCCTCGCCAGCATCCGTCAGCTGGCAACGTCTCCCGACGGCTCCAAAATGGCCTACACCGCGATGAAGACGATCAGCAATCTATGGGCCTTGCCGGTTGATGTCACAAGTGGTGAAACTGCCGGCCGGCCGTACGCCCTCACCCAAGGGTCCGGACGCAACAATCGCCCCGTGTTCTCAGCCGATGGCCAATACCTCGCCTTCGATCGCTGGCAGCACGGCTTCAATGTCACGGTCTCGCTGATGGACGAGAACGGGCTCGACGTCCGACAAGTCACCGTCGACCCTTGGACCACCACACAACCGAGCTGGCTACCCTCCGGAAAACGGCTCGCTTACCTGGCTCGCAAGGGCGGTCAGCGCAGTTTGTGGTCAATTGATTTGGATTCCAGCAACAAGAACAAGCTTGCAGACCTCGACGTGGACGTGGACTGGGTTAAACTATCGCCTGACGGTACCCGGTTGGCCTTCCACTCGCGGTCTACGGAGCTCGGCGTCAACCTGTGGGTCATGACTCTCGCCGATGGTGAGAGTCGCCAGATGACGTTTGGCGCCGAGTTCATGGGATTCCCGTGTTGGTCGCAAGACAGTGAATGGTTGGCTTTCCAGAGCAAAGCCGGTGATGAGAGTCATCTCATGGTGATGCCAGCAACCGGTGGCGAACCTTTGACGTTGACCTCTGAAGCGGGTCAAAACTGGCCGTTCAGCTTCTCGCCCGATGGCGACAAAGTTGCTTTCGCGGCCTTGCGTGATGGTGAGTGGAACTTGTGGTGGGTCTCCCGAAAAACCGGTCGGGAGTACCGACTGACCGAATCGCCGCGACTCAACGCTTATGTCCGATACCCGGCCTGGTCACCCAAAGGCCATCAGATTGTCTACGAGCTCGCTGAAACGACAGGAGATATCTGGTTAGTAGAAGAGGCTGAATAGCACAACACCTGCCGCCGAAGTGGTCCCGGAACCCCTTCGTCACTGCGCTGCGCCGTGATGCTATCGCCACCCGCGTACTGTCAGGGAAAGAGGAACCGATGATCAGTGTTTCTCCCACCCAACCCTTGTAACTCAATTGCCGGCATGTATTTGTATGACTGAATCAACCAACGCAGCTCAACCGCCACGACCGCCAAGACGGCGAGGCCGAAAACGGTCACGTGGCAACTCCAAGAACCGGCCCGTGCCGCTCCACAAGCGAAGCCGCTCACACTTCCAGCAAGGTGATCGCCAGCGCGGTGCGCGATACTTCTCCGAAGGTCGAGTCAACTTGGTGATCGACGGCACCCGCGCCAAAGCTCGGGTCGAAGGTACCGAACGCCACGCTTACGCAGTTGGCTTCGATTGGTCCCGGGTCGCCGGGGAGCGGGTTCTACACGCATTCTGTGACTGCCAGCGCTTCGCTGGCGGCAGCCCGTGCAAACATCTGTGGGCGACACTCCTGGCTTTGGCGGAGACTGGGCCGGAAAACCAGCCGCCGGGCAAAGACCGCCTCGGACTGCGTAAGGACCGACTCCAAACCTGGCCTGAGCTCGGTATCGCCGGCAACGGTCAGAGTCACGCGCCGGTGCCGGCGGTGGCGGCCAAACGCCCCCGTACACGGTCCACCCGGCGCAAGCGCGGGGGCCGAGGCGGCAATGACCATGGCACCGCGATCTCCTGGCGCTCACAATTCGGGTCCGTGCGAGAGGAGATCAATGCGCTCGCCACTGCCGCACAGACCGCGACACTCACTCAGGTGCGCCCGCCGCTCGATATCTTCTTCCTGATCAACACCACCGCCAGCCTCGGTACCAGTGGCCTAGTACTCGACATTTTCGGGCGCAGTCGCAACAACGGCGGCAAGCCCGGCA
>JAJCXQ010000192.1 GCA_029263355.1 Acidobacteriota bacterium | reverse complement strand
ATCACGTGCGTCGGTCGCCATCGACGACACCACAACTCGATCACCCATCACCACTTGTGGATCGCGCTGGAAGAAATAATTGGGGATCGGCGCCAGGCGGTAGAAGCCGTTGGGCTCCTCGTCTCCGGCCAGGATCCCGGTCACCAGGCTGGTCGCCAGCGCCTCGGCTTCGAGCTCCGCCAGCTCGCTGACCAGACCTGCCGAGGTTCCGCGCTGTTGCAGCCGCTCCAGAAGTCGCTCACGGACGGTTGCTTCGGCCAGTACCTCGGCCAACAGAAGCTGTGGGTCTAGGGTCTCGACCCCTGCTTTGTTCAGCAAGCGGCAGAAGGAGTCGTGTTCTTGCCTGGCCCGTTCGCCGTAGAGAATATCGTCGAACAGCAGCCGCTCCATCATCGACGGCACCATCCAGTCGATCTCTCGACCAGGGCGATGGACCAAGACTCGGCGTAGCCGACCGATCTCCGATGTCACCTGGAAAGCCATGAAGCTTCTATTATTGTAGCATTGATAGACCATGAACACTCCCCGAGACCTCAATGCTGCGGCACTCAGCGAGTCGCCTCAGAATCCCTTGTACGATCGTTACGCATCGCGCCAGATGGCGCGGATTTTCTCCGCCAAGAATCGCTTCGGCAACTGGCGCAAGTTGTGGATCGCCCTCGCCGAATGCCAGAAGGATCTGGGACTCGAGATCACCGACGACCAGATCGCCGACCTGAAGCGGGTCGAGACCGAGATCGACCTCGACCGCGTCGCGGAGCTCGAAGCCAGTACCCGCCATGACGTTGTCGCTCATTTGCGGCACTTCGCCGAGCTCGCTGGGTCCGGTGGCGGCATCCTGCACCTCGGCGCCACCAGCGCCTTCATCACCGACAACACCGACGTCTTGCTGACCCACGAAGCGCTGACTCTGGTGCGCCAGCGACTGGCCACCGTGATCCGCAATCTGGCGGACTTCGCCGAACGCACCAAAGCGATACCCGCCCTCGCCTACACCCACTTTCAGCCGGCACAGCTCACCACCGTCGGCAAGCGCGCCTGCCTGTGGCTTCAGGACTTCCTCGAAGACCTCTATGAAGTCGAGTACCGCCTCGACCGTCTGCGTTGCCGCGGCGCCAAGGGCACCACCGGCACTCAAGCGAGTTACCTCACCCTCTTCGAAGGTGACGGCGATAAGGTACGGCAGCTCGATCGTAACCTCGCCGCTCATCTCGGCTTCGAAGCTTTTCCGCTCACCGGCCAAACCTACACCCGCAAACAGGACTCTCAAGTCCTCCATGTCCTCTCGGGAGTCGCCGAGAGCTGCCACAAGATGGGTAATGATCTGCGCCTGCTGCAAGGTATCGGCGAGCTCTCCGAGCCCTTCGATCGTGATCAAGTGGGTTCGTCCGCCATGGCCTACAAACGCAACCCGATCCGCGCCGAGCGGCTCTGCGGCCTATCGCGCCGACTGCTGACCGACGCCCTCAACGGCCCCCTCAACGCCGCTCTACAGTGGTTGGAGCGCAGCCTCGACGACTCTTCGAACCGGCGCCTGGTGATCCCGGACGCCTTCCTCTTCGCCGACGCCATCCTGACCCTCGCCGCCCACTTGGCCGAGGGCCTCCAGATCCGCGGGCCGGTGATCACCGCCAGGGTCGAGCGCGAGTTGCCCTTCATGGCCACCGAGACCCTACTGATGGAGGCCACCCGTCGCGGCGGCGACCGCCAAGAGCTGCACGAACGTCTGCGGAATTACAGCTTGGCGGCAATCGCCCAAGTTGAGACCGGTGGCGACAATCCACTGATCGACAGTGTGCTCGCCGACGCCGATTTCAGACTCGAGCGTGCCGAAGTCGAGTCCTGGTTGAGTCCGGACCAATTCACCGGTCGCAGCCAGGGGCAAGTTGAAGAGTTCCTGCGGGAGGCTGTCGAGCCCGCCCTAGCAGGCATCGACGCCGCACCGGTCGAGGCGCCCAGGGTCTGAGATGCGCGGGTCTGAGATGGAACACCAGCGGTTGACGCCGATATCGCGCGGGCTCGTTTGGCTAGCGTTGCCGCTGCTCATGGCGGGATGCGCCACCAACCGCTACGAGCCTCCCCGGCCCGGCGCCACCACCCGTGGCGTCGCGTCCTGGTACGGCAAGGACTTCCATGGCAAGCCCACTGCCAGCGGCGTCATTTACGACATGTACGGCCTGACCGCGGCCCACCGCGAATTACCGTTGGGCACCGTCGCCGATGTCCAGAGCCTCGAGAACGGCCGCAAGGTACGGGTCGAGATCAACGACCGCGGCCCCTTCATCCGCGGCCGAATCATTGACCTCTCCTACGGTGCCGCCCGCGAGCTCGGCATGGCGGACGCCGGTCTCGCCAAGGTCGAGATCCGCATCGTCTCCGTCGGCGGCGGCCCCTCGGGACCGATCCGAACCTCGCGCTACACCGTTCAAGTCGGCGCCTTCCGCGACCGCGCCAACGCCGTTGAGCTCGAGCGCCGTCTCGTTGCCAGTTACCCCGACGTCAAGATACTGACCGCCGACGGCTGGCACCGCGTCCGTGTCGGCATTTATCGCAAGTCGGGCGAAGCGGAAGACGCGCGGCGCACCTTGCTGCGTGAAGGGTTGGATGCGAGGGTGATCGCCTTGCCTTGAAGCAGGGTGTCGTGCCACCACTATCACCACCACCGCATGCCGATAGGACAGGGCAGGATTGCCCAACAGCAGCTCCAGCACAACATCCTCGTTGCGACATTCGCCTATCGTCCTCCCAAATCCCTGGCCTTGACACCTTCTGCTTTCCAAGTGTACCATCTCGGTAGTACACAAGCCTGTTCCGAGCACAAAACCATCCATTGATGACAACTTCGAATCCAACATTCATAAAACGCTACCCTGGGTGTACCACCCAGGTAGTACACAAAAGGACGACAAACCGTGTCTGACTGGATGCCCCATCTCGATCCCTCGTCCCCGATCCCGCTTTATGAGCAGATCTTGGAATCGGTGGCGGTGGCGGTGACGGTGGGTGAGCTACGACCCGGGGATCGACTACCGTCGGTACGTACTCTGGCGAGCCGGCTGCGTCTCAATCCCAACACCACCGCCCGAGGCTTGCGGGCGTTGGAACGCTCCGGTCTCGCGCAGGCGGAGCGCGGCATTGGGATGACGGTGACCGAGACTGCGACTCGTATTGCGCCCAAGCTCACCCAGGACATGTTGGATCGCGAATTGGCTGCTTTGGTCACGACTGGACGACGCTTGCGGCTCGACCGAGAGCAACTGATCGAAGCGTTATGCCGAGTTTGGGCGGGTGCGGACGAAAGGAGGAGTGATGATGATTGAAGTCCATGGGTTGAAAAAGCGGTTTGGCCGCCGGACCGTACTCGACGAGGTGAGTTTCCAAGTGCATGCCGGAGAAATTGTCGCTCTGGCAGGATCCAACGGGGTTGGGAAGACGACGACCCTAGGCATCGCAATGGGGTTTCTCGAGCCTTCTGCAGGGCGAGTTCGCGTCTTGAGTGAGAACCCCCTGCGCCGGAGACATCTCGGTGACGTGGGCTGGATGCCCGAGCGTCCCGCCTTTCCACGCTGTTTCCGAGTCCAACAACTGATCAATTTTCAGGCCGCCACGGTTCCGAAGTGGGATCCAGATCTGGCGCGTGAGCTGATCGATCGGTTGGAAATTGATCCGACGCAAGACGTCGAAAAACTCTCCCGCGGTCAGACAGCGCGTTTGGGCCTGCTGTGCGCGCTCGCACTCCGACCCAAGCTGTTGATCCTCGACGATCCCACCCTAGGTCTGGATCCCAAGGGCCGGCGCCTGCTCCTCGGCGAGCTGCTGGCGCTTGCCGGCGAGTCGGGATGTGGTGTCCTGATCTCGACCCATCTGCTGACAGAGGCCGATTGGTCGCTCGATCGTTTATTACTCTTGCGCCGAGGCATCATCGAGATCGATGAAGATGTCGATCACCTAAAAGCTCGATGTCGACGGCTCTTTCTGCCCCATGGCGTTTCACTGCCGGCCGACCTGGGAGTGATCGAAAGCGATGACGGGCCGCTGCTGACGGCGTTCGATGCTGACGTCTGGGCACGGTACCAGGCGGACGTCCCAGCAGCACGATGCGAGCCTGTGACCCTCGAAGACATTTATGTTGCGTTGACGGAAGGAGAACTCTGATGCCCTCAAACCGATTGACGTGGCGCGCTGCCATCACGTTTTTTCTCCACGAGCTGCGTCGTCACCGCAAGCCGGTGTTGATCGGCTGGTTGTTGCTGATCGTGCCACCGCTGGTGCATCGCGTCGTGGAAGGACATTGGAGGTTTTTCGCTGGCGACTGGCCTGACCTTGCGGCTCTGTACGCATGTTGGCTGCTCGCTCCGACCCTCGCCGCAATGATGGCGATCTCCGGGTGGGCGCGGGAGCGAGAGGAGCGGAGTCTCGAATGGCTTTATGCCCGATCCTGGGGAAGTGGCCAGGTTTTCCTCCTCAGGTTAATGGCGGTCTGTTTCGCCACCATGCTCTGGATTGTGGGTTGCCTGGCGCTTTACCGGCCTTCATTCGCGGACCTCTCGAGATCCTTTGCGGACCGGGACTTCCACCCCGGGGGGATCATCACGACAGGGCTCGCCCTGTTGGCGGTTGGCATGGGTAGCGGCTTCCTCGCCGCAGCTCTGTCCGCAACCCGCTCCCAAGCCCTAGGCCGGTGGTTTCTCGGCAGCCTTTTGATCCAAGGCGTGTCCTATTTGATTCCCGTGATGGCTCCTCTACCGACCCAGGGTGTCCTTTACATGGCTTGGCCGACGCTCGGAAAAGCGTCTCAGGAAGCCTTCCTGTGGGTCATTGGGCTCGGCGCCCTCGCGATTGCCGGTTGGCTGATGCAGCGTGCTCCAGGTGAGATTCATTGGCGGCGAGGCATCGCCGGGCTAACGTTCGTTCTGCTTGCGGCCACCGCGGCGAGCGTCCTGATCTTGCTACAACCCATGCGGGTCGAGCCCGGCGCGGTGGTGGCGGTCCGAGATCTTGGCCAGGGAGCCCACCTCGAGATGGTTCAGGCGAAGTACCTCCCGGACGGCATCTACCATCCGGTGGTCCGCGGTCCATCGGGGAGCCGAGTGCTCCGCCGCGTCTTCGTGCGCGGAGAACAATTCTTCGCCCACCCAGAGAGTGGACAGGCCGTGATGCGCAGCGCCGAGGGGCCTTGGAACGGAGCCAACTCCGAATGGGTGATCATCCGTCGCGACGGTGGATTCTATGAGCTGCACCTCAACCAGGGAGCGCACCAGGATCCACTAGGCTGGTCTACGGATGGCCGCCAGTTTGCCTGGCGAACGTTGTCTGGTTATCGCTTTGGCCTGGGGACATATCGAGTCGGCAATCTCTTGATCCTAGGAGAGGATCGGCGGCTGCGGATGCTGGCTGTGCGGGACTTGCCAAGGGACGATCGCAATCCTTGGACCGCGGCTTGGATCGGTGCTGAGCAGCTTTTGGTCACCACCGAGCCGATGCTCTACGCCCATGCAACACATGCCAGGCCAAAGAAAAACCTCAACCATTGGTGGATGGCGATCACATCCGACGGTGAACGCGTGACCGGTCCCCACGACTTGCCGGATCAAGGGCAGCGCCTGTTCTCACCTGCGATGTCATTCACCCCTGACATAAACGTTTTCCCGACCGAGAAGGCCGAAGCGGTGCTTCGGCCCGGAGGTCGGTTCTCACCGACACCAGTGAGTCGAGTCGGCGAGACCACCTATTTCCTACTCGCCGGTTCAGGGGAGGCACGAGTCGTGGGCCTCGACCCAACAGCCTGGGAGCTACAACACGAGGCGGCGGTCGATTGGGATCCCGGGCCTTTTGCCATGTGGGCGTCGGAGAAGCGTTTTGTGACGAGCGGTTACGTGTCCCTCGGCGCACTCGATGAAGGACCCTTGGTGTGGACCGCCAGGACGATGCCCGAGGAGACCGTCGTGTTCGCGCGCATCCCATCCGAGCCGGAAACCAGGCGCGTATGCTACTTCGAGCATGCTAGAGACGGACTCGGCGGCTTTCGCGGCGCCACCCAGGGCTGGGCAATCTGGGCTGACGCCCAAGAAGCCACTCTCTACGCTTGCCATGTGGCGAGTGGCACCACTCGCCACCTCACAGACCTCGGCCCTTTCGGAGCTCGATCTGTTGACGTCACCGCGGGTGGCGTCCTCGGCCTCAATGGATGGATCGAGTTGGAGAGTCCCAACCAGAACGTCTGAGTGACGCTGACCGGTCAGCGTCGCGATTCTTTGGGCCAGCTGGCCCATTCGTCAGGTCGGGGCACAATCGCTCCTGCCCTGGATTCCTAGGCCCGGATCACCGGGTGTAACGATCCTCTAGAAAGGAGGACTCGGACATGCCGTCCATCAACAAACTGCACGTTGCTGCACTCCTCTGTGCCTTGGCCTTTGCCGCCGTCGCCCGCGCATCTCCCCCCGGCACCCCGAAAGGCTGGGGCCTGGCGGGAAGCGCTCCCCATCAATACCGCGTGGGCACCGAGTCCGGCATAGGATTTCTGGCCAGCGGCGCAAAGTCACCGCAAGGCTTCGGTACCCTGTCGCAGATATTCGATGCCAAGAAATACCACGGCCACCGCTTACGGCTCACCGCCGAAATCCGCTCCGAGGAAGTAGTCAATCAGGCCCTGATGTGGCTCCGTGTCGATGGCTGCAACCGCAAAGAGTCCCTTGCCTTCGACAACATGAACGAGCGCCCCATCAAGGGCACCACCGACTGGCAGTCTTACGAAATTGTGCTCGATGTGCCCAAGGAGGCCACCGCTATCGCCTTCGGCGTCATCCTCAGGGGCTCCGGCAAGGTCTTCTTTGACAACTTCAGATTCGAGTCGGTGGCACAAACGGTCGTACCCGAGCGTCGAAAACTCGCCTTGGGACCATCCAATTTGGACTTCAGTAAATAAACCATCCGCACACACTCAAAGGAGAGAGCCATGAACTTTTCCAAGATGACAATCCTTCTTCTAGTGACTCTCAGTATCGCAGTCCTCGGTAACTGGAACGGCATCAGCGCCACCGAGGTCGACGATGCACAAGTCGACACCGAGGCATCGGTGCTGTCACACCCGGCCAAGCCGGCAGCGGAAGATCTCGCCCCATCGGCCGAGGATCTCGAGACGCCGGTCGTGGATCTGGAACCTTCGAAGGTGATGGCAGCCGGTTGTCAAACCCAGGCTTGCGGCAATACCGGGACAATCTGGGGCGTAGGTCCCGAAGGCTCACCGCAATGCGTCAATGCCAGGGCTGATCTCCACAGTAAAATTGGGGCGGCAGCCCTCAACATCTGTCCAGGCATCGTCACAGGTCTTACCTATCATTACGACAACAACTGTCAGAACGCCGGAGGCGGGAATTGCAAAGAGTCCGCCAACGCGGACGTCGAATGCAAGATCTGCCCGGGGCAATTCTGCTGGTGATAGCGACAGTCAACTGACCAAAAGTGGGCTCGACTCGCGGGTGCCGTGTTGGGAAGGCCTGGCATATGGCTTAACGTCATCAGCAAATCCCGACCAGCGCGGCGCCTATTCCTCTTTTGAATGAAAAACCACTTCTCCACCGATCATGGTCGCCAGCACCTTGATGTCCCGAAGTGCGTCAGGATCGACCGACCGCGGATCCTCCGACAGGACAACGAAATCAGCACGCTTGCCTCTTTCGAGCGTGCCGGCTTGGTCTTCTTCGAAGCCGGCATAAGCATTCGTTGCGGTGTAGGCGGTGAGCGCCTCCTCGACGGTGATCTTTTCCTGCGGCTGCCAGCCATCCGGGTTGGCGCCGTCGGTAGTACGGCGGGTGACGGCGGCGTAGACGCCTTCGATGGGTGACAAGGGAGCAACCGGCCAGTCGGAGCCGAAAGTCAAAATCCCACCCGCGTCGAGAATCGACCGGAAGGCGTAAGTTGTTTTGATACGTTCGGGACCGATGCGTTTTTCCGCCCAGCGCCCGTCGTCGATGGCGTGATAGGGCTGCATCGAGGCGATGATACCGCTGGCCGCCGCGGCCTCGATGGCGGCGCGGGATGGATGCTGGAAGTGTTCGATACGGTAACGCCGGTCGGCGATATCGGCGCCTGCCGCTGCTCGCATGTTGTCGATGAGCAGATCGATTGCCTTGTCACCGATGGCATGGACAGCGAGGTGGAGCCCCGCCGCATCCGCGTCGGCCATCAGGGTTTTCAGCACCGCCGGATCGGTCAATGGGAAGCCGCTGGTCTCGGGCTTATCCGCGAACGGCTCGTAAAACCAAGCGGTTGTCGAGCCGAGGGAGCCGTCAACAAAACCTTTGAGGCCGCCCCAGCGCAGCGTGTCGTCTCCGTTGCCTTCACTCGCCACAAGAACTCTGGCGTCCTGCCAATGCTCGAGAGGCGACAGCGCGTAAATTCGGATTTTCATGACACCATGGTAGTGGGCGAGCCGAAAAGCATCGAGCATGGTGGTTTCATTTGGATTTGCGGTGACGGCGTGGACCTGCGTCAGACCTAGGCTGAGAGCGTGGGACTGCGCCAAATCAAAAGCGGCCAGAAGCTCGTCGTCGGACGGTTTGGGGATCACGGCAAGGACCGGATTCATGGCGGTATCTTTCAAAACACCGGTCGGCTCCCCGTTTTTGTCGCGCACAATTTCGCCGCCTTCCGGCGTCACCGTCGCCGCATCGATGTCGGCGAGCTTCAGCGCCGCCGAGTTTGCTAGCGCCATATGCCCATCGAGACGAAAGACAAAAACCGGCGTGTCTTGGGTCACCGGGTCAATCCATTCCTTGCGCGGCAGTGCACCACCCCACAATTCATGATCCCAGTTGCCGTTCAAGACCCATCGGCCAGCAGACAGAGTTGCTGCATAGTCGGCGATACGTTGTGAGAACACCTCTGGCGTCGCCGCATCGCGTAGGTCGACACTCGCTAGCCCGGCGCCGCCTTCGAGAAAATGCACATGATTGTCGATGAACCCTGGCATAACGAAGCGGCCGTCGAGATCCACCGTTTCCTGCGCCGTGATGTGATCGGTCTCACCGTCGCCGACATCCGTGATCACTCCGTCCTTGACGGCCAAGAACCGGGCATCCCCCACGCCTTTTGAGCCGGTCCAGACGACGCCGTTCACGTAAAGCGTATCGACGGCCTGTTTGGCATCCGTCCTTGCAGCGTCCTGTGGCGCGCTGCCGTCCGGTCCGCAGGCGGATAACATCATCACGGCGACAAAGGCGAGGGTTGTTTTCATAACACAGATCCTTCCGGGTTGCCCCGATGCCGCCGATAGATGTGCACAGTCGCGAAGAACCATTCTACCCGCTCGAGACAGGCATCCGCCCGCCCTCTGCCATCTACCGATTCACTTCCCCGGAGCGATCGACAGGACCGGTCGGTAATAACCCGTCACCTCCGCCTGCCCCTCGACGCGCAGGAAGTAGATCCCCGGATCGAGAACCTGGTGGATGACGAAGCCGGAGCCGTCACCGCTGTCGAAGGCCAGTTGGTTTCCGGCTCTATCGTAGAGAGCGCCCAGGGTATCGAGCCCCTCGAGCGTGGCGAGGGTGACGGTCTCCTTGGCGGTGATCAGGAAGCTGAAGGTGTCGACATCGGCGGGCCAGGTGTTCTCCAGCTCTTGTAGGCCCATCGGGTTCGACGTCACCGTGCTCGGCGTCAACGTGGTCGCGCAGGACGGGCTCGCGTCCGGGTCCAGCTGGCCTGGCCCGCAGAGGTCGAGGAGCTCGAAATGCAGGGCGGCGACGGCGGCATCCTCGATCGTCACCAGGTATTCCCCGGGACGCACCGGGGCCAGCCAGCGTGGCTCCGGCGACGCGCTCGTGGTGCTGCCGGCGCCGGTGACGCCGGCGGATCGGGCCGTGGTCAGGAGCACGCCGGGGCGACCCACTTCGAGCAGCAGGACGCGTGACATCCCGAGGGATGGGGCCAGCAGAACGTCGATCTCGAGGTCGTCCGTCGCATCCTCGCGGCTGCCGGCAAGCGTCAGCTGGATCGGCACCGAGCCGTGGCTGTGGCTCGGCGCCAGCAGCTCGATGGCGATGGCTTGCGGCTCACCCGGCGGCTGCGTTGGGAAAACCGCTGCGGCGGGATCGAGGATCCGCAGATCGACCCGGGGGCCGATGGTGCTCGACGACACGAAAGCGGTCCGTATCTGATAGCCGGTGACGGCGCTGTCTGTCGTGACCTCGAACCCGATGGTCCCTGGCCGGCGAACGGCGACGGTTCGTGCCTGTTCGAAGCCCTCGATTGTCGTCGCCTCGCCGCTCTCGCAGTCCAGGAGCGCCAGCCGAGTCTGGGGACCGTCGATCGGCGTCTCGACGACCAGCCCGAGAATGCCGGTGGTGGGAACGTCGACCCGGAAGCGGTGGGCGGCGCCTGGACTCAGAGGACCGGCCGTATGGTAGGCGCTCACGGCGACCGCGGTCGCGTCACCACAGGGGCTGCCGATAGCCGGTGACGGAGAGAAAGCGACGAGGAGCGCCAAGGCGGCGAGGAGACGGCGGTTGAGGTCGAAGGCTGAGGTGTGAGGGTCTCCGAGGATCGTCATGGGTCTCTCCTTGGTTCCGAATCGTGAAGAATCGCGGTCTGACTTTGTTACGGCCTGCTAGACACGCAGGAAGAGCCCGCCGGCCGCTCACGAGCGGCCGGCGGGCCAACAGCAAGATCAGGGTCAGAGGTTCGTCACCTCAGCCTCCCAAATCAGTAGGGGTTGGGCACCTAATCGATATACACCGAATAGGTGTCGCCCAGGGAGTTGGTGACGGAGACTGGGCAATCCGATGCGTGTTGCCAGGTGGCGGTAATGCCCTGGTCGCCGATGGTCTCCCAGGGATTCACGGCGGGTCGGTTCTGTTTCCAGTAGACATTGCCGATCGGGATGACGAAGCCGGGCGCGGTGAACGGACCGTGGGAACAGTTCAAGCAGGTCAGGGTCCAATCACCGGAACAGCTGAACCCGAACTTGTTGAAGGAGCCCTTACCGTCTCTGGCTTCGACCTGGAGCATTTGACGCCGGCCGTCGGCAGCGCTCTCGAGCTCGGCGAGAAATGGCGCGGCGCTGCGGATCGCCAGGCGATCGAAGCTCAACGGGCCGTCGAAGGTCATCGTCGACGTGCCGCCCGCTTCGAGATGTAGAACGTGGGTCCGGTGCCCTTCGATCCGTGTGCTCCAGGCGAAAACACGCAGGGTGATCGAACGGTCGCCGTAGGGATTGCTCAGGCTCAAGACTGGACGTTCCAACTCGCTCGGATCGACGACAGCTCGATAAGCGGCCTCTTCACTGAAGCGAGGCTCCGCAGCTGCGCTTGCGAGGTCGCCAGCTGCCGCGTGGCTCGCCGCGGCCGAAGTCAGAGTCATAAAGAGGGTGGCGAGAGCAAGCAGCAGCGGGTGACGCAAAGATACGTTCGGCAGGAAGTTTCGCATGTCGAGTTCTCCAATGTAGGGTGGCTGGATATCGAGAGATCGCTCTCGAAGGGGGGCTCTATAGGGGTACGCGAAGCCGATCGCGAAAACCTGACATCGTCGCGGAAGTTTTTTGCCACGGGCTCTCAGGCCTCGAAGAAAGTAGAGGTCGCGCGGCGAAACGTTCGTGTCGGTGAGCGCGTACAGAGGCTTGATGGGTGATGAAATCACACGGCTTCTCGATCGCTGGAGCGACGGCGACGCGGCGGCATTCGACCGATTGATGCCTCTCGTCTTCGATGAGCTGCGCGGCTTGGCGCGGGCCCAGTTCGCCCGTGAGCGGAGACAACACACGCTGCAACCGACGGCGCTGGTGCACGAGGTTTATCTGCGTCTTGTCGACCGCCGCAGCGTCAGTTGGCAAAGCCGAACGCAATTCCTCAATTTTGCCGCCGCCACGATGCGTCGCATCCTTGTCGACCACGCTCGCCTTCGCAAAGCCGACAAAAGAGGCGGCGATCAACCGTCGGTGGTGTTCGACGAGGCGCTCGACCTGCCGGCCGATCTGCGCCCTGATCTGGTCGCCGTCGACGAAGCCCTGCTCGCCCTGGCGGCCTTCGATGCTCGCCAGGCGCGCATCGTCGAGCTGAGGTTCTTCGGCGGCTTGACCGTCGAGGAGATTGCGTTGGCGCTCGGCGTGTCGGCGCGAACGATCCAAAGGGAATGGAAGATCGCGCGTCTGTGGTTGTTGCGTGAGCTACAGCCGGCAGCCGGAGGCGCGGCTGGAGTCGCCAAGCCGTGACGCCGGAGCGCTGGGTGGAGGTCAAGTGCGTCCTCGTCGAGCTGCTGGCAGAAACGCCGTCGCGGCGCGACCGCCTGCTGGATAGCCTGTGCGGTGAAGACGCGGAGCTGCGCCTGGAGGTCGAATCCCTGGCCGCCTTCGAGAGCCAGCTCGACGACGGATTTTTCTCTCACCCGGCGCAGCTGCCGACGGATGTCGCCGGGCCGCCCCGGGCGGCAGGCGAGGGCGCAAGGCGTCGGGCCGCGGAACTCGAGCCCGGCCAGCGGGTCGACGCCTACGAGATCCACCGCCTGCTGGGTGAAGGCGGCATGGGGGCCGTCTACCTGGCATATCGAGCCGACGACTTTCACAAGCAGGTCGCCCTCAAGCTGATCCGCCGCGGCCAGATCAACCGCGCCAGCGTGCTCCGTTTCCAGCACGAGCGGCAAATTCTGGCCGAGCTCGAGCATCCGTCGATCGCCCGCTTGCTCGACGGCGGATCAACCGTCGAGGGCTCGCCTTACCTAGTGATGGAATACGTCGAAGGCGAGACCCTCGATCGTTATTGCGCCTCCCACGAGCTCAACCTCGAGACGCGACTCGATTTGTTTCGGCAAATCTGCGAGGCGGTGCACTTTGCTCATCAGCGGCAGATCATTCACCGTGATCTGAAACCCGGCAACATCCTGGTGACGGCGGCTGGGGTACCCAAGCTGCTCGACTTCGGCATCGCCGAGCTCGCCCGCGAAGGGGTTTCGAGTCCTTCCCTCGGCCACCACGCGATGACGCCGAGGTACGCCAGTCCGGAGCAGCTGCGGGGGGAGGCGGCGACCACCGCGAGCGACATCTACTCGCTGGGTGTTCTACTCTGCCGCCTGCTGACCGGGCGCTTGCCACCAGGCGCCAACGTCGCGGCGACGGCTTCCGAGCCTCAGCGGCTGAGCGAGATCGTAGGGGCGCCAACACCCGCTGGTGGCGATCGGCGGGCGCCAGCCGCCGCCGGCCTGCCACCGTCGAAAACCCTGGCCCACCGTCTGCGGGGCGATCTCGATGCGATGGCGCAACGCTGTCTCGCCAACGAGCCGGAGGATCGCTACGGCTCGGCATGGCAGCTGGCTGATGACGTGCGGCGGACCCTGGAGCAACGCCCCGTCGCCGCCCGCGAAGGAACCTTGCTTTACCCGTTGGTCTGCTGGGTGCGGCGCCATCAACTGGCCGCCGCCGCCACGGTCCTGCTGCTGCTGCTGGCCGTCGGCCTGACGTTCACCGCGGTGCGCTGGTGGCAGACGGACCGCCTACGCGAGCAGGAGGCTCTGGTTGCAAATTTTGTCGAGGATCTGCTCACCACTTCACGTCTGCTCGATTCCCCGGACGGCCCCGCCACGGCGGAGAAGCTCCTCCAGCGCATTCACGAACGGGTGCCGGATCGGCCGGATCTGCAAGCCACCCTGACCTTGTCCATGGGACGCATCTACCAGAAGCGGGGACACTACAACGAAGCCCGCAAGCTCATCGAAACCTCGCTCGACCTGCGCCGACGGCTTTACCCGCGAGCCCATGAGCGCCTGGCGCGGGGGATCAACGTCCTGGCGGTGGTGCTCGACGAGCTGGGCGAATTCGAGCGCGCCGAGGCCCTTTTCCGCGAGGCCCTGGCGATGCGCCTGAAGCTCACCGGCGAGCAGGACGAGGAGTATCTGTACACCCTCAACAACCTGGCGTCGCTGCTCGCGGCGCGCGGCGATCTGTCCGAGGCCGCGGCGCTCTACCGTCGCAACCTCGAGCTGCGGGCCGAGCTCTACGGCGCCGACAGCCCGGAAGCGGCGACGGCTCTCAACAGCTTCGGTGCGTTCCTTTTCCAGAGCGGCGAGCCAGCTGACGCCGAGTCGTACCTGCGCCAAGCCCTCGAGATCCGGCAGCCCCTCTACGGCAGCGAGAACCTTGCCGTGGCCACCAGCCTCAACAATCTGGCCAGGGTGCTGCAAGCCCTCGACCGGCCGCAGGAATCAGAATCCCTGTACCGCGAGGCTCTGACCTTGCAGGAGAAGCTACGAGGCGCGGGGCATCCCCATGTCGCCGCGGTCTTGCGCAACCTCGCCACGCTGCGGCTGCAGCGCGGCGACGCCGCGGAGTGCGAGATCCTGATCGACCGGACGCGCGAGGTGTTCCGCGCCACCCTGCCAGCTGGCCACTGGCGAATTGCCGACGCCGACAGTGTCGCCGGCGGCTGCCTCGCCGCCCAGGGCCGACTGACCGAAGCGGAGCCCCTGCTGCGCGAGAGCCTGGCGATTTTGCAGCGCGAAAAAGGCGATCAGGCGATGGTCACTCGCGAGGCGTTGGCGCGGCTACGTATGCCTGGCACCGCATCAGGGGGCAACGAACGGCGCCCGTCTCGACAGGAGAATCTCGGAGGCGTCAGGGGCAGACTGCAAACGCGCCGGTATCGGTGATCGCTGGCGCAGCGGTGCCGAGTGGATTGAGATAACGACGAATTTCACCGGTCTCGGTATCTCTCACTTCGAGCCGATACTCGACGTCTGTGCTGGCCGCCGCAAAGACCCAGAAATGGTCGTTGACCGCACAGCCATCCAACACCTTGACCAGAATCTCCCAGTTGTTCTCATCAAAGAACCAGAAGAGCCCGGAATCATCTGATCTCAGTGGGGCTCGCTGCCCTTGCCCCATGTTGGCGCCAGAATCCGTCCATTCGACGGTCAGCTCGAATCGACTGTCGTTGAGGCAAAGGCTGGTAGCGCTGTCCGAGCAGCCCGCCCCTCCGTCAACTCGGGCGGGCACCGAAGGCACGGCACGCGGTCGACGACGATTGGATCTCGCCGGCACGGCTTGGCAGCCTCCGAGGGCCTGCGTATCGGTGATCGCCGGCGAAGGGTTGCCCCGCGGATTGAAGTAGGTCTGGCTCTCTCCCGTGATCGTATCCGTCACCCGCAAGGTATATTCCACGTTGGTGGTCGCCGCAGCGAAGACCCAGAACTGATCGTTGATGGCACAGCCATCCAACACTTTGACCAGCACCTCCCAGTTGTTCTCGTCGAAGAACCAGAACAGTCCGGAATCGTCCGAGCTGGAAGATACAGCCTGCGCCGTCCCGATCCGCCCTTCGAAATCTCGCCACTCCATATCGACCCGGAAGCGCTCTTGGTTGAGGCAGAGAGTCGTCGCACCTGGCGCGCAGGGTTCCTCGACCACCATCATGCGTTGCCCGCGGACGCCGCCGCCGCCCCAGCTGACCAGGAAGGTACCGTCGGCTAGGGCGGCGAGATCGGGTGATCCCTGGTTCCCGGTGGTGTAGGTGTTGACCTGAACCTCCGCTTGCCTGGCCACGCCATTGGCGCTGAATGCACGCAGCTGCACACTGAGGTCCGAGTCATCGGAGCCTGCCGACATGTCGCTCGACCAAGCAGCAAGGAACTTCCCCTCGGATCCATACGCCACCTTCGGACGGAAATGTCTATAGGAATCCTCCATCAGGGGTTCTCACAATGTCGGGAGCAAATTCGTCCAAGGTGAAGTCATTCGCGATGACCGGAAATTCTCGCCCCTCGAGGTTGCCCTCGGCGTCGTAGAGCTTGCCTCGTATTTCAGCATTGAACCCTTGTTCCCAGACGACCAAGAATCCACCATCTGGCCGGGTCGCCACGTCTGGACCTGAAAAATAGAAGGAGAACCGGTCGCTGACTTGAAACTGACCACTCAGCGGGCCCTCGTCCAGGCTGAAGCGTTGCGCGGCGACCCCACGGTCACCAAATTGACTCACAGTAAACGCCACCACGAACTGCTCGTCTTCGCCGATCGCGATCTCCGGCCCTCCCCCAGCTGAGCTGATCTGCAGCTCCTCCCCGATCGGAATCGGTAGTTGAGCCGAAGCGACTGGTGTCAAGATGAAGATGAGCGTCGAGCACAACATTCCGTGCAAGGGCAAGATCTTCATGAAAGTTCGGCCTCCTGAGTTTTGGCATTCTGACAGCCACTGACGACGCAGCCTGCACCACAAACAGCCCTGCATCACAACAGCCCTGCATCACAACACTGCGACTATGGTTGAGTCCTCTCATGGTGTTGGGCGGTATCCGACTCCAGACCTGATCATAGCTCTTTCAAGTGGCAGCCGAAGCAACCGCTGGTAGAGCCAACCTGGGTACCAGCCACTTCGGCAGCCCAGCCTGCCTGTGCTGCGTCGGCCGCCCCGGCCGCCCAGCCTGCCTGTGCTGCGTCGGCCGCCCAGCCTGCCTGTGCTGCGTCAGCTTGGGTACCAGCCACTTCGGCCGCCCGCCAGGCACTGTGTCAACTTGGGTACCAGCCACTTCGCCGCCCGCCAGGCACAACGGTTGCCGGCCACTCGTAGCCAGGTTCAACAACTTTCTTCGTCCACTCCGACAGATCGGAGCGCCGCTTTCCGTCTTCTAAATGGGTGTAGGCACCGAGTGTGCTCGCGGCCCCCGAGCGTGAGCCTCCGACGCCTCGAGAAACCGGCTCGAAAAGAGCACGAGACCGATCGCGGCGTGTGGCTGCGGAGGCCCTCGTGCTTCACTGGGCCGACTTTCGGGAGAACACTTATGTCACGAGGACCCCGTTACGTCCCACCCGGATGGAGCGTCGAAGTCTCCACCTCCACGGCCTGCGGCTTCTACATGCTGCCCGTCACGACCCAGTTCCGACGCATCTTCATCGGCATCCTTGGTCGAGCCCAAGAGGAGCACCCCGTCAAGATTCATGCGGTCGTCGCCACCAGTTCGCATTACCACATGATTTTGACCCCCGAAGACGCTGAACAGCTCTCGAAGTTCATGGGATTCGTCAACGGCAACCTGGCCCGCGAAGCCGGTCGTCTCATCGGCTGGCGGGGATCGTTCTGGCGCGAGAGATACCACCTCATCCCCGTTAGCCCGGAAGACGAGGCGCTGATCGGCCGCCTTCGCTACGTGCTCAGCAACACCATCAAAGAATTTTTGGTCGCCAGCGTCAGAGAATGGGAGGGCGTCCACTGCGGAGAGGCCTTGATGGATGGCAAACCAATGCAAGGCATTTGGTATGCCCGTTCCGAAGAATATGAGGCCAGGCGTCAAGCGCAACGCCGAGCCGCCCGGCGCGGGACTGCCGCCTGCGACATTGATCGCGGCGCCTTCATGCAGCACTATGACGTCCAGCTTGCTCCGCTCCCTTGTTGGCAAGGCCTACCACTCGCCCTCCGTCGCAAACACGTCACCGAGATGGTCGTCGAGATCGAAGCCGAGGCCGCGGCACAGCGCGCCGAGCTCGGCATCGAACCTCTCGGCATGGACGCCATCCGCAACCAGGATCCTTTCGCTCGCTCCGTCCACAACAAGCGCAGTCCCAAGCCACTGTGTCATGCTGCCAGCAAGGAGATGCGCGAGCGCGTCAAAAAAGCCTATCGAGTCTTCGTCGAGATGTTTCGTGAGGCATCCCTCAAAGTGAAACTTGGAAGAGTCACCGAGGCGATCTTCCCCAAGCACAGCTTCCCGCCGAGCCTGTCCTTCGTCCGCACCGGTGACGCGATAGACCCTCTCGCTGACGCGGGTGGGGCTGCGCGCTGGGCGTCGTGGTCGCCGGCTGCTAGCTGAGCCCGCCAGCGGGTCGATCATCGACCCGCACAGGTAGCCGGGCATCGATCTAATCTCAATATCTGTAATTGCCGGGGGAGGTGTATTCGTGCTTAGTCGAGAACCCAGAGAATTCAAGTCAATTGGGTCATCGAAACTGGGTCAGTACCACCTCGCATCCAGAACCTTGTTTGGTGGCCACCGGAAAGCCTTGGGCACTGCCCAGCCGCCGTTTCATCGCTTTCTTTTCGAGATCCCGGCTGTCCTTCGGCTCCCCTTCCGAGATCCCTGCCACCTTAACCCCTTGCTGCTGCGCAACCCCTTGCTACGCAGTTGTCCTTCTATCGCTTTCTTTCCGAGACCCCCGCTCTCTCCTCCGAGACCCCGGCTCTCCTTCGGCTCTGTTTCCGAGATCCCTGGCACCCCAACACCCGCCACTTCACTTTGAAACTCCGTTCAACGGTAGACCCTCCGCAACGCGGCACCCCGACGATCTACCGCCAACACAAATGCACAATTCATCCGTCGGATGAAACTCCTTGGCGCTTAGTGTCGTTGTCTGTAGTGAACGCTGACGACACCGCTGACCACACAGCCAGGAGACCTCGATGGACGCCCTCACGCGCGAGCTTCGTTACGCCTACCGTATGTTGATCAAGAATCCCGGTTCGAGCGCGGTGGCGGTAGTCGCCATGGCCCTCGGTATCGGGTTGACGGTTTCGATGTACGCGATCATCGACGGTGTCTTTCTCGCCGGCTTGCCGTTCGAGGAATCCGAACGCCTGCTTCATCTCGAGCGCAACAATCTGTCGCGCGATATCGAAAGCATGGAGGTCTCGCAACACGATTTCGAGGATTGGCAGAAGCAACAGCAGAGCTTCGAAGGGCTGGCAGGTTTTACCGGTGGCACCTTCAACCTCGCTGACGAAGAGCTGCCGCAACGCTACAACGGCAGCTGGATTTCGCCGGGTTTTCTCGAAATGCTTCGCATGCAGCCACTGATCGGCCGCGGTTTCGAAGCGGCGGACGGCGCCGTGGACGCTCCCCCGGTGTTGCTGCTGAGCTACCAGGTGTGGCAACAACGTTATGGTGGACGCGATGATGTCATCGGCCGGGTTGTCCGTCTCAACACTAAGCCGACGACGATCATCGGCGTGCTGCCGGAGGGTTTGAACTTCCCGGTCAATGAAGAGCTGTGGATGCCACTGGTCCTCGAGAGCACCACTGTCCCGCGAGACGAAGGGAGAACTCTGGAGGTCTTCGGGCGACTGCGGGACGGCGTTTCGATCGACGAAGCGGCCGCTGAGATGGCCACCATCGCACGGCGTCTCGAGCAACAGTACCCTGAGACCAACGAAGGGGTCAGCGCGGTGGTGCAGCCGTACATCGACGAGTTCATCGACGATGAGACCAAGGTGCTACTAGGAGTGATGTTCGTGGCTGTCCTGATGGTGCTGCTGATCGCCTGTTTCAACGTCGCCAACTTGCTGATCGGGCGGGCCGCAGTACGCACCCGTGAGCTGGCGATTCGGTCGGCGCTGGGATCGGGACGGACGCGAGCGATCTTTCAGGTGCTTACCGAGGCGGGCCTGTTGTCGCTGCTCGGCGCGGTGTTCGGAATCGGCCTGGCCCACGCCGGCCTACAAGCCTTCGACCGTGCCCTGGCGCAGACCGATCCCCCGTTCTGGATGCAGTTTGCCCTCAATGGCAAGGTGTTGATGGCCACCCTCGCCGCCGCTGTGGGCGCGGCGCTGGTCGCCGGGCTGATTCCGGCGATTCAGGCTTCGCGGACCAACGTCGGCATGGTGTTGTCCGACTCCAACCGAGGCTCGACCAGCTTCCGCCTGGGCCGTATCAGCCGGGCGATGGTGATCGCCGAAGTCGCCATTTCCTTCGCATTGTTGGTGGGCGCCGCCCTCACCGTGCGCAGCGTGCTCGCCGTCAACAGCTACGATTTGCGCTTCGATCCCGATCATCTGCTGACCGCTCGCATGGGCCTGTTCGAAGGGGACTACCCTGAAGAACAGGATTGGGTGGCATTCTACGATCAGCTACGGGAGCGGGTCGACGGCAAAGCCGCGGTCGCTTCCGCAGCGATTGGCACCGCCATCCCCACCGAGACCGAGATCGGCGGTAATGGCACTCGCTTCGAACGTCCGGAAGAGACCTACGAGACGCCTCGGGACATGCCCTTCGTGCGCTGGACGGTGATCAGCCCGGGCTATTGGGAGACCCTAGGGGTCAAACTGCTGTCAGGACGCGACTTCACCACCGCCGACCGCGAGGGCACTCCGGCGGTGGTGATCGTCAACGAAGACTTCGCCAAGAAGGAATGGCCGGGGGAGAATCCGATCGGCAAACGGGTGAATGTTTACATGGGTGAAGAGGAAGAAGCGGCGGACGCCGAGGCCGGATTGATGGAGGTGATCGGGGTCACCCCCGATATGCGTTTCGCCGACTTCGACAATGCCGATGACCAGCAAGCACTGTATGTACCGATGGCGCAACACCCAGTTCGCTTCGCCTGGATCATCGTCAAGACACACGCTGAACCGAAAAGCTTTATCGATCCCCTGCGCCGCACGGTGCTGGAGCTCGACGCTGGGCTGCCGCTCTACTTCGTGCGCTCGATGAATCAGGTTCTGGATCGGACTCTGTTCTTCCCCAACATGCTCTGGGTGCTGTTCAGTACCTTCGGCGCCGTCGCGATCTTGCTGGCCGCGCTTGGCCTCTACGGTGTGGTCGCCTTTGGCGTCAGTCAACGCACTCAGGAGATCGGCGTGCGGCTGGCGTTTGGCGCCCAGACCCACGAGATCCTGGGAATGGTCCTGAAACAGGGGATGGGCAAGGTCGCGGTCGGCTTGGTGATCGGCTTCTTCCTCGCAGCGCCAATGGCTTGGTTCCTCGGCTCGCAACTCTTCCAGGTCGAACCGGCGGATCCGGTCACCTTCCTGGCGGTTCCCTTGCTCCTCGCCGGCATCGCCGCCCTGGCTTGCCTGCTGCCAGCGCGCCGCGCCTCGACGGTGGATCCACTGCGGGCGCTACATTACGAGTAGGCGACCGTCAACTCTTACTGAAGCCGGGCTCCTCCTGGACCGATAGAATGGCGCGTCCCCCTTTCGCTATCGATCCATCACTGAAGGAGCCCGGGCATGAAAAGAGTCTCGAACCTTGGACTTTGGATCGGACTCGTCGTCCTCGCCGCTTGCACACCTCAGAGTCCGCCAGCGACCTCTGACGCCGCCACTCAATTGCACGCGCTGTTCGAGCGCGAATGGGACTTCCGCCTCCGTGAGGATCCGTTTCTCGCCACCTCCATCGGGCGCCACGAGCACAACCATCTCGTGCCGTCGGTGGCGGTCGAGGACCAACAGCGCCGAATTGATGTTTGGCAGGAGATGTTGACGGAGCTCGACGCCATCGACCGCTCCCAGCTCGACGCGTCGGATCAGCTCAATGTCGACATCTTTCGCAGCCAGCTCGAGAACTTCGTCGAAGACTTCGAGGCTGGCGCCTATCAGATCCCGCTCACTGTCGACAACGGGTTTCACATCGGCTTCGCTCGACTGCCCGCCATGATGCCCTTCGCCACCCAACAAGACTACGACAACTACATCGCTCGCCTGCAAGCCTTCCCCAACTACGTGGCACAGCACATCGAGCATATGCGGGCCGGTCTGGAGCGCGGCATGACTCTGTCCCAGGTGGTGCTCGAAGGTTATGAGGTCACGATCGAATCCCATGTGGTCGACGATGCCTCCACCAGCGTCTTCTACCGACCGTTCGAGAACATCCCCGACAGCTTGGCGGAGGTGGCCGACACTTTGCGCCAGCAAGGGTCACAGGCCATTCTGGAACACGTTGTCGCCGGGTACCGCAATTTTCTCGACTTCATGTTGACCGAGTACATCCCTGGCGCACGGACGACCCTCGGCGCCTCTGAGCTGCCGGGCGGCGACGCTTATTATGCGCAGCGTATCCGTTATTTCACCACCCTTGACCTGAGCGCCGAGGAGATACATCAACTCGGTCAAAGCGAGGTTGCTCGGATCCGTGCCGAGATGATGGAGATCATCGAACAAGTCGGCTTCGAAGGCGATTTCGCGGCGTTTCTGAACTTCCTCCGCACCGATCCCCAGTTCTACGCCACATCGCCGGAGGAGCTGCTCAAAGAGGCTGCCTACATTGCTAAAACGATGGACGGCAAGCTGCCAGCGCTATTCAAAACGCTGCCGCGGCAACCTTATGGCGTCGCGCCGGTGCCTGATCATCTGGCGCCGAAATACACCACCGGCCGTTACGTTGGTGCGCCCAACAGCAGCACAAGAGCCGGCACCTACTGGGTCAACACCTATGCCCTGGAGAACCGGCCGCTGTATGTGCTCACCGCCCTCACCCTACACGAAGCCGTCCCCGGCCATCATCTCCAGATCTCTCTATCTCAGGAGCTCGAGGATCTGCCACCGTTCCGCCGCTTCTCCTATCTCTCGGCGTTTGGCGAAGGCTGGGGGCTCTACTCCGAGTGGTTGGGTTTGGAGGCCGGTCTCTACGAAGATCCCTACCGCAACTTCGGTCGCCTCACCTACGAGATGTGGCGCGCCTGTCGCCTGGTAGTCGATACCGGCCTCCACGCCAAAGGCTGGACCCGTCAACAAACCCTCGACTACATGGCCAGCAACACCGCCCTCTCGCTGCACGAAGTGCGCACCGAAACCGACCGTTACATCTCCTGGCCCGGCCAGGCCCTGGCCTACAAAATTGGTGAGCTGAAGATCAAAGAGCTGCGTCGCGAGGCCGAAGAGGCGCTCGGTGATCGTTTCGACGTCCGAGAATTCCACGACAACGTACTGAAAAACGGCTCGGTGCCGTTGCCCGTGCTGGAGTCGGTAGTGCGGGGGTACATCGCCGGTATCGCGGACTCGCCCTAGCTTTCGCCACCTCGCAGATACTCTGCCACCACGTCGCCTTCGCGGTCGCGCAGCGACACGCAGTCGTGAACTTCCTCCGCGACCTGCTGGAGTTGCTTCGCGACGGCCGGGCCACCGTGGTCAGCAAAGAAGCCTTTGGCGTGCTCGAGACGTTCCACTGAGCAACCGCTGGCAAAACGGGGCATGAAGCCGAGGTACAGTGGTGGCAGGCGGCTGGCCAGAGCTTCAAAATTCTCGGTCAGCCACCGATAGGAGACCTCACGACCGGCCGCGCTGTTCGACATGGTGCGTATCGGGCTGACGAGCTCGTTGGGTCGCAGACCGCCTTCCAAGGCGTAATTCAAGGCCGCCAGGCGCACGTCAGGATGACGGAACGAGCCGAGCGCCGCGAGAAAGAGACGGCGGCCGACCGGCGACTTTGCGGCCTCCAGGCGCCGAACGTATTCGTCGAATAGCGGACGATCCCCGTCGGTCGCCGCCAATTGAAGAGCCACCCCGGCCAGCGCAGGATCCACCGTGGATGGATCTTTCATGAAAGCTTCAGCCATCGCACGAGCCCTGGCCAGTACTTCCGGATCACGTCCCTCGCGGCCCAGCCAAGTGTAGAGCGTCGGGCGCACCAGGGAGACGGCCTCCGATTCTCCTGCAATTTGCTGCATGCCGAAGCGGTCGAGCGCCGGACGCAAGGTGCGACGCACGTAGGCGGAAAAAGCGTCCTCGAGATCAGTCGGTACAAGAGCGGTCTTGACCCGCTCCAGTGCTCCCAACACCGAGGTGATCACCAGCGGCTCCGGATCGTCAGCCAATTCACCCAACACTCCGAGATACTGATCACCTCGAATCGAACCGGCGTCCAGCAAAGCTGCCACGTTGCCGATCAGCTCGACGCGCTCGCGCGGTGTCAAGGCGGAACTGGCGTTGGCGGCGAGGGCTTGCAGCTGCGATGCCGGCAGCCGCCATCGGTAGTAGCCGTCGGCGGCGGCATTGGGAAAAATCCAAGCTGGCGTCTCGCCACCGAGCTCCACGACCTGAACTTTGGAGTCGAGCAGTACCGTTTTTGTGGCAACACTTGTGCCGATCGCAACCTTGAGGGCAACCGGGATTTGCCAGGTCTTGCCCGGGCTCTCAGATCCGTGGTTGCGGAATCGCTCTTGACTGAGCCGAACACGGCCACCGGCCAACACCTCAACGTCGATCAATGGGAATCCCGGTTGATCGGTGAACGTCGCCATCGCCGCAGAGATTTGTTTGCCGGAGGCTTTGTCGAGGGCACGCCACAGGTCCGCGGCGGTCGCATTGCCCCAGGCGTGTTCGTTGATGTAGTTGACGATGCCGCGGCGAAAGACCTCGGGTCCCAGCCACTGCTCGAACATCCCGAGCACCGAACGCCCCTTTTGGTACGTCAGGCGCAATCCGTCCAGCAGGTTCTTCGCCGAATCCACTGGCTTGCGAATCGCCCGGGTGGTCGCTCGCGCGTCTTGCCGCAGCACTCCCTGCGCCCTCTCCACGGCGCTGACATCGAGGCCAAATTGCGGGAACACGCGGTGTGATGCCTTGTCGCCCATCCATGTGGCGAAGGCTTCATTGAGCCATAGGTCGTCCCACCATTCCATGGTCACCAGATCACCGAACCACATGTGGGCGAGCTCATGGCCGATCACCTGCACCTGACGCCGACGTTGGTCGACCGACGCCGAGTCGGCATCGATCAATAGGATCCGGTCGGCGAACGTGACCGCCCCGGGGTTCTCCATCGCCCCGGGCCAGAATTCTGGCAGGGCCAGAAAATCGAGTTTCTCGTACGGGTAGGAACGCCCGAAGAAGCTCTCGAGCTCCTTCAGAATCGGCGGCGTCACCTCTTTCGCGAGCTCGGTCAGATGGCTCTGGCCCTTTACCGTGATCAATCGTCCAGGGACCCCAAGTCCTGGCAGCGGCACCGCCTCTAGGGGGCCAGCGGCCAACGCCAGCAGATAACTCGGCAGGGGCGGGGTTTGGCGGAAAACGGTGGTGCGCCAACCATCAGCGACACGTTCCTCGAGCACCGGCGTGTTGGTGATCGCAAGATCCGCCTCCGGAACCTTCAGCGTCACCTGGCGAGGAATCTTGAAACGGGGCTCGTCCCAGCAGGGAAAAGCCTCGCGGGCATCGTCTGCCTGAAACTGGCTGAAGATATAACCGACACCATCCATCTCCATGCGATAGAGACTGATGGCCTTGGTATCGAAGGGGTTGGTGAACTCGATCTCCAGGGTGTATGCGCCCTTGGCCAACGGCTTGTCCGCGGTGACCCGCACGACCTCATCGCTCTCCGCCCGGTGGCGAACAGCGATCTCACCAGACGCCGACCGCAGGACCAGGTTGCTCAAGGTGAGCCCCTCGGAGTGGAACTGGAAGTGATCGGTTTCGCGATTCACCTCGAGCTCGATACGTACCGAGCCACGGTAATCTGGACGCGAAGCGTCGAGCTCGAGCTCGAGGGCCTGGAAGGTCGGCGTGACGTCGTCTCCCAAGCGAACGTCGGCGAAGGCCACGGAGGAAGTCAACAAGGCGATAGCGGCAGCGAGCGGCAAGATTCGACAAGGATTGATTACACGATCCATAACACGCTCCAGAATATAGGGTCAAAGTAACTAAACGGTCACAAGGCAAGAGTGTCACAAGGCAAGAGTGTCTCAAAGGGAGCTACGCGACGAAGCTATAATCAGTTCGACGGTACCCAAAGAGCATCGAGGAGGCAATCCCCATGACCCAGACCGAAGCATCTCGCGCCAAGCCAGCGACGGAATTGAAATACACCCCGGTAGCTAGTGTCATCAATCTGATCGAGCCCGACAGTCAACAGATTTGGAATATGGATCTCGACGCCGCCGAGCGCTGTCTGCTGAGCAACCAGCCCGGCGACGTGCTCGGCATCGCGGGCTCCTTTGCGCTCCTTGCCCGCGACGGTGAGCAGGTGCGCATGGCGCGCAGCCTCGACCGGCCGATGCGCTATTTCCTCGCCAAGGCGGAGGCTGGCCCGGTGTTGATCGTCGCCGACCGTATCGACGCGATCCGTCGATGTCTCGAGGCGAAAGGCTACGAGGACCAGTTTCATCCGACCTACTCGCGGATGATTCCAGCCCATCACGTGACGACGATTCGGTTGGTCGGCTGCCCGGACCCCAACCCGGTCTACCGGCGCTTCTTCGATCCGCCGCGAGCGACGCTGCCCGCAGATCTCGACGTCATCGGTGAACAGTACGTCTCGGCGTTGGCACGGGAGGTTCGAGCCTGGCTTACAGCCCACGACGACAAGCAGCCGATCGGGGTGCTGTTTTCGGGCGGTGCCGACAGCGGCGCCACCTTAATGACGATTTACCACCAACTGCTCGAGCTCGGCCACAGTCCCTCTCGCCTCAAGGCGTTTACTCTGGCGGTTGACGGCGAAGGTGATGACGCGACCCAAGCGCGGGAGTTCCTGCGGCGGGTTGATCTCGAAATGCTTGGCGAGACGATCGAAGTGTCGTCCAGCGAGCTCGATCCGCTGGCCGCCATCGAGGTGATCGAAGATTACAAACCGCTTGACGTGGAATGCGCCACCGTCGCCATGGCATTGCTCGCCGGCATCCGACGGCGTTATCCCGAGTGGCGGCTGTTGGCGGACGGTGACGGCGGCGACGAGAACCTCAAGGACTACCCGATCGAGGAGAATCCTGAGCTCACCATCCGCAGTGTGGTCAACAACTCGATGTTGTACCAAGAAGGGTGGGGCGTCGACGCCATCAAACACAGCTTGACCTTCTCGGGAGGCTTCAGTCGCGGCTGTGTGCGGACTTTTGCCCCTGCCCGACACCTCGGCTTCGCCGGCTTCAGTCCCTTCACTCGGCCATCGGTGATCCGAGTCGCTGAGGCGATTCCGTTCGCCGAGCTCACCGAGGGTGATCACCAGAAGCTTTATGCCCTCAAGGGTGAGGTGCTGCGTCGCGGGATCGCCAAGCTCACCGGGATCGACATGCCGGTCTTCCCGAAGCGTCGTTTCCAACATGGCGCGGCCTCGGAGACGACCATCGCCGAACGCTTCGGCGCGGCCCCGAACGTCTATCGGCAACATTTCTTGCAGCTGAATGACGGTTAGCAGAACCGAGGCCCATCGAATCCGTTCGCTGCGACCGCCGAGGACGGCGGTTGATCCCTGGCGTCCGATCGACATCGTCATCGAGACCGAGCGTCAACCGGTGGGTCCACCGGCGCAGGTGCTGACGGTTTTCCTGGCGGGCAGCGAATGCCCGTTCACCTGCGTCTTCTGTGATCTGTGGCGCTTCACTCTCGATCGACCGACCCCGCCTGGCGCGATCCCAGCGCAGATCGAGCAAGCGGTCAGAGTCGCCCAGGACTTGACGCCCGACGCTCACATCAAGCTCTACAACGCCAGCAATTTCTTCGATTCCCGGGCGGTGCCGCCGCAGGACGATACCAAGATCGCCGAGCGGGTCGAACGTTTCGCTCAGGTGATCGTGGAGTGCCACCCGCGACTCGTCGGCGAGCGCTGTCTGAAGCTTGCCGACCGCCTCGAGGGCCGGCTTCAGGTCGCGATGGGACTCGAAACGGTTCATCCCGAGGCGCAACCGCGACTCGGCAAACAAGCGTCGATCGAGGACTTCAACACCGCCGCAGCACGCCTCGGCAAACACAACATTGGCTGGCGGGCGTTCGTGCTGGTGGGGGCTCCCTTCGTGCCGCCCGCCGAGGCCGTCGAGTGGGCGGTGCGATCCGCCGAACACGCCTTCGATCATGGCGCCGAGCATGTGACGCTGATCCCAGTACGCGGCGGCAACGGCGAGATGGAACGCTTGGCGCAGCACGGGCACTTCACTCGTCCAACCCTGGCGCAACTGGAAGAGGCGCTCGATCGCAGCAGGGGCTTTGGTTCGGGGGTCGTAACCGTCGACACCTGGGACCTCGCAACAATCGCTGAATGTGCCCAATGCGGGCCGCAACGCATCCGCCGCTTGGAACGCTTCAACGCTGACGGCGCTCTGCCACCTCGACCCGCATGTGGCACCTGCGTCCGGTGAGGCTCGCGTTGACTCACGATAGGTTTGATGTCGTCATTGTCGGTTCGGGCTTCGCCGGCACCATCTTGGCGCGAGTGCTGAATCGCCGAGGGATGAAGGTGCTGCTCTTGGAGCGCGGCCAGCATCCGCGGTTTGCTCTCGGCGAATCCACCACCCCCCTCGCCAACTTCGCTCTCGAACGCTTGGCCAAGCGTTACGACCTGCCGGATCTCTATCATCTGTCGTCGCACGGACGCTGGCTCCGTCAGCTGCCCCACTTGCGACGTGGATTAAAACGGGGATTCACCTTCCTCCACCATCAGCGCAACCGAGCCTACGAGTGCTCACCACTCAACAACAACCGGCTGATGGTCGCCGCCAGCCCCGACGACGAGATCGCCGACACCCACTGGCTGCGTCAGGACGTCGACCATCATCTCGTGCGCTGCGCAATCGCCGAAGGTGTCCATTACCTTGACCGGACCGACCTGGAGCAAGCTGACTTCAGCGACGACAATGTCATCCTAGAAGCCCGGAGTTTAGAGCCCGACAGCCATGGCCACGGCAGCCCAGGCCGCAACCGTCAAGGCCGGCGCCTTCGCATCACCACCAACTATCTGGTCGACGGCAGCGGTCCTGGCGGATTCCTCCCCCGCTCGCTGCCGATCGGACCACACACAGATCGACTGCCCATCAACAGCGGCCTCCTATTCAGCCACTTCGACGGTGTTCGCCCATTCGATGGGGGCTCCCAGTTGACACCGGGCCCGTACCCACAGGAACGTGCCGCGGTCCATCACCTACTCGACGAGGGCTGGATGTATGTGCTGCCGTTCGATCATGGCACGGTCAGCGCCGGCATCATCGTGCAACACGCGGATCGGTCGTCGGATGCCTCCTTGCGCGACGATCCAGCAGTCGCCTGGCGGGACCTGATCGCAGGTTATCCAAGCCTCGAAGCACAATTCGCCGACGCCACAACCTCCGGCATCCGCACTCTGCCGCGGATGCAGCATCGCCTGCAACGCGCGGCCGGTTCACGCTGGTTTCTGCTGCCACACACCTATGCGTTCTACGACCCCATGTTCTCCACCGGCATGGCTTGGAGCCTGCTCGCGGTGGAACGCCTCGCCACCCTTCTCACCGGCGACTACGGCGACCCGGCACACTACGATCGGCTGCTAGCGGCGGAGGCGGACCAAATCGAGCGCCTGATCCATGCCGCATATCTTGCGATGCACAACTTCGAGTCCTTCACCGCTGTCAGCCTGCTCTATTTCGCGACCGTGAGCTTTGCTGAAGTACAGCAGCGGTTGGGTTTGACGCCGCTGCCAGCAGGACGCCCGATGGCCTGGGCGCCGTTCTTGGGCGCCAGTGACGAGGAACGGGCACCGCTCTTCGAGGCGGCCCGGAAGCGTCTCGGTGCCGCCGGAGCGACCGATGCGGTTCACTTCCGGCGCTGGGTCGTCGAGCAGATCGCACCATTCAACATTGCCGGCCTCGGCGATGTTGAACGCCGCAACCTCTATCCGGTTGATCTCGACGTCCTGGTTGAACATGCATCACGGCTCGGATTGAGCCGTAGCGAGCTGCGGTTGGCTTTACCGCGACTCCGTGGTGAGGAGTAGTGGACCCTACCGATATACTCCTCCTCGAGAGACACACCCCTTATCCGAGAGGAGAGATATGTTCTGTCCAAAATGTAACGCCGAGTATCGCGACGGCTTCGATCAGTGCACCGACTGCCAGGTTGCCCTGGTCCCGGAGGCGCCAACCGCCGCAGATCACACCGCGCCGCCCTATGTCATGATCTTCGAGACCTCGGAGATTGACGTCGTGCCGGTGATCAAATCGCTGCTGGACAGCTCCGAGATCCCTTACGACATCAGCGGCGAAGCGATGATGAACCTATTCCCCTCCGACATGCTGGGGAACATGATGAGCCGGCCCGCCAAAGAGGTCCGCTTTCACGTCCCGGAAGACCGCGCTCAGGAAGCAAGAGATTTGCTCTCGGCGCAACCCGTGGACACTCCTGAGCTGCGCCCGGACGACGACTCGGAGACGTGAGAGACTTGACGCTCTGAGGAGCACACTGAGGCGCACGACGGTGCGCCCACAATTTACGGCTGGCGTTTTTCCTTGAAAGATGCTTGAGGCGCGGTGCCACCTTTGCCGCCCATCCGCACCCGCCCTTCGAAGAAAGACCCTTCAGCAATCGCGACGGTTTTGGCGGAGAGATCCCCCTCGACTTTACAGTTCGAGCGTAGCTCCGCCTTTTCCTTGGCTTGAATGGTCCCTTGGACATTACCCTCGACGACGATGTTGGTCGCTACGATCTCGCCCCCGACCCGACCGCCCTCACGGACCCAGAACAAACCCTCCGTACCCGCTTTACCTTCGATCGAGCCCCAGACCTCGATCGGCGCCGACCCGGTGATCTCACCTTCGACGTGAATGCCCTTGCCGATCACGGTTGAAGCGGTTGAGGACTGATCTGTAAAGCGGCGTGAATTGCTATCGGCCATCGATTCTCCTCTGTCTCAAAGGTTGTCTGATGATCGTAGCACGGTGCGCAGCTCGATGGGTGGCCAAACATCCACCTGTCGAGCACGACTCTCGAAGACGGGCCCCAAATGGCGAAGCCAATCCTCGCCTTGACGCTTGAAGGGTCCGATCAATAGGGTGCTCAGATGCTTGAACTATCGTCACCGATCACCCGCGAAGCGGTCGTCGCCCTCGATCGTGGTGATGCCCTAAGCCCTCTCAGGCACCACTTCGATTTGCCCCAAGGATTGCTCTACTTCGACGGCAACTCTTTGGGACCCCTGCTCCATGCCAGCCGGCAGCGTGTCGCGGAAACGCTGCAGCAACATTGGGGTCAAGATCTCATCCAGTCTTGGAATCGCCACGGTTGGATTGATCTGCCGCGTCGAGTCGGCGCTCGAGTTGCCCGTCTGATCGGCGCCGAACCGGACGAGGTCGTGATCGCCGATTCGACGTCCATCAATTTATTCAAGCTCCTGGCGGCGGCCCTCGACCTGCGTCCCGGCCGCTCGGTCATTCTGTCGCAGCCGAGTCAGTTCCCGACCGATCTCTACATGGCTCAGGGCCTCGCCGAGCTCCGCCAACCCCAGCCCCAACTCAGGCTGGTCGAGAGCGACAACTTGATCTCCGCCCTCGACTCTGACGTCGCCGTGGTCAGCCTCAGCCATGTAGATTTCAAGACCGGGGAACGCGCCGACCTCAGGCGAATCACCCGCGCAGCACACCAGCACGGTGCTTTGGTACTCTGGGACCTCTCCCACAGCGCCGGCGCCATGGAGATTGGCTTGTCTCGAGCGGAAGCAGATCTTGCGGTGGGCTGCACCTACAAGTTTCTCAACGGTGGTCCGGGCTCCCCCGCCTACGTTTACGTCGCCCGTCGCCACCAAGAACGCGCCCAGTCTCCGCTGTGGGGATGGTTCGGACATCGGGATCCGTTCGCCTTCGACACCCACTACATGCCGGCACCAGGAATCGATCGGTTTCAGTGCGGCACGCCTCCGATCCTCAGTCTGGTGGCGGTCGACGCGGCACTCGATATTTTCGATCAGGTTGAGCTGGCCCAGCTTCGACAAAAGTCGATGATGCTCGGTGAGCTCTTGGTGGCCTTGGTCGAGCAACAGTGTTCAGGCCGCGGCCTGACGCTCGCTAGCCCGCGAGATTCCAAGTCCCGCGGCAGCCAGGTGTCCCTACGCCACTCGGCGGGTTATCAGATCATGCAGGCACTGATCGAACGTGGCATCGTCGGCGACTTCCGAGCCCCCGACGTGCTACGTTTTGGCCTGACGCCGCTCTACCAGCGTTTCCTCGACGTCTGGGAAGCTGTTGAAGCGCTGCGAGACATTCTGGAAAACCGTGTCTGGGATCATCCCAGATTCCAGCGTCGTGGGGTGGTGACCTGACGTCCCTTGCAAGGTCAAGGCGGCGGTGTCAAGGCAACAGCGTCAGGCGACGGCGTCAAGGCGACGGCGCCAGGACCGCCATCACCAGTAACCGGTCGTCACTGTTGTTCCGAATACCGTGGGCAACCCCCTGGGGGGCGACCAACATCTCCCCCGCTCGCATGTCGAGCTCACGACCTTCGAGCAAAAAAAGTCCATGACCGGACACCACGTAGTAGACCTTGTCCATGTCCGGATGGGCGTGCAGCTTGTGCTCCTGCCCCACCTCGAAGGCGTTGAGGCCCACCATCATACGCTCCGATTGGAATAGCGTCGCTTTTCCCATCTTCTCGGAACGGTAGACGGCATGCTCCGTCGGTCGCATCACGATGATGCGTGGCCCAGCCTCCCCGGAGTTGCTCGCCACAGGCACAACACCTGTCAGATCGTCTTCTGGTGACATCTCTTGCTCGCGGTCGTTCGGATCACCCATCTCGCCTCCCTTTTCCAGGAACCAAAGTAGAACTGTACCACGCACAAGGCCATCGGAGCAGCTTAGTTACCGTCCGCAGCGATCCGAAAACCATAATCGCTGTAGCGCATGTGAGGCGGAATCGAAGACCGGGCAACGCAGCGGCTGACCTTGACCGCATGCCGCCAGGCGCCACCGCGCGAGGCTCGGCGACGCCCACTCGACGGTCCCCGAGGATCTATATTCGGCGACTCGACATAGTACTCGGCGTCATACCAATCGGAGCACCATTCGTGTACGTTCTCTCCCAGCCCTAAGAATCCCCAGGGGTGGCGCGACGGATAGGCGTCAACCGCTTCGGGGCCGTGCTGCCAGCGCTGCTCGTAGTTGGGCAGGGACTCCGGCGGATCGTCGCCCCAGGGGTACAGCACCTCACGCCCCGCCCGGGCCGCCAGCTCCCACTCTGCTTCGGTCGGCAGCCGCACCGTCTCGGCGACTTCATCGCTGAGCCAGCGGCAGTACTCCATCGCATCATCCCACGACGGACCGACCGCCGGCTTCGTCGCTCCGGCAAACGCCGGCTCGTCCCAGAACGGCGGTGCTGGATGGCTTTGAGCGTCGAGGAAAAGTTGATACCTGCGGCGGGTTACTGGAGTCCGAGCGAGCCGAAACGCACTCACTGTCACCTCGTGTCGAGGATTCTCGTTGTCTTTTGGGCCTCCCCCCATCATGAAGCGGGTAGCAGGCACATCGATCCAGTCGGGTGCGGACACCATCTTGGTGTCGATTCTACTGCGCGGCAACCGCCGCCGACCGTGCCTTCTTGAACCTTTCGAGGCGGGCGAGCGCCTCTTTCGTCTGGCGGGCGTTCGCTCCCGTTTGGGCTTCGATCACCGGATAGCTGTTAGTTAGCAAGGGTTCGGCTTCATCGAATCGACCCAGTGCCATCAAACACTCTCCGAGAACACTCTCGACATCGGCGATTTGCCAATTCTTGAAACTCTTGTGCTGTATCGACAAAGACGTTTGAGCTGCAACCAGAGCAGCCTCGGAGTCGCCTTTCGCTAACAGCACTGGAGCGAGATTCCTCAAGACTCGAGCGACTCGACCGTCGTCAGGCCCATAGAGCCCCCGAAAGATTTCCAGCGCCTCACTATAGTCCGCCTCGGCAGCAGCGATATCTCCTCGTAGGTGCTGGAGAAAGGCTCGATTGTTGAGAGCACGCCCCACTTCGTCAGAGTTAGGACCCAGCAGTCGCCGACGAATCTCGAGACTTTCGCGGCTCAATCTTTCTGCAGTATCCAGCTCTCCCGTGTTTTGGTACAGAATCCCCAAATTGTTCAGAATTGTGGCGGTTACCAACGATTCACGACCATGAACACTGATACTCAGCTCGAGAGTCTCAAGGTAGATACTTTCAGCTTCGTCATAGCTTCCCTGGTTTTGAAAGAGGTCCGCCAGGTTGTGCATCCCGGCGATCACCGAGGGATGTTTCACATCGAGTAGCCGACGTTTCATCCTAAGTGCTTCACGGAAAAGAACTTCGGCCGTCTTGAGCCCTCCCTGGTCTTGCAGATCCGAAGCTTGATCATTGAGGATGATCGCAAGCTTGAGATCATCTACATATTGGCCAAGCTCTGATTGAAAATTTGTCGCAAAATCCGGCTGCTCCCCAGCTTCAGGGTCGAGTACACGCAGCCTCTCGACTAAGTCAGCGAGCGACTCCGAAACCTGACGCTCACGGTCGGCAAGTTGCCGCTCCCTCTCGGCCTGGTTTTGCGACATCCCCCAGCCGATGCCAAACAGTACAGTTAATAACGCCGCGCCCAACATAGCCATCCGCGTCTTGTGACGCCGGAAGAACTTCGCTGTCTGATAGGCCAAAGTCCCCTGACGTGCAAGGACTGGCAGACCGTCGAGATGACGTCCAATATCTTCAGACAGTTGCTCGACCGAGCCATAACGATCTTTAGGATCTTTACGCAGGGCCTTGAGCACAATGCAATCGAGATCTCCGGCCAGCCGGCGCCGCAAGGTCTTCGGATCGCCGTCGCGGGTTTCACTGACAGACTCAGGGGTAACAGCCGTGGTCCTGTTGCCAAACCGATGTTCATCCGTCTCGAGAACCGCATCGCTTGGCTTGCTAGGGTCTTCTTCCTGAATCGCCTGAAACAGGCCACTCATGGAATGGTCTCGTAACCGGTAGGGGCGGTGCCCGGTGAGCAACTTGAACAATAAAACGCCTAGGGAATAAACGTCGCTAGACGTTGTGATCGCATCGCCTCGAACCTGCTCGGGACTGGCGTAAGGCGGCGTCATCGGGCCAGTACCCGCGACCGTCAATAACGGTATCGTCGGGGTCTGAGTCGATAGCTTCTCGGATTCCAGTAGCTTGGCAATGCCAAAATCCAATAGTTTGGGCTCCCCTTCCTCGGTGACCAGAATATTGCCCGGCTTGAGGTCACGGTGGACCACTAAATTCTGGTGCGCAAAATGTACAGCAGCGCAGACCTTGCGAAACAGCTCCAAACGGGCACGAGTGGAAAGCTTACGATCATCGCAATAACGATCGATGGGCTCGCCTTCAACCCGCTCCATGACGAAGTAAGGAAGACCGTCCCCGGTTGTCCCGCCATCAAGGAGCTTAGAGATGTTGGGGTGGTCGAGATTAGCGAGAATCTGCCGTTCATGTTCGAAGCGACGAACAATCTCGTCGGTGTCCATCCCCCGCTTCAAAATCTTGATGGCGACCGACTTCTCGAAGTCGTCAGCACGGGACGCGAGGTAGACGCTTCCCATGCCTCCACTTCCGACCTGATGACGGATTTTGTAGGCACCGACCCGTCCCTCAGCTGCCGAGTCTGCCGATCTGCCGGTATGTAACGAGAAGACTGGGTCTTCAATGAAATCGACCGCTTCCTCAGCACCCGCAAGCAGCGAATCGACCTCTTTCTTCAGCTCCAGTTTGCCGGCGCAAGCTTTGTCCAAGAATGCAGCGCGATCTTGCGCAGCGAGACACAGCGACTCATCCACGACAATCTGGACTTGCTCCCAGAACTCTGGTGACATTGCTCACTCCTTAGGGCCTAGCCACCTGAGTTTACCTGCGAGACCGGCATCCGGAAACTCTCCAGATACCGGTCAAGTAGTAAGGGTCGGCAAGACACCGAGGGTACAGGCAACAGCGAGCACCTGCGAAGCGCTCCGACAAAAGGTCAGCACAGACACCAAACTGAAGGAAACAAGTAAGAAACGACACGGCCCAGTGGAAGCGATTCCGTCACCGTAATCTCAAACCACCATGAACCTACGTCAAAGGAAGACCGAGCTAAAACAACCGACATCCCTCAATGAAAACTCAAGCTCGTCAAAAATCAGAGATTCCTACTGAATGGATCAAATTTGTCACCTATACCCTCGGTCTAAGTTCGGAAAGTCTGTCAGACAGCCTCCAACTGTTCTTGCCAATTCGCTCGCCCAGCCAGGCTAACCAATGACCTCAAAATCAACGGCTTGTCTTGCTGCAAATTCAGCAGGGCCGAAAACAACTTCGGGTTGCTCTTCTCCAGTCGTTGCCCGGCAGGAACCTGCTTCACGTCGCGTTCCTGGCCTCGCAACTGGTCGAAGACATCCATCACAGCCGGATCGCTCTTCTTCATGCGCCCCACCAACAAGGTCACGATGGGCTCTCCGACGCGCAACGCGCCAGAGACTTGCATCAGGTATCGATCCAGCTCCCTTGTCGAGATCTGCATTCCGTCTTTAAGTACTTCTCTTTTCATGGCTGCCGTCCTCCGCGGTTGCCTGCGTCGGCTGTTAGCGAGATCGCCACCACCCGACTGACGCTCAAAGGTTCCATCTGTGTGACTCGCCGCCACTCTGAACGGTTCCCTCTCGCATCCGACACGACCGAACCTCTCTCGGTGTTCAGTTGCTTCTACTAACAAGGGCGCAAAAAAGGGGGCAAGGTGATCAGGGAAATCAAAAATGATTCCCCGGCCCCTAAATTCCGGCCCAACAAGGCCGCGACACGCCTCAGTCTTGCTTTAAGTGCCGGAACAACCACAGCTTGGCGGTGTTCCATTGACGCCGGGCCGTGATCGGCGAAACGCCTAAAACTTCCGCGACCTCTTCATGGGTCAGGCCGGCGAAGAATCGCATCTCGACGACCTTGCTGCCTTGGGGATCGATCCGGGCCAGGTCATCGAGCGCCTCGTCGAGCGCAAGCAGGTCTAGATCCCGGGTCTCCGCCAGTAACAGCGCCTCGTCGAGAGAGGCTTTCGGCGGATGGTTGCCACGTTTGGCGGCACCGCGGCCACGGGCGTGATCCACCAACACCCGACGCATGAGTTGGGCCGCAAAACCGAAGAAGTGCGCGCGATTTTCCCAACTCACCTGGCGACGGTCCATCAGGCGCAGAAAGACTTCGTTGACCAAAGCCGTCGGCTGCAGGGTATGCCCGGCGCGTTCGTCGGCGAAGTAGACCTTGGCGACCCGACGCAGTTCGTCGAAGACCAAGGGCATGAGCTGCCCGAGAGCCTCTTGATCGCCGCGGCCCCAGTCCAAGAGCAGCGTCGTGATGTCAGATTCTGAGTTAGACACGATTCGACTCATCCATCGGGATACCCGCGGCGACCTGTAGAGCAGCGATGGGCCCTGCCAGATGGGCCTTACTGCTCGCCAGGCGAGTTAATTCGGCAGAATTGCGAGAACCGACAACACTGGTTCGCTCCATCGATACCGAACGGGCATTCCCATGGGCTGACCAGCTCTTACTCGGTGAGCTAGATGCTTTCTACCATATCCAACGCGGTGAATCACATTGCGAAGGCTAAGGCGAATAGATCGCCAAGAGCGTATGGAGTTACTGATAGCCCACCCACGGGCGTGTTAAAGTCATAGCCGTCAAAGCCATGCAGCAAGAGGTGCCCGATGACACACAGAACGCAAACCCAAGGCCCACGCCGCCATCTCTGGATTGGCTGTTCGCTGGCAGCTCTGCTGATCGCGACCCTTTGGGTCGCCACGATCCCAGCCCAGGAAGAGGCCGCGGCGCCGGTCAAAACCGCCGATCAAGAGCACGAGGCGCTGTTCCTTGAGAATCGCTTCCCGGCGGCCACGACTTGCGCTACCTGTCATCCAGATCACTTCCGCGAATGGTCGGTCTCACCCCATGCTTACGCCCAGATGAGCCCGGTCTTCAATGCCATGCATGGCACGATCTTGAAGAAAACCAACGGCACCAACGGTGATTTCTGTATCCGCTGTCACACACCGGTCGGGATGAACCTCGGCGAACCCGAGTTCATGTCGAATATCGACCGCCACCCGACCTCTCGCGAGGGCGTGACCTGTATCGTCTGCCACCGTGTCAACCAGGCCTACGGCAAACTCAGTGGCCGACTGGCGATCGTCGAAGGTGATCTCTTCGAGCCCGTTTATGGCCCCAAGGGTGGTGAAGAGCTCGAACGGGTGATCGAGAGTGGGGACTACCGGGTCAATACCGAACGCGGCAAGGCGGGCCGAGCGATTCACACCGAAGCCGAGAAATTCTTCCAGCTATCGACATCGGGCTTCTGTGGCACCTGCCACGATGTCAACCTGGTCAACGGCTTTCGACTCGAAGAGGCCTTCAGCGAATTCAAGAACTCTCCGGCCGCCAAAGCAGGCGTGTCGTGCCAAGACTGCCACATGGGCACCGAGCCTGGAGTCGCCTCGGGTTATGCCGAAGCGCCCGCAGCTATTGTTGGCGGCAAGCCGACCATGGCTCGCAAACGCACGGATCACATGTTCATCGGCCCGGATTACTCGGTGATACACCCCGGGATCTTCCCCCACAACACCCAAGCCTCGGAGCTCGCCACGATCCGTGAGTGGCTGACCTTCGACGTCGAGGCTGGCTGGGGAACCGATGCCTTCGAAACCGAGCTTCCGGAAGGGCAGGAGTTTCCCGAACGCTGGCGCGCAGCCGACGATCGCTACGATGCGCGGGATATCCTGAACGCCAATTTAGCCTTGCTCGACGAAGCCAACCGGGCGCGACGTAAGGTGCTCCAAGCTGGTTATCAACTCGGCGAGATGATCGTCGAACAAGCGGACGAGACAAAGGGCCTGAAGTTCAAGGTTGAGCTCCGCAACGGCACCACCGGCCACGGTGTGCCGACAGGCTTCGATGCAGAGCGCCTGATCTTCGTGCGAGTGACCGTCACTGACCGCGACGAAACCGTGGTTTATGTCTCCGGTGATCTCGATCCCAACGGTGACGTAAGAGACTTGCACTCTCTCTATGTGCACAACGGTGAGCTGCCGCTCGACAAAGATCTCATGAGCCTGCAGTCACGGTTTCTCACCCGTATGGTGCGCGGTGGTGAGCGCGAACAAGTATTGGCGGTCAATTATTCGCCGGACCCGCTGCCCTTTCTGCGTCCCTCGACGTCGTCGACGGTCTTGACCGGTCGCCCCAGAGGCGCTCGCAAACACAAACAAAACATCGCGCCGGGCGACAGCATCTGGGGTACCTACACGGTCGACTCTTCAGCTTTGACCGGCAAGGGTCCCTATCGGGCAAGAGTTCAGGTTGTTGCGGGAATGGTCCCGATCAATCTCATCCACGAGATCAAAGACGTTGGCTTCGACTATTTCATGAGTGCCCGCGAAGTCGCGGAACGCGTGGTCGATGGGCATCTCGTGCTGTGGGAGTCGGATCTCGTGCTCGACACGGGAACGACGCCATCGTCACAGAGACAAACTGTGGTGGCATCTCCCTGAATCTGGTTCTCTAGGAGTGGTTCTCTAGGAGTGGTTCTCTGGGTCTGGTTCTCTAGGAGTGGTCGGAATGAGCACACGCTGGTTGATCTTCGTCCTGTTGCTAGCCTTGCTGTCTTCGCCCGCTACAGCAGCGGGCAAAGACGACGTTCAGTCTCAGCCGGAAGCGCACCAAGACGGCGACGACGGCGGCACGGGCGAGGAGTCTGACGATCACGCCCAGGAGCACGGTGATGACCAGCACAGCGATACCGAGCACAGCGATACCGGGCACAGCGATACCGGGCATGGTTCCTCAGGCGGCAAGGGACACAACAGTAAACACTCCAGCCGTTTGACCGACGAGAAGATTCCCCTCCAACTCGAAGGTTTCCCGCAACGCCCGAAACCGATCCTCGAGCTCGGCGAACCTTTCCTCGGCACCGGGACGCTGCGTACCGGCTTCAAACTTCCCACTGGCGCGGTCTGGCAACCATCGCTGCTCGCCTTCGGCACGTTTCGTACAGCGGTACAAACCTTCGAGCCTGATGATGGCAGTGGCTCACGCATTACCGAATGGGCCAACCGACTCGATGTCTTCCTGAATCTCCAACTCTCCGGCAGTGAGCGTCTGGTGGTAGGGGTCCGAGCCCTCGACGAAGACGGCCGGTTCACCAGCTACTTCTTCGAGCACCCGGACGACAGCCTGGATGGAAACTTCGAGGACGCCTTCGACGCCGGGATCGAGGCCCTCTACTTCGAGGGTGACTTCGGCGAAATCTTCCCCAACCTCGATCGCGACGACTTCGGATCCACCGATGTCGGCTTCTCGGTCGGGCGGCAACCCATGCTGTTCCAGGAAGGCATGCTGATCGACGACACCCTCGACGGTGTCGGATTCACCCGCAACACCTTGCTGCCTCAAAACACTTCCAACTTCCGGCTGACGTTCTTCTATGGCTGGGACAACATCAACATCAACAACGCGGAACAGCGCTCAGCCAACCTCTTCGCCCTACTGTCCTCCACCGACTTCCGCACATCGACAGTTGATGCCGACGTGGCCTATCTCCAGACCCACGACAACAGCGGTGATCTGATCGCTGGCGGCATCAGCGCGGTCCAGCGGATCGGCAAAACCAACAGCGCGTTCCGAATCCTGGGCTCGGTCGCCACCGACGAAGAGACCACAGCATCAACCGACGGCCTTTTATTCTTCAGCGAGCTATCGTGGACGCCGCACTACACCCACGACCACGTGTACCTGACCACCTTCGCCGCGCTCGACGAATACTCACCTGCTGCCCGGGGAGCAGGCCCGGCATCCAGTGGCCCATTGGGGCGTGCCGGGATCAACTTCGCGGCGGTGGGTATCGGTAGCTTTGGTGCGCCGCTTTCGGGCCGCGCCCGCGATGTCGTCGGCGGGGCTTTCGGTTACCAGAAGTTTTTCAACCACACCCGTCGCCAGCTGATTGTCGAGGCCGGGGCCCGCATTGGCACCGACGATCTGGTGGACGACGCCTTTGCAGCCACCGCCCGTTATCAAGCGGCATTTGGCAGGCGGGCTGTTGTCGTCGTGGATGGCTTCGTCGGCTACAACGAGAGCACTGACCAGGTCCCCTTCGGTGGTCGCCTCGAACTCCTTCTGAAGTTTTGAGCCATCGGTGGCGACGGCTTGGCTCGAGGCCCCACGTGTTGGATTGAGGCTCCGCCTTGACAGAGGATCCGAGGCGGGCCAATATATAGACCAATCCTGATACCTGCATGACCGCTGCAGGATCCATGGAAGCCTGCCTCTGGAACGTGTCTCGAGAACCGATCTCCGGAACGTCGATTCCTGACGTGTCGAGACTGGCGTCACCTCGTCTGCTCAACCATACTTCGCCTGAGACTGATCCTGCCCAGACACTCTCTGCTTGCGACCAGGGATCGGTCCAGACATGTCGGAGCTCGTCGCCTCGCCATAACACCACACCGGGACCCAATATCGCAATGATCCGCAATCAGACCACGGCTTGGCTCTTGGCTTCAGTGCTGACCTCGACCTCCTGGGTCGAGTCCTCCCCAGCATTTGCCGAACAGCTTCAGCCGGGCTTCGAAGCCGCCGTCGAGGTGGAGTGGATCCTGGTACCGGCTGTGGTCCGGAGCTCTTCAGGTTACCTTCGAGGGCTCGAGGCCAAGGACTTCGTGCTGTCGGTCGACGGCCGGCCCATCGCTCTCGACAGCTTCGAGAACCGTGCGGATGCGCCGGTCAGCCTAGTCCACCTGCAAGACCTGTCGGGCAGCATGGCACTCGGCGACAAAATTGCCACCAGCCGCCAGGCTCTCGGTTGTTTTCTAGATCAGACTCAGCCCGGTGACGAGATTGCCCTCGCCACCTTTGCCAGCGGCAGGATCCAGGTCGAAGTGCCCTTCACCGACGACCTCGGAGTTGTCCGTGAAGCGATGGATTCTTGGCGCGGTTATGGGACGACCGCTCTGCATGACGCGGTCTCCTGGCTGCCGGACATCGCCGTCCATGAACATAGTGTCAAACGCGCGGCGTTATTGATCTCGGACGGCGTCGACAATGCCAGCGTCCTCAGCTCCGGTGCTGCTCGCAACATGGTGCGCCAAGCTCAAATGCCGGTTTATGTCCTCGGACTCGAATCGGGAAGCCCTTTCGAGCTCAACGCCGAAGGGCGTAAACGGCATCGCCATGCCGATGTCTTGAATCTCTTGGCGCACCTCACCGGTGGCCAGTACCATGCCATTGAAGGTCACGCCGGCCTCGCCGAGGCTTGCCAGGCGATGCTCGAGGACCTCCGTGCTCAATATGTTCTGGGGTTCGCCACCGGGTCGGCCGGTTCCTCTACAACCCGAACACTCAGCGTCGACGTCCCGGGAAGAAACGCCACCGTCACTCATCGTAGAAGCTACACCGGCCGGCTCCCGGCCACCGACTGATCCGGCGTTCCCGCTCTCCTTCTGAAACCCAACGACACTATAGGAAGACCTCATGAAATTTACAGCGTTCTCCGTTCTCGCCATCACCCTGCTCACCACCGCCTGCGCCACCAAAAACTTCGTCCGTCGTGAAAACAGCACGGTGGAAGAACGGCTGAGTCAGCAAATGACCGAAATCGAAGGGCAGATCGAAGAGACCCAGACCGACATCGAGCGCGTCGAGGACCGCACGGAGCAAAACGAGCAACAGGTCGCCGAGCTCTCGAAGACCTCCCAGGAGGCGCTCGATCGGGCGATCGCCGCCGGTAAGTTGGCGGAGGGTAAGTTCCTCTACGAAACCGTGCTCACCGATGACAAAGTCCGCTTCGGCTTCGATCGCGCGGAGCTCAGCGACGAAGCGCGAGCCGCCCTCGACAGTTTCGCAGCCAGCGTCAAGAGTAGTAACGAAAACGTGTACATCGAGATCCAAGGCCATACCGACGACATCGGCCCGGATGCCTACAATCAAAAACTCGGCCTCGAGCGGGCCGAGGCAGTTCGCGCATATCTGGGCCAGAGTCAGGGTTTTGCGCTGCACCGCATATCTGTAATCTCCTACGGCGAAAGCGAGCCCATGGTGGCCAACGATAGCCGCGAGAATCGGAGTCAGAATCGCCGTGTTCTGCTGGTAGTCTTGAAGTAACAGTCGATCGAAACCCAGTCGATCGAAGACCTGTTGATCGAAGCCCTCTCTCAACCGCCCTTTCCCAGGAGCAACGGCGCCTCAGCACTTCGAACCGCTGCTCCTAGGTAGTATTTGCGTTCACGGAGTCACGTTTCATGGAATATCGTTACCTTGGATCTTCCGGCCTGAAGGTTTCCGCTTTGTCGTTCGGTTCCTGGGTCACCTTCGGCACCCAAATGGGTGAAGAGGTGGCTCGCGACTGTATGCAGGCAGCCTATGACGCTGGCGTCAACTTCTTCGACAACGCCGAGGTCTACGCTGAGGGTGAGGCCGAGCGCATCATGGGCAACATCATCCGCGAGACGGGATGGAAACGCTCCGACCTGGTGATCTCCACCAAGGTTTTTTGGGGGGGCAAAGGGCCCAACGATCGCGGACTATCGCGCAAACACGTCATCGAGGGTACCAACGCAGCTCTCGCTCGCCTGCAGCTCGACTATGTTGACCTCATCTACGCGCATCGTCCCGATGACGAGACTCCGATTGAAGAAACGGTGCGCGCGATGAACTTCCTCATCGATCAGGGGAAGGCCTTCTATTGGGGCACTAGCGAGTGGTCCGCGGAGCAGATCACTGAGGCTTACGGCATCGCTCGTCGCGAACATCTGACCCCACCCACCATGGAGCAACCGCAATACAACATGTTCCACCGCGAACGGGTGGAGCGTGAATACGCGCGGTTGTATCGCGAGATCGGCCTCGGCACGACGATCTGGAGTCCCCTCGCCAGTGGCATCCTGACCGGCAAGTACGAGCAGGGCATGCCCGAAGGTACGCGCTTCTCGGTACCGCAGTACGAGTGGCTGCGCGAGAACAT
>JAJCXQ010000191.1 GCA_029263355.1 Acidobacteriota bacterium | reverse complement strand
ATATCCTTGTCAGCAAACGCTTTCCCCTCGATAAAGGCCTTGTCGTTCTCGGTTTGCCACTGTTCCGCCTTCGCCCGGGCGCTGCCTTTCGAGTAAAACGAGTCGTGACTCATAGCTAGCGCTTGTTCCCGCCACGAGTATGCTGTGATTCCTGCCTTCCCGTTTTTCGCCACTGCGCCACCCGCGTAGATCTGCTGCTGCGAGATTAGGTGCTGATTGTCCTTCCTGCCCCATTTACCCATAATCTCGCACATACGTTCCCAGAATATCTCGGGAAATCTTTCCGGTATATCCATCGTGACTCGAGAACGCTTAACGAAGGGATACTCCATCTCGCGGTCTTGTTTCATGATGAAGTGCCGCGCAAGACCCTTGGACACGGGAATGTTCCTCAGGCGCTTCTTCACAAGCGGGGTATCACAGACACTTTTCTTCCTGAATGACTCGAACCACTGATCGTCGAACACCTCGGCTTCGCCGCCCTTGTTCGTGAAGCACATCCACATCTGGATCAGAGGCGGAACTAGAATTTTGCGGTCGAGATCTCCGAACTCTTTGCTCAATTCACTTGTTTGGAAAGGCATCAAGTTCATGCCGGAATTTTCGAGCTTACTCAACTCTTCTTTGACCGGTTCGGTCAACAAATCCATCTTCCCGGTGCCCGTGATCGTCAGCATGAACTCGTAGTCGGAAGGAACAGTCCCATCTGCGCACAGCTTGGACAGCTCTTGCATCCTACGCACTACACGTTTCATCTTGCCCTTCGACCATCGCCACACGAACGTGTAGCATGCGGAATTAGGGTAATCCGCATCGCGCAGAGGCCTGAATTCCCAGTGCGTCACGATCCCAAAATCCCCTCCTTTTCCTCCGCCCAAAACGGCGAAATATAGATTGTCGTTGTGCTCCGTCGTCCCCTCATCAGGCCGTACGATCCGTTCTTTCTCGCCACTCGCAAGTATTATATCGAACGCTAGTACGTGATCCGCTAGGATACCGTGACTTCGCGCCACCATGCCCCATCCTCCGGTGTGTACATGCCCTCCCAGGTGAACATGCGCACAAACCCCCATAGGAAGGTAAATCCCGTGTTTGTTGTTTTTTTTGGCCCAGTCGCCTAAAGAGTGGCTAACGCCGCATCTCAGCACGTTGTTATCCGGATCATATTCATACTGGGGAAATGTTTCACTCAAGTCGATTTGCATGTTCACTGGTGAGGTGGAAGAGTATCCGCAATACTGGTGTCCTCCGGTGCGCACAGCAATCGCCATCTCGAGGTTGCGACACAAACTTATCGCCTTCTGGATGTCTTTCTCCCCAGTCGGAAACAGAATAGTGCGGGGGGAAACATCTCTTTCTCTGAATGAAGTCGTGGCGTACTGCAGTCGCTTCTGCGGGTAGTCGTTATCCCCAATGATAAGCCATTGTCCTTCGAAGTTTCGAGAATTCGCCTGGGTCCTCAGAAGTTCTAGTTCTTCTTTGTGTTCTTCAACGTATTTTCTGATGAATTCTGAATGGCTCAATCTGCTTTCTTTCAACTGTTCTTCTTCCATCGCTTCTGTCCCTATTTCTTCTGCCCCACACCCGGCTAAAAGTGCCTGGCTCTGCGGTTATTGGCACCGAAGTGCAGCACTCCAGTGTTGGAAGATCAGAATGATTTTTCCTTTATGAATAGTGGTATCCATGACAGCAATTCTTGTGCCAGCTGGGTGCGCGCTGGCTTGGGTCAAACCCAGGCCAAGTTGGTGTCCAACTTCCCTCGTAAAATGATGTCTGGCGCCTTAGGTGGCGGATACAAAGCACCCTACATATCTCACATCGGTCAATAGAGCCGTCCTACGGTCGCCATGTCCGGACGTTAGTTGCATCGTCCGAACGAGGGTGGGACGTTCCTCGGACGTCAATTACGTCCACGTTCACTCGTCGACTCAAGTTTCTGGGTTCTATTGCGACATCTCCTCTCTTCTCTATTGGCACAAGTATTGCTCCTCTTGAACATTGATCCGAGGCTTTACAGTGATGGCGATCGGGGCGCGCCTGGTCCTGTAGCCGTAGACAAAGTCCGGCTTGCTGAAGGTCCTACGTTAAATGCGAAACAAAGAGGAGTCAGCCAAGGTGACCAGAAAGAACCAAACACAGGGCTTTTCAAACTCGGGCTGCGCTTGCTGTGCAGACCCGCTCGATCGAGAGCTCAGTCGCCGTCGCTTTCTTCCGCTGGCCGGAGCCGGCTTGATGGCTGGTCTGTTCATGCCCCGGTCGTCCCTTGCCAAAGACATCTGCAAGACTCGAAAATCATACAAAGCGATGGTTCTGTCTTGCATCGACCCGCGCATGCAAAAGCCCGTCACCCAATACCTCGCCAACAAAAAGGATGGAACCGATAAGAATCTCGTTTGCAACTACAGCCAGGTCAACATCGCTGGTGCCGCCGTCGGTGCGGTCGCTCTAAGGTTCGAGAAGTGGCACCAGACGTTCTGGGGCAACCTGAACATCTCGCTAGCTGAGCATAGAATCTCCAAGGTCATCGTTATCAACCACCGTCGGTGCGCTGCCGCCAAAGAAGCCTATGGTCCGTTCGAATACGGCTCTGCCGACGAGGTCCAGATCCACCGAGTCGTATTGGCAAATTTTCGACAGCAGGCTATCAACTGCGTATTCCGACGATTCCGACCACCCATTCCGACGCAAAGCGACCAGTAGCCTGAGCGAGTCGATGTGGGGGCCCTCCTCGGGTTAAAAGTGGTCGGCTTGCGCCGCCGTTTGGGGCATCATCTTAGTGTACGTGGTCG
>JAJCXQ010000190.1 GCA_029263355.1 Acidobacteriota bacterium | reverse complement strand
ACAGCCTTGATGCTGTCCGCAGACCAGGGAGTGAACTGGGCGTCCTTGTGGGGTCCGCCGACTACCGAGCCTTCGCCCATCGAGGCCCTGGGTGGTGATTCGGAACAGCCCTCTTGGCTCAGGGCGGCACCACACCTAGCGATCGACATCGTCGAGCCTGGCCGCGACGAAAACGACTTGGACCGGAAAGCTGATGAGTTGCAGGGCGCAGGCACGGCTCACTTCTGGGCAATACGCTTGGCAGGGCCGCAGCGCGTCGTGGTCTATAACGGTTCAGCGTCGCCGAAGACGTTTTCGATAGACCGTGAGTTGAGAGCCGAGGGCGTCTTGCGGCGTCGGCTACCGGTGGCGGCTCTATTTGATGATGGCGCGGCGATCGAGTACCTGTTGGGGAGCAGGAGCGCCGGAGTCTGAGCATGATGGGATCTTGATCACCGTGATTTCTGGCTAGCCCGGAAAGCTCTGCCGGTATAGCTGCCTGGCAGGCTTAAACTGCATGGGGACGATTTACCGCAAGCCCCACCGATTTCAGACGGGTGGTCCAACAACAATCTCAGATGCATGTTCGGATACAATCCCATCAAGGTTGACCTGTCCTAGGCGCGGGATGTTGAGTTGTCATGCCTATAGACACAAGGGAGGATGTTAGTGCCGAGCCAAGAACAGCTCAATCTCTTCAAAGCCACTTCAACTGAAAACGGCAAGAAGAAGAAATTGCCTGAGGCCCTGCCTGAGGCTACTCAGCTGCTGATCATGGTCAAACCGGGTTCAGGAGTAGCACCTGAGTTGATGAAGCAGCTCGTCACAACACCGGCTGATCTCTCACCGGCTCGTTTTGCAAGGAAGCTTGGCATTCCCGTCGTCTTGAACAACCCTCTCCGCTTGAAACCACGGACTCGGAGTCTGAATCCGTGCTCATGTAAGATCCCTTCACTTCAAAGAGATGTTGAGAGCTTGAATGAAGCTGCTACGGTCGTTTCCGAGGTGTTTGAGACGAGTAGGAAAAGCCACACCAAGGATGTCTTTCGGGAGGTTTTCTTCTATTCGGAAAGCGGCCAGCTGATCCACTTGGAGAATTGGCGAGATGAGATTTGCCCTCGGCATCTGAATATCGACAATGCCGCCAAGCGATTGAGCAAGAAGGCCAACTCACCTGACGATTTCAACCGAATCTTGGATCTCATCACTACCTCGCGGGAAATGGCAGAGATTGTGACCCGTATCCAAAATACGAAACCCGACGAGCAGGCCACCGCTGTTCAAGGCTTGTTGAACACATTAGTCGGGGTCGAAACTCTCAAGAAAATCTCGTGCACCTGGATCGAAAACAAGGACAATTCAATCGAGGCGTTTTGGCAGGACTTCTTTGACGAGAATTCCTTCGTTCTATCTCAGTTGTTCGCCAAACCAGCTGTCGCTTTCAAATCTCAGGTCTACGTGGGAGGAAAAGGAATTGATAATAAGGGCGGCAAGGTTGCCGATTTTCTCCTCCGCAATCAGCTGACCCGCAATGTTGCACTGATCGAGATCAAAACACCGAAAACACCGCTCTTCGGTGTCCAGCAAGCAGATGGCGTTTTTGCACCATCGAGTGAGCTTTCGCAGGCTGTTACTCAACTCCAGGGCTACAGGGATTCCTTGCTTAAGGATTTTTACCGCCTCAGTAGCCGAACGGATAAGCCTTTCGAAGCGATTTCCCCTCAGTGTGTCGTGATCGTAGGGCATTTGGGACCGCGAAAGGGAGCGGGTGAACGAGAGCGATCTATTGAGCTCTTTCGCAACGGACTCAAAGATATTGAGCTCATTACCTACGATGAGGTTTTCAAGAAGATCGATAATTGGATCGCTCTGTTGGGAGGCAAGGCTTAAACACTTTACGCCTCGAGCCTCAACCAGTCCATAGATCGGCCAGTGCTTCTGGCTGCTCGATCACGCGGCCAACCGCCTCTTCTTGGCCTTCCAGTGGATATTTGTATTTCCGGAGCAGGCGGATCGCCCTAGTCGTCAAAAAACGGTCAAAATCCATATTACAAAGAGCGTGAAACGTGTGACCCTCTGGACGGTTGAGAAGGCCCCCGCATCTCCGCACGATGTGCCCTCTCCCACCGCTCGAGCAGCTCTTTCGCCTTGGCCCAGTCAGGCATCGTCTCGGCCAGCTTTAGCCAGAAGGCGGTGGAGTGGTTGCGGTGGTGCAGATGCGCCAACTCATGGGCAACCACGTACTCCATCGCCACCTTGGGCGCCTGGATCAGACGCCAGTGAACCCGGACGACCCCGTCCCGCCCACACGATCCCCACCGGCTTCTGGCCTGCGATAGCCGAAACGCGGTGGCTCGGGCCCCGAGCCTCACTTCATGGTGCTGGCCGAATCGAATCAGGTCTCGCTCAGCGCGGTCACGCAGCCAGTCGTCGAACACTGCCCTGATGGCCTCTAGCCGCGCCAACCCTTCGAGGGCCGCGGGTACGACGACGTGGAACTTGCTGCGGCAGGTGATTTCGACCTGGGCCACCGGCCCTGGCTGTACTTCCAACATCAGCCACCGGCCACGGTACTGGAGCTTGGCTCCCGAGGCATACCGTTGAGTCAGGAGCTTTTGGTGCTGGTCTTCGACTTCACGCACGGAATCGAAGACCCAGCGCCGTTTGCTTTTCACGAAGGCCAGGAGCCCGTCCGAACCCTCCCAGGATGCCCCGGTCGGGGCTACGACGGTCACTCCTTCAGGGGTGACCACGACGCGCTTGCGGGCGGCCCTGGCCGAGAATCGGACCTCATAGGGGATGTCGGTCTTGCCGACGGTCAGGACGGGCATCACGGTTTGCTGTAGTGGATCACGGCGTAGTGCTCGACGGCCACGGGAACCTTCCTGGCCCAGCCTTCCAAGCCGAGATCCTGGACGAGCCGCCGGACTTGACCCCGCAGCCCCTTTTTGAGTTGCGACTTTTCCTGCCAGTGCGGTGGGGCGGTCTCAGCCGAAGCGTAGAGACAGTCGATAGCCAAGGCTGCCTGTTGGATTTCCGTCAGCTCTGGAGCGCCTTGCCGATCGTCGCCGCCGTACGCCGACTGCGGCTCGGCGACGACGTCCGGCTGGGCCTTGAACGTCTCCAGGATCGCATGGATACCGAAGGCCCGCTCATTCAGCCCTGAGCCTTTGTGGGCCTCGTCCTCAGCCAAGAGGTCTCTGGTGAGCGGTTCGGTGGCGGCGAGGACCCCTACTCCATCCAGCAGCCCGGCGTTGAACTGCTCGATCAACTCTTTAATGCGGTCGCTGAACTTCTCGTAGCGAGCAGGGTTCTTGGCAGCTCGCTCGGAGGTCTCTTTTTTCAGCTCGGCGAGCTTTCGTACCGCTGCCGTCTTGATATCTACGGGCGCGCCGAAGTCATTCCAGAAGCCGGGGTCGGTGAGGCTGCGCAGTTTACAAATGGTCTTGAGGCCGGTGACTTCGAGATATTCGTCGAGCATCGCTCGAACCTTCTCGCTGTAATGCTTCCAGTCCGTCTCCTCGATCTTCTCGAAGTGCAACTTGCCGTAGGGCATCACTGCCGCCACGAACTTCAGATCGGCCTGGTAGGGCAGCACTCTCGGGTCGGGTGACAAGGCCGTGTACGCCTTGATGAAGGCGTCCGCCCGAGCGCGGAAGATGAACC
>JAJCXQ010000189.1 GCA_029263355.1 Acidobacteriota bacterium | reverse complement strand
CGGTGCGAAGCCGTTGCTCGTTTGAGCAACTCGTTAACACCCGGTAAGGAAGCGTTGTTCTTTGGAGCCCGGCTCGACTTTCTCGAGGCTCTTCTTCACCCTTTCAGGGGTCGCAACTCTTGATCGGTAACATAAACGAGTCCGCCGCCGCCGTTACTCGGCGAGTGTCGGCACGGTCGCCGAATGCGCCGACGCCAGCAGCTCGCGGGCGCGGGCGTCGAGAGCGATCATCCCGTTCGGCGAAAAGCCATGGTCGGCGAACCAGGCGATGCGGCCCTCGGCATCGAGCAGGATCACCCGGGCGGTGGCCGGCCGCTCGTTACCGGTGAGCTCGACCACACGCTCGGCGTCGTCGCCCCACAGGGTGATCACCCCGCGCCAATCCTCGATCGGGATGCCGCTGCGCATGCCGTCGTCGATCTTGCCTTTGAACATGCGCGGGGCGAGCCCCTTGATCGTCGGCAGCTCGAGGAAGGGGACCGGGGTCTCGATCTGGACGATCCCCAGCAGCCAGCGGTCGATGTCGAACTGGCTGTCCTGGACCATACCGACCAGCAGGATCGCCGGCTTGCCGGCCAGGTCTTGGGGGATCCGCCAAGGCTTGTCGTCGAGCGCCTTGCCCGTGACGTCGGGAAAGGACTCGCCGACCGGGTTGCGGTTGCCGATCTTCGTCGACGAACAGCCAGTGACGAGGATGAACAGAGCGAGGATCACGAACGCGGTGATGCGACTCAGTCGGCGGGAAGCTATCGTGATTTCTGTCATGCTGCTCTCTTTGGTTTGCTCCTGGCGATCTATGGCGTAGCGTAGTCGTACACCGAGAAGCCACTCGATGAGGAGTTGATGGGCGCCTACATTGCATATTCGTGTGCCCGAGGTGATCCGATGCACGAGAATTCACTCGCAGTTCGAGCCCTTGTCCACCCTGATTGATAGCGCCGGCGCGGAAGGGGAGTCGCAAAATGGGAGACGCAGGAACTTCTGAACAAGTTGTGGTCGATTTCGGGCCGGCCACTGAGCCCTGGGCGAATATCGACGATCCGGTGATGGGCGGCCGGTCGCGCAGCAGGATGAGCATCACGGGCGACGTCGGGGTGTTCGAAGGAGTGGTGTCGCTCGAGAACAATGGTGGATTCGCGTCGCTGCGCTCGCAGCCGGCCGAGCATGATCTACGGGGCTTCGACGGCATCATCCTGCGCCTCCGCGGTGACGGCAAGACCTACGGCGTCCGGTTACGCACCGACCCACGTTTCGATGGCGTTAGCTACCAGGCGAAGGTCGCGACCGAAGCCGGCCGTTGGGCCGAGGTGCGCCTGTCGTTCGAAACCTTCGTACCTGTCTTCCGTGGTCGGCAGGTCGGTGGCTACCCGGCGTTCGATCCCGGCGCGATCAAGACTTTCGGCCTGATGATCTCCGACAAGCAGGAAGGAGCCTTCCGCCTGGAGATCGACTGGATCAAAGCCTATCGCGACTCGCGCCCGGACAGGTGAAGGCCGCTGGCTGGGCCGAGCTGCCCGGCACCTGCGAACGGTGCGAAGAGCTCTCGCGCCGCAGCCAGTTTTGTTGCGCCTTCCTGCACCAGCATTTCCGGATCCAACAGGGCGTCCAGCTCGAGGGTGGCGAGGGTGAGGCGGTAGCTTTCGAGGGCGGTCCGCAGATGATCGTCGGATCGTGCTGCGCTGACGGGCGGGGCCTCTGCTGGCTGGCGAATCGACTCCCGCGCCGCAGCGACGGCGGCGTCGGCGAGGTGGTCGAAGAGCTCTTCGACGGTTTGTACTGCATGGTCGAGAGCCGCCGTCAGCTGATGCGGTTGAGGAGTCAGGGCGCTGATCCTTCGGCGTAGACGATGACTGCTGGCGGCGATTCGGTCGCGGAGCACGGTGTCGCTCCTGCCCGGGTCGGGAGCGCGTTGCCGGAGGAGCTCGCGCTGGGCGGCGAGGATCCGTGGATGCGCTCCCAAGACCCGTGCAGCGCGTACCGCTACAAAGCATCCACCGAGCATTATGAGCATGACGGGAGCGAAACGTGACCCCGGATCGTTGGAACTGGTGGCGACGGTGAGGCGGATCAGTAGCAGGACGGCGGAGCCCGTCAGCCAGAATTTGACCAACCGCTCGAAGCGCATCCGTGCCCGTCGCAGCTTTTCCTCCAGCAGAGGGAGGTCGGCGACGCTCTCGAGCGGCTTGTGGAGCGCCGGTTTCATGGCTGGAAGCTGATTGCGATCAAGGTGACGTCGTCCTGGGCTGCGCGGTCTTGCAGATGGCCGGTGAGCTGATCACTCAGTTCGTCGAGCAGGTCCGCGGGGGTGGCGGCCCGGGAAGCGGCGAGGTTGGCGCTGAGGCGCTGCCAGCCAAAGGGCTCGTCGACGTGGTTGGCGGCCTCGACATAACCGTCGGTCAGCAACACCAGGAGATCCCCGGGCTCGAGGCTCTGTTGTTGCACCCGCTGGGTCACCTCACGGCGCACCCCGAGAGGATAACCCGGCTGTTCGAGCTCGCACACCTCGCCATTGCGGCGCAGCATTGGGTAGACCTGGCCGGCGTTGACCCACGAGATGGTGCGCGCCAAGGTGTCGAGCTCAACGAGGGTTAGGGTCATCAGGCGGTGTCGGCCGAGGGTGTCCCACATCATACGGTTGATCTCGGTGAGAGCGGTGGCGAGCCCGTCCGGGCCTAGTTCCCGACCTGGAGCGACCTGCATATAAAGGGCGCTCTTGGCCATACTGCTAACCATGGAGCTGTCGAGACCGTGGCCGCTGGCGTCCCCCAGAGCTACCAGCAGCCGGCCCTCGCCGGTCCGGTAGAAGTCGTAGAAGTCGCCTCCGACCTCGCTCGAAGGACGGTAGACGTGGGCAACTTTCAACCCTCGAATCTGTGGTGCGGCGTCCGGCAGAATGGAACGTTGGAGATCTTGGGCCAGCCGTACTTCCTCGCGCCAGTGGGCGTCTCGCTCCACGGCGTCTGTTTCCGCCGTCGCGGCTGACGGCCCCAGAGCGGCCGGCGGCTCGGCTGGACCGGGCTCTGCGAGCCAGGCTACCCGCTCGGCGAGTGGGGCGGCGGCGGCGATGACGTCACGGTTGCCGGCGTGAGCGATCTTGACGTTGTCGAGGGCGAGCAGGAAGGACTCCCCCCGTGACCGGTGATCCCGGATCTGACGTTCAACGGCGCCTAGCTGCTGTTGGTAGCGGTCGAGGAGCTCCAGTAGCCTGCCTTGAGCCGCGCGTTCACCGGGCTCTTGGGTTTCCGACAGCCGGTGGGCGACGGTGCGTCGCAGCTCACGCTCGACCCGGTGGTCGAGCATCTGACGTTCAGCATCGTCGAGCCACGAAACCAGCGCCAAGGCGCGGCTTTCACCCTGCGAGACCTCGGCGAGACGCTCGGGGCTGACCGGTCGCAAGGCGTCACGTACTTCTTCCGCGCTTTCGAGCAGGCGGGTGCGCAGCGCCACCGCATCCGCGGTCTCGGTGACGGCCGGGTCGTCTGCCGGATGCCCTTCCGAGACCAGCGTCCGCAGCCGGGCGCGATACTTTTTTCGTCCGCCGCGGGTGACCCGCAGACCGTCCAGAAGCACCAAGGCGCCAAATGTCAAGGAAAGACCCAAAGCCGGTGGGCCATGCGTCTCACCGAGGGCCAAGCGCATGATGGCCAGGAACAGGC
>JAJCXQ010000188.1 GCA_029263355.1 Acidobacteriota bacterium | reverse complement strand
TCCCAGTCAGGCCGCGCCTGGCCCGGAGCGTCAACTCCCTTGCGCACCCGCTGAACCCGGCGATCCGAGTTGGTGAAGACGCCATCCTTCTCCGCAAAACAAGCAGCCGGCAGCACAACGTCCGCCCAGCGGCAGCTCTCGTTGAAAAAGATGTCCTGCACCGCCAAGAACTCGATCTGGTTGAGAGCCTCCTCCACTCGCCCGACGTTGGGCTCCGAAATGACGATGTCTTCACCCATGAGGTAGAGACCACGGAGACGCCCGTCACCCATCGCCTTCATCATCTCGTTGAGATTGAGGCCAGTGGTCGAACTCTGCTCGACCCCCCAGGCGCGACCAAACTTCTCCCGCACCGCCGGATCTTCCGCCTTCTGATAACCAGGATAAAAGACCGGGGTAGCACCGGAGTCGTTGGCCCCCTGGACGTTGTTCTGGCCGCGCAGCGGATTCATGCCGGCGGATCGGATCCCCAAGTGACCGGTCATCAAAACCAAATTGGACAGCGCATAGACGTTGTCGGTACCGGTGGTGTGCTCGGTGATGCCGAGGGTGTAATAAATCCCGGCTTTACGTGTCTTGGCGTAACCTCGCGCCACTTCACGGATCATCTCGGCCGGCACACCGGTAATTTTCTCGGCCTCTTCCGGCGGATAACGGAGAACCGTCTCGCGCACCGCATCGAAGTCTTCGGTGTTGGCTTCGAGCCAAGCGCGATCTTCCAACCCTTCGCTGACGATGACATGGGCCATCGCGTTGAGCAGCCAGACGTCGGTGCCCGGTGCCAACTGCATATGCCAATCCGCAATCTCGGTCAGCCAGATACTGCGCGGGTCGGCCACCGCGAGTTTGGCGCCGCGGCGCACCGCCCGTTTCATCTCCATGGCGATGATCGGGTGCGCTTCGGTGGTGTTCGAGCCAGTGACGAAGAGGAAGTCGGCGTCACGGATCTCGGGGATCGAGTTGGTCATCGCGCCCGCTCCGTAGGTGGTCACCAGACCGGCGACCGTGGGAGCGTGTCACGTTGCAGCGCATTGATGGACATTCTGTGTTCGGAACGCCGCCCGTGACATCTTCTGGAAGAGGTAGTTTTCCTCGCCGGTGCAACGACTGGAGCTGATGAATGCAAGGGCATCGTCTCCGTGTCGATTCGCAACACCTTGTAACCCGGCCACGGTTCGATCCAAGGCTTCCTCCCAAGTCGCCTCGCGCAATTCCCCACGGCGGCCATCAGCGGTGCGATCGCGCACCATCGGTACCGTCAATCGATCGGGATGATGGATAAAGTCGTTGGCGAAACGTCCTTTGACACAGAGGTTGCCGTCATTGACCGTGGTACCGGGCGGAGGACTGGTGATCTTCACTACGTGGTTGGCGGCGCGATCGATGTTGAGGTCGATCTGGCAGCCGACCCCGCAGAAATTACAGGTCGTCCGCACTTTCTCGAGCTCACGTTCGGGCTTGCCATAGGCCAACGCCGGTTTCTCGCTCATCGCGCCGGTGGGACAGACGTCGATACAGCCGCCACATAGCTCACAGGTGGAGTCGGTCAGCGACTTGTCGTCGGCGGTCGAAATCGTGGTGTGGGCGCCACGACCGGCCAAAGTGATGGCGCTAACCGCCTCGACTTGATCGCAATAGCGTGTGCACAGAGAACAGGCGATGCAACGGTCGGGGCGGAAGGCGATGAAAGGATTCGTGTCGTCGGGACGCCCTTGACGCTGTCGCACCACCGGCGCCCATTCTCCGGCAGTCCCGTGACGCTCGGCCAGCTCATGCACTCGGGAAGGATTATTGTCCTCGCAGATCTCACGGTCCTGAATGATGTCGGCCAGATGCAGCGACAGAATGAACTGGCGATTGCGTTCGACCCGCGGCGTGGTGGTCCGCACCACCATTCCTTGGGCGGCGGGTAAGGAACACGCCGGCTGCATCAGGCGCGAGCCTTCAACCTCGACCAAACACATGCGGCACGCACCGGCTGGCGTCAACCGCTCGTCGTGGCACAACGTCGGGATCTCGATGTCGGCGCGGCGAGCCGCCTGCAGAACCGACTCACCCGCGGTGAAAGACAACTCATTGCCGTCGACGACAACAAAACCACTGTCCGCGACTACGAAGCCCCTGTCCGTCATGATCGTCCCCTTTGTTTCTCTGCCGGGCGCCGTTTCTCTGCCGGTCACCTCGAGGGCCGGAGATCACCATCGGAACCTGCTCAGCAGCATCAGCGACTCGGATCCTATTGCTTATGATAGCAGGTTGCACCGAACGACCCCGACAGAGCCACTCCGCCAGAACCACTGCTACAAGGGATGGATCTCGACCCGCAGGTCTTGGTCGATCGAGACCAGGTGATTTCGCTCCACTCGCTCCCAGCCAGCATCTTCACTCAAGGGCTCAGAAGCGACAATCACCGCCCCCACGCCTTCCCCACGCGCCAACATAAGACAGACGCCATCCTTACAGACATAACGGTGGCCACGGTGCACGTAAAGTGAGTTCGCTGGCGCCGACATGTCACTGACAAAGCGTGAAACCACCGCCCGTCGGCCGTCACAGAGAGCTAGATTGAGCAACGAAGGCTCTTCTGTTCCACCGTCCGCCGCAAAACTATCTCGACGCAGCGCTTCAATACGCTCGACTCCGCCTCGCAACGCTTTCTCCAACCGCTCCAGCGGTGGCACCGCGCCCGCCGAAGCCCAGGCTTCTTTCACCAAGGCGAACACATGCTCGGAATCGGTCGAACCCTCGAGCTCGAGAAAGGTGCTTTCGTCGAGCTCCTTGACCAGACGATGTTTGAGTCCTAGAAACCCTCCGACGGTACCGTTATGCATGAAGGTAAGCCGTCCAGATGAGAAGGGGTGGCAGTTGAGCTGGGTCACCGGCAGTCCCGGAGACGCGGCACGGACGTGGGCCAGCAGACAGTGGGAGCGAGTAACCCGAGCCACACTCCGCAAATTACGGCTGTTCCAGGCCGGATGCACTTCTTTGAGAATCGCGGGCTCGTCTCCCGCCGGTGGATACCAGGCAATTCCGAAACCATCACCGTTTAGCGGCTCTTCACGCTCGTGACTATGAAAACTCTGGTGCAGGATCGAATAAGCCGGTTCAGTGACCAGTGCGCTGAGGGTGATCTCTTCCCCGAGATAGAGAGCAAATCGACACATTTGAATATTCCTCCTTTAACAACCCCGATCGACGATGATCGGACTCTAGTGCAGTCACTTGATGATAGTTTGTACCCATCGACCTTTCAGCGCCCGGCGATAACATCTTCGCCCTCGATTTGAACGACGGTTACGGCACGACCGGTGGCACTTCCTTCGCCGCACCGCTAATTTCGGGAGTTGTGGCCCTTATGCTGTCGGTCAATCCCGACCTGACCAACGTCGAGATTCGCCAGATCCTGCGCGATACCGCTGACAAGGTGGGTGGTTACGACTACAACTGGAATATGAGCATGCCGGGGCACTCTTTCGAACTAGGCTACGGACGGGTCAATGCGCGGCGAGCGATCGAGGCCGCGAACACCGGCAACATTTTCGCCGATGGCTTCGAGAGTGGTGACACCACGTCCTGGTCGAGCTAGGAAAGCGCTCCGATGGTTGGGAGTCCCCGGAGGGGATCGCAACCTACTCAGCAGCAGCGGCCGGCTTGCGACGCGCGACGTCGATCGTCCAAGTGGTGTTGAAGGTCGCACCGCGATCGGTGCTGCTCTCGGAGAACCAGCGATAAGCGTCCGGCTCGACCGAGTGAAAGATGTAACGCTGCATCGGGCTGTTGCCAGTGTGGGCGCCGAACTGATGCAGCACCATCCGGTCGCCCTCCTGCCGTCCTCCAAAATACAGCATGCCGTGGCCCCGATTGCTGAAGTAAAGGGACTCCCACCGACGCATCGCCCGGTTGTAGATGCGCAGAATCGAGGTTGCAGCGTCCGGCAGTGAGGGGTCGACGTCAAACCAGTTGAATTCTAGGACGGCACGGCCTTGCAAGGCGAATACCGCGGTCGTACGACTGGGAAATTTGGCCCGCTGGCCATTGGGAAAGGTGAGATCTTGAACCGCGTCCCAATCGCCGATCAAAAAATCGAAGTGTTTCGCCTCGTCCGGACGATTGGGCGTGGGTAAACCGAATCGGTTGGGCTCCGACTCCACGGCCGACGCGGAATCGTCGTCGGCTGCTGCGGACTTCGGCGCCTTATAGTTGCGCTCGAGCACCGTCGTCCATGGCCCGGTCGGACGATTGGCCCACTCGATCCGCAGTCCCAATCCGGTCGCCAACGGTTGCAGACGCGCACGTCGAAACGTGACCTGCATCCCACCCAAACTACGCTCCACGCTGTAGAGCACGAAGGCTTCACCTTCACGATCACCATTGAAGACCTCGACTCTTTCGCTCCAGCTGTCGGCCTGGCCCAGAACCCAAGTCTTGGCCCCGGGACTGAAAGCCATGAAGGCCATGCTGTCGTAACCGAGCGGCTCGGCCTTGGCGTCGAGCGGATCGAGATGTAGAACCTCCATCAACCCATGACCGCGATTCATCAGGGACCACCGGGCGACACCGGTCAACTCTTGGGTTGACCCATCTGCTCTGAAATTCTTCTGGACGACGTCCCAATCACCAAGCAGCATCAGGGCAGCGGCGAGCTCGGACGGCGCTCCAGCAGCCGGTTGCATCATCTCTTGCCCGGAATCGAAGGGTGAACCCGGCAGCAACGGCGAAGCGACGACGGAGACCGGAGTGGCCAACAAAGCCAAAATCACCAGAGGAACGAATCTCGTGGACGGGGTGCAACGTGTTGTCACCAAACATGCGGTCATCAGAGGTCCTCACAGTCGAAAGCGTGTGTCTGATCAGAATCCAATTAGTGTATCCTTCTCAGCGGAGAATTCATGAGCGCTGCCACTCGACGCAACCACCTGATCTGGATCGGCCCGTTGGTCGGCTTCGCCGCCATCTTGAGCTATTTCATGGTCTTCGCACGGTTCCCGGATCTGCGCGACTTCCCCTGGGTCAACTTTCCGATGGCGCTGCTCGGTGTCGGCCTGTCGGCAACCGCAGTCTGGCGAGCGTTTCGGCGTTCGGACATCTTCCGCGGCAAGATCCTCGCCCCACTGGGTTTGGTGATCTCCCTGATTTTCGGCTGCTTTTTCCTTTACTACATCTTTGGTCTGAGCTCACTGCCTGGAGCCAGCGACACGACACTCCAGCTTACCGAGGCGCCGGAATTTTCGTTGACGTCATCCGACGGTACAACGGTGCGATTGAGCGACTTTCAAGGACGGAACGTCGCTTTGATCTTCTACCGTGGTTTCTGGTGACCGTTTTGCATCTCTGAGCTGCAAGGTTTGCAGTCCCGACTCGAAGAGATCCGAGCCACCGGCACCGAAGTCCTGGCGGTGAGCGTTGACGCACCCGATATCACCCGAGACAAGCTCGGCTCCACAGGTATCGAATATCCGTTGCTGGCCGATCCTGAGCTGGCGTTGATCGACGCCTACGGCTTGCGCCATGTGAACGGTGGTATGGACGGAAGCGACATCGCCAGGCCCGCGGTGTTCCTAATCGATACCGCTGGCCGTATTGCTTGGCGAGAATTCACCGACAACTACCGAATTCGCCTGCGGCCCCAACAACTGCTTGATCAAATCGCCGCGCTGCCCTGATCGGCTCGTCAGCTGAGAAGCATGGCAAGATAGCTCATGCGTGACTCAGATCCCCGCGAGCTCGCTCGGCTTCAAGCCGAGAACGACTATCTACGGCAAGAAGTTGAGCGCGACGCCGACTGCGGCGAGATTGTCGGCAAGAGCGCTGCCATTCGCCAGGTGCTCGAACAAGTGGATCAAGTGGCCGCCACCGATGTCAGCGTATTGATCCAAGGTGAGACGGGTACTGGCAAGGAGTTGATCGCGCTCGCGGTGCACCAGCGCAGCCGCCGACATCACAAGGCGATGGTGAAGGTCAATTGCGGTGCGATCTCCGCCGGCTTAGTGGAGAGCGAACTCTTCGGCCACGAGAAGGGCGCCTTCACCGGCGCTCTCGAGCGCCGAATCGGCCGCTTCGAGCTGGCAGACGGCGGTACCCTCTTTCTCGATGAGGTCGGCGAGCTGCCAGCAGACACACAGGTCAAGCTCTTACGAGTCCTGCAAGAAAAGGAATTCGAGCGGGTTGGTAGCAGCCGACCGATGCGGGTCGATGTGCGGGTGATCGCCGCCGGCAATCGCAATCTTGCCGACGATGTCGCCACTGGACGTTTCCGAGCCGACCTCTACTATCGGCTCAATGTTTTTCCCTTGGCCCTGCCGCCGCTGCGCGAACGCAAGGAAGACATCCCCCTGATCGCCGCGTGCATGTTACCCCGCATTGCCGAGCAGGTTGGCACACCGCTCAGCGGCATCACCGAGGGAGCGCTCACACAACTCGACGGTTACCAATGGCCTGGCAACGTCCGCGAGCTCATCAATGTACTAGAACGCTCCGCCATCCTCAGCCCAGGACCCATGCTGGAGATCCGTGAAGGTTTGGTGCCAGCCGGCGTGGACCCGCCCAGCTTGAGCGACGATCCGCTACGGCCGTTGGCCGAGGTCGAGCGCGAGCACATCCAAAGAGTCCTCGAAGCTCGCCAATGGGTCATCGACGGGCCACGGGGAGCCGCCAAGATCCTGGGATTACATCCCAGTACTTTGCGCTCCAGGATGCGCAAACTCGAGCTATCGCGTCCCTGAAGTAGCCGGGCCTGAGCCGCCCGCCCTTCTAGAACAGCTCGCGATATTTCGCGGGCTCCGCGATATATCGTCGCGGCGGCTAGTCAACCCGCTATGGCAAGAACATCCGCCTGGGCAACAAACGACTGATTCCAAAGACTTTTGCTCGCCGGCGCCGAGCTGGCATCGAGGTTGCTATCGATCCTGTCAACGCCGACTGCGGCACAACCCAAAAACAAAGGAAACCGACCATGACCGATAACTCTTTGACCGTCTACTCCACGACCTGGTGCCCTGACTGCCACCGTGCCAAAGCCCTTCTCGACTCCAAGAAGGTCGATTATCGCGAGGTCGACATCGAGGCGACTCCCGAAGCCGCCGACATCGTCGCCAGCCACAACGACGGCAAACATCGAGTCCCGACCATCGAAATCGACGGTCGATTCTTCGGCAACCCCTCTCTGAAAGAACTTGGAGATCTAGTCGCCGCTCGCTAAGTGAGCGTTGCGTCCACTAACTCTCCTTTCGAAAGGTCGTAAAGCCATGTCTCACTCAGCCAGCAACCTCGAAGCCGCCAACACAGAAGCCGTCAACACAGATGCCACCAACACAGACGCCACCATCGAGCGTCGGCAACTGGTGATCATCGGTAGTGGACCGGCGGGATTCACCGCCGCGCTCTATGCAGCCCGCGCCAACCTCGATGTCTTATTGTTGCGCGGAGCCGAGCCCGGGGGGCAGCTGACGTCGACGCCAGAGATCGAAAACTACCCTGGATTCCCCGAATCTCTCACCGGCTTCGATCTGATGGCGCGGATGGAGTCGCAGGCCGAACGGTTCGGCGCCGAGCTGCGTTACGGCACGGTCACCGGTCTCGACCTGACGCAACGACCTTATCGTCTGAGTGTCGACGACGACACAACCATAAAGTCTGACGCGATCATTCTCTCCACCGGAGCTTCGGCCCGTTATCTCGGACTCGACAACGAGCGCCGACTGCTCGGCCGCGGCGTCTCGGCTTGCGCCACCTGTGATGGCGCGTTCTTCCGCGACGTCGAGGTGGCGGTAGTCGGCGGCGGTGATACGGCGATGGAAGAAGCCCTTTTCTTGACCCGTTTCGCCACCCGTGTTGTCGTCATTCACCGACGCGACGAGCTGCGGGCATCGAAGATCCTGCAGGAGCGAGCGTTCGCTCACCCCAAGATCGAGTTTCTGTGGAATCGCCAAGTCCGAGACATCCTGGGCGAAGACAAGGTCGAAGCTCTGCAACTCGAAGACACTCGCACCGGTGTGACTGCAACCTTGGAGACCGGCGGCGTTTTCATCGCCATCGGCCACCGGCCCAACACCGACTTGGTGCGTGAGACTTTGGACCTCGATGCCCATGGCTACCTCGTCACCGAGCCGGGCTCAACCCACACCGGAAAACCTGGTATCTTCGCCTGCGGCGACGTCCAAGATCCTATCTATCGCCAAGCCGTGACCGCTGCCGGCAGTGGCGCCATGGCCGCCCTGGACGCCGAGCGCTGGTTGGCGGAGCAACCAGAGACAGCGAGCGCGAAGACCGAGCTCGTCGCCGCCTAACTAAACGGATTCCATCCAGAAACAGTGTTTTCGAGTCAGTTCAGTGAGGTCGCGCTGGTGGAGCGAGCACGGGCGAGAATGTTTGAGCAGAACACAAGTAGCTAGCCCACAAAGCATTGTAAAAAATGAAGTTGAAAGACTCGGCGCTGCCAAGGCGAGCTGCGCAGCGCTGCGCGCAGTCCATCAGCGCGACCGGCAGAGGGTCATTCCTCGATGGGAACTGATTAACAGAGAGAGTGGCCCCTGCTAAGGCGCCCCAATCAGCACGAACGCCGACCAAAACCGTGGATGTTCATAGGCCACCGGACGCGGGCGGAAGGCGATGCGGGTCTCTCCGGTGCGATCGAAGAGCTCGGCACGGGCGGCGCGCAAGGCTTCGGCACGGGAAGCGCCGCCCGTGAGGTGACGGTAGAAAGCTTCCATGAGATCGGGAGTCGAGCGATCGTCGACATCCCATTGGGAGACCAAGACGGACGATGCTCCAGCATAAAGAAACGCGCGCGCGAGGCCGACGACACCCTCGCCCCGGCTGAGCTCGCCGCGACCGCTGCGACAGGCGGATAGAGTCACCAGCTCGGACTGCAACTCGAGACCGAGGACTTCATAGGCTTGCAACAGACCGTCCTCGCCGTCCCCGGGCTCGAGCAGCAGGCCCGAGACCATCGGCAGAGTGTCGTCTACCAGTCCGTGGGTCGCCAAGTGGAGGTAAGGGTGGCGCCCGGCTTCGGCTTTGAAGCGGGCTTCGGACGCCTGCCCGCCAATATGTCCGACACTGGCAAAGAACAGATTCGCCACCCGCCGGACCTCATCAGCGGCATAAGCCAGGGGCAAACGAGGTAGTGCACCACGGGTAACAAAAGCCGGCGCCGACTCCTC
>JAJCXQ010000187.1 GCA_029263355.1 Acidobacteriota bacterium | reverse complement strand
CCGAGGTCGGCCGGTTCCGCCCTTTCAGGGCGGAGATTCCTGGGGCGTCTCTGTCCCGGGGCTCGCGCCGCGTCGCTGTCTGCCTAGGCGCCAGCCCCGGGCTGTACGATTTGGCGCCCCCGGGGCGAGGCAACGATTTGGCCCCTCTGGGGCGAGGCAACGATTTGGCCCCTCTGGGGCCCCGGAGTTCCCCGGCCCACCGACTTGATCTGGTCACAGGCTCCTTGATATCTGTCCTTGCGCGCAGCAGATCAGGGGAGCGCGCAGCGACCTGGTGGGGCTCGCAAACAGGGGGTGGCGCGGGCGCTGCCGTCGGCTGCGGTACAGTAGCGGGAGGGGGCTGCAAGGGCTTTTGCCGCTGCCGCCGCGTTGACCCATTGCGTCTCGGCTCGGGCCGCGAAGCCCACTCGCCGGCCTTGTGGCGGCGAGCGAAAAGCCCGCCACCGCCCGCCGTCCGCCGGCGCGTCACCGGCCGAATCTCGCCCGGCTGTGGCACCCCCGGCTGTGGCACTCCCGGCTGTGGCACCAGGGGCGGCGTCAGCAGACGCGAATATCCCATCTTCGCCATCGCTCTACAGCTCTCCTAGAAACGACGTCATCAGCTCGGCGTCCTGCTCTTCGTCGATCCGGTCGAGATAGGCGTCACGCCGCCGGCAACGGAGTCCCAGCACGTCGAGCTCGGTCCAGCCGTAAACGCGCGCCAGAGTGTGAACGTCGTCGATCAGCTTCACGGCACGTCCCCGAAACTCGAGAAAAAAAAACCTGCGACGTCGAAGGGCGACGAGAACTCATGACCACAACTCTGGCAGACGACACCCATGCTCAGATCGAGATCGGGGACCGCCTTCTCGAGCGCAGCTTCGAGCTGGCGGCGATCCTTGGTGGTCAGCGCCTTGGCACAGTGGTCGTCGAAGGGCTCCTCGTCGTCGCCCAACCGGAGCAGCACCCTGGTCAGCATCCAGGTTCTGCGCCCGGCCATCGACTCGACACCGGCCGCTAGCAGATCGGCCTGATCGCCGGCATTGGGCAAGCGCAGCAGCGCACGGCGGTTGTCGCTCAGGTGGCACTCGATGGTCTCCGGCGCCGCGGCCACCTCGACTGTGATCTCCGTCAGATCGAAGTCCACCTCGTTGTGCTCGCCACAGGCCACACAGGTGACCTCGCTCAGCACGCGCTTGCCCAGCGAGCAGCGACGCAACTCCAGCAGGGTGGCGTCGCGGTGGGCCACCGGTAGTGCGCGGACCGCTCTGAGGGCGGCGCGAAAATCTCCGCCTGGAGGGACAAGACAGCGGGCAAGGACCTGGTTAACCAGCTCCGCCGTATTACTCTCGGCGAAATGCTCCTCGAGGTATTCTTCCTCGTAGCCGGTCATCTCCCGGAGCTCGAAGCCTGCTGGCAGGAGACCGGCTCTCTGTCGACCAGCGGGCCGGGAAGGAGGCCGCTCTTCGAGCGCCTCAGGAGCGCGAAACGGGCTCGAAACGCGCCCGCTTGAGTCCATGGGTGAGGTTTCGCTGGTCATGGCCAATCAGCTCTCTGCCGGTTCTTTTACCGAGCCGTCGAGCTCGAAGCCTTCGAATTCGAGCTTGAGGCTTTGGATGGCCACCGCGTTGGCGTTGGCGTCCAGCTCGGGCGCCGCCTGGAACTCGCTGACCCAGGCGCGTTTGAGCTTGAAGGCCATCACTTCGCTGCCCTGCAGGTTGAGGATCGACAGGATCACTTCCTTGCGGTAGCTCTTGAGCGAGGTGCCGCCGTTACCTCCGGGATGGTTGACCTGGTTGGCCCACTCCATGAACTGGGTATCGTGGGTCAGCCCCGCTTCCAGGGTGATGGGCTCGAACTTGGTGCGGCCAGGAAGTTTGCGGACGATTGACGGTCCGCCCGCTTCACGCCACTCGATAGTTTCGGTAGAGCGTTTCAGGGCCGAGACCTTCGACAGTCCAGCGACGAAGCGGTTATCCCACTTGACCCGAAATTTGAAGTTCTTGTAGGGATCGATGCGGTGTGAGTTGGTGGTGAATTGGGCCATCAGAACCTCCTCGATCAGGATTCTTGGTTGACTTTCTGGCTCAGCTTGACGACCACGAACTCCGCCGGCCGTAGCGGTGCGAAGCCGACAAGGACGTTGACCACTCCGGCGGCGCGGTCGATCTCGGTGGTGGTTTCGGCGTCACATTTCACGAAGTAGGCTTCGCGCGACGTCGAGCCGAAGAAGGCGCCGTTGCGAAACTGCGTCTCCATGAAGGCACCGATGGTGGCCCGCAGGCTGGCCCACAGGTCTTCGCCGTTGGGCTCGAAGACCGCCCATTGGATGCCTTCGTAGATGCTCTTGCGCAGGAAGATCGCGGTGCGGCGCACCGGCACGTAGCGCCACTCGGTGTCGGGACGGCGGGTGCGCGCCCCCCAGATCACCATGCCGCCGGCCGGCACCGAGCGCAGGGCGTTGACCGCCGCCGGGTTGAGGTTGTCCTGGTGAGTGTCGAGGACGTCGAAGTCGAGGGCGCGGATGCCGCCGATCACGGCGTCGACTCCGGCTGGCGCCTTCCACACCCCGCGGCGGCCGTCGGTGCGGGCGTAGACCCCGGCGACGAAGCCCGACGGCGGGACGACCACCGTCGGGTTGGCACCGCTGCCCACCGGGTCTCCGACCTCGACGTGGGGCCAGTAAAGGGCGTTGTAATGGCTGCGGTTGGAGCTTGCCGCCTGGGCCAGCACGTCGTCGACGGTGCCGTTCGTCAGCCGTGGCAGGTCGCCGACGAAGAAGAGGTCCTGCAGGGGACGCCTCAGGACGTAGCTCACGAAGGTGTTGCCGTGGTCGATGTACCCGGTCTCGTCGAAAGCGCCGGGCCTGGGCATCATGCGATCGGCGGCGGCGACGATCATCGCCGCGTCGGTGACCCCGGCGAGGCGCTGGTCGAGCAGGTCGCTATAGCTCGGGTTGGAGCTGTCGGACAGGTCGCCGCCACCGCCGATACCGGTGGTGAGCGCTTTCGCCGCCGCGGTCAGCTGCCCTTCGTTGGGATCGACGGTGGCTTCGTCGAGAGTGGGGATGGCGGAGATTGGAGGCGTCTGGACGGTCCCCCGGATGTAGTTGCTGCGCTTCAGCACGTCGAGGACGTAGCTCTCTTCGCTTGCTTCTGTCGCCAGCCGGTCCCAGTCTTCCACCAGGGTCGCTGAGCTCGCTCCAGGAGGGATGTAGAAGACGACGATCCGGAAATGCTCCGCGACGCCGTCCGTCGACTTGGCGTAGGCGACAGCGATATTCTCACCCCACACGCCGGGAGAGGCGGCCTCGAGCGTCAGCTCGTCGGGATTGGTGGCGGCTCTTTGCGCTGCAGCGGCGGTATTGAAGTTGTCCATCGCCCGCAGCACATAGGCCTGGCCACCGCCGTTGTCGAAAAAGCCGGCGATGGCGTGCGGCATGAGCAGCGGCACCGCGCCGCTGGCGTGGTGCCGCAGGAAGCCGCCGAAGAGCCGCTGGTAATCGCTCTTGCCTCGGATACGGGTGGGGCCGATCGGGCCGCGCTCGGTCTCGCCGACGAAGATCGTGGTGCTGGTCGGCGCGCCCTCGATGGATCGCGATCCGCTCGGGATCTCCTGGACGTAGACGCCCGGGTGGAGCATTGTGGTCATCGTTCACCTTCCCTTGCTGTTGGTGGATGCCGGCGACCCCCGTGGCTCGCGCGGCTCACCCCGTGAGCGGTGTCGAGCAGCTCGTCGGGTCCGAGGTCGTCGACGTAGAAAGACGTCCACCGTCCATCAGCGACGAGGCCGACTACAGTGGTGCCAGGAAACTCGTCGAGGATCTGCGAGCAGACTTCCGGCACCTCGGTCTCCGCCAGACCGAGCACCACCACATCGGCCGGCTCGCGCCGCAGCTGCCGGCGCAACCGCGAGCGCCGGGGATGCACGCTCGATACCTGGATGTGGCGCAGTGCGGCGATCCGAGTCACGATCTCGCGTAGGATCGTGGGCAAGTCGGCGACGAGGATGCGGAATGGTTTCACGGTGCTTGGGCTGCCAGAGGTTCGGGGCCGGTCCACGGTCCGTTGTGGCCCTTGGACGCTTCTCGCAATGACGTTGCGGAAAGCTTGTCAGGCAGACCGCATCCAGGGAATGGATCCCCGGGATGGTCCAGGATCCCTTTCGGGGAGGGGATCTTGCCGCGACCGATGCGGCAGGATCGGGATCTTTCGATTCCGGAGGGTTTAGATCCCCGCTCCGCGCAGCGCTGCCGCCGCCTGGCGGCGGTTGCGGACCCGCAGCTTCTCGAGGATGTTGTGGATGTGGTTTTTGACGGTGGGTAGCCCGATGTGGAGACGCTGAGCGATCTCCTTGTTCGACAGCCCTTCGTCAACCAGCTCGAGGACCTCGAGCTGACGCGCCGTCAGGTCCCGGGTGGCCGAGGCAGCCGTGATCCTGGAGCCGCGGGCGAGGCTCCAGACCCGTTGCATCAGCGAGCTCACGATCCGCGGCGAGCACCTCACCTCACCCCGCAAGGCGCTACGGATGCGATCGGTGAGCTCATTGATCGAAGCGCCCCGGGGCACGAAGCCCCGGGCGCCAGCCTCCGCACAGGCCAATACATCCTGCTCATTGTCGGGTACGGCGAGCACCAGGGTGGTGGTCGCCGGACTCTTCTTGGCGATTGCAGCGATCGTTCGGAAGCTGTCGGGCATCGCCATGTCGAGCAGCACTACTTCGGGCCGAGTCTTCTCCACTCGGGCGGCGGTTTCAGGGCCGGTGCTTCCGGTCGCTACGACGTCGAAGCCTTCGCGCCTTCCCAGGATCTCCGCCAGTCCCTCACGATAGAAGCGAATGTCCGCGGCAATGAAGATTCTGACCATTGAAACTCCCTCCGTCGCGGGCAGAGGAGCGCCCGCGGGTCAACGCTGATCTGCCAAACCTTTGCTGGGGGACATAGAGCAATCTGAACCTACCTTGGCTCGAATGGATCGAGCAACACGCCGTGGGGTAGTTCTGGGCTGCCTTACTCAGAAAAGATCAAAGATAGCCGAGCGCTTCCAGGCGCGCCTTCTCTGCGTCGCTCAGAGGCTCCGGGCTGCTGGCTCCCAGCGTCCTGTCGGCGGCTTTATCGGTCCACTGCTTCAAGGCTTCGACGCAACGCGCAGCCTTGGCCTCGGACAGGGGCAGTGGGTTGAGCTCGCCGGGATCGGCGGCGAGATCGTAGACCCGATAGGACGGCACCGGCTGAAAGAAGCGATTGACCTCGAGCTTGCTGTGGATGCATTTGAGGTTGCCGGCAACGATCGCGGTTTGGTCCACTGCCGCGTATCTGTCGCGCGCGGCGTCGACGTTGACCTCGGCGAAGATGACTCGACGCTGGGCGGGTGCATCTGACGTTAGAGTGTTGAGCAGACTGACCCCGTCGAGGGTCTCGGTACCTGGGGTCGAGTCCGCGACCAGGTCGAGAATCGTCGGTACGATGTCGAGAGTCGATACCCGCTGGGCAATCCGCGTTCCGGCGTGCTGTCCGCCTGGGAGCTTGACCACCAGGGGTACGTGTAGAAGTTCTTGAAACAGGGTTCGGCTGTGGTCGAACCCGCCGTGCTCGAAAAACTCCTCGCCGTGATCGCTGAGCAGCACGATCATGCTGTTGTCGTAGAGGTCGAGATACTTCAGCAACTCGATGAAGGCGCCGAATTGGCGATCAGCATAGAGGATTTCGCCATCATAGAGTGCTCGCAGACGGGCTGTTTCTTTGCGATCGGTCCCGAAGCCGTGCTCCATGAACATGTGAGGCTGGTATTGCCGGGGGGACAGGGCGCCGGGGCTTTGGGCAGCAAATCGGGCGTCGTCGCCACGAGGAATGTAGGGGGCGTGGGGGGCGACGGTGTGGGCGTAGGCGAAGAGTGGCGGGTCTTCGGCGGTGCGGCCCAGCAGGTGGCGCCACAAGAACCATCGGATGTTGCCGGAATCGCGGGTCCAATGCCCAAGGACGTCGTTGAGGTAGAAGGTTTCGAATCCTCGGTCGAGGCCGTAAGCGCTGCCGGCGATGTAGGTCTGGGAGACCGCGAGGGTGTCGTAACCCGCCCCACCGAGGCGCTCTGCCAGAGTCGGGGGAGGATTGTCGCCTTGGCCGCGAACGCTGCCTCGGGTCCTGCCGTGACGAGACGGATAAACTCCGGTAAGCACCGAGGCAGTAGCAGGCAACGTCCAAGCCGATGCCGACCAGGCGTGGTCAAAGACCACTGCGTCAGCGGCGAAACGGTCGATCTCGGGTGAGGTCGGGCGCTCAGCGCCGTAAATTCCGAGAGCGTCGGCGCGTAGGGTGTCAATCAGGTAGATGAAGATGTGGGGGCGCTGCGAAGGTTGCGCCCCGGAGCGTTGTTGCGGCACGATCACATCCGGTCCCAGGGTCAACGTGACGGTTGTGGGCTCGTCGAGAGTGGAGATGGGTGCCGGTTCAGGCGCCAGTAGTTGGATCGCTAGCTGGGCGTTGGTGGCCGCGGGATGGGGTACGGTCAATGTAAGGTTTGCCGCGCCCACAGCGTTGCCCCGCCACACCTCGAGGGGTTCTCCACCAGCCGAGATCAGCCGCAACACCAAGGATCCTCTTCCGGTGCTCTCGACCGCCCCTAAGCGCACTTTGAAGGAGGCTGCTGCCGGCACCGGCAGAGTTACGGCGCGACCGCCAGCGTGGAGGGTCAAACGCTGGGTGGTCGGATCGAAGTCTGCATGGACGCCGGAGTTGTCTCGCGGAGCGCTACGGGGTACCAGCGCAACTGATTTGAACAGCGTCGAAACCGGTCTGTTGGCATCAGAGGAGGTCACCTCGTTGGGCCGCTCGGCATAGTCAAAGAGTAACTCGAGAGTGTTGAGACGCGGATCGAGCTGGTCGCTGGGCAATAGGATGCGCAACTCGCCCCACCCGGCGGCGAGCTCGATGGCGGGCTGCCAGTGGCCGTTGAGGATCGGCTGGACGTTTTGCAACGGAGCGTTGGGATAAGCGAAACGGGTGCAGTATGCGACGAAATCGATGGCGCCACCGACGGGTGTAGGGAAGTAGAGTATCGCCCGTTTCGCCGCCCACGCCTGCTCCGGATTCTCCTTCGGTTCAGGGCCGAGCCAGCCGTGTCCGAGCTTGATCGCACTGAGCTCGCCATCGAAGTTCTGGATCAGCGTGCGGTCACCGAGCGCCATGACCTCGGGATCGAGGGCGGCGGTGTGGACGCGCGGCGGCACGGTGGGTGCGTCGCAGCCGCTGATGGCGCAGGCAAGGGTAAGCAAGAGCACCCTCGTCACGCTGCGAACGGCCCGAGGTTGTAACGTCCCCTTCATCTTCCTCGCCCCTCACAGGACGCCAACTCAATCAGTTCGGTGTCTAGTCCCAGCCGGATGTGTTGCCGGCTTCGAAGCCGTCAGCGAAGATCACACCAGAGATTGCAGCGTGGTTGCGGACGTCTTGGCGGAACATTGGCCAAGAAGCCGCTGCCGTCTCGCTGGTGGTGAAATCCCAAGCGAAGATGGTTCCCTGGGTACCCGTCGAATCGCTACTGGCGATCACCAGCTCGCGGTCGCCATCGCCGTCGATGTCGCCGACCGCGGCTGAGCTCAGCAGAGTGAAAAGAGCCACCAACTGGAACTCGTCGGGATCCGGCGGCAAGACGGAGCGGCTGAGCTGGTTGCCGTCTTTGTCCCATACCGTCACATCACGGCTCGACGGCAGGATGACTTCCAGGTTGCCGTCGCCAGTGAGGTCGGCGATGATCGGTGAGGCGGTGGTTTCGGGCTGGCGGAAGACGTTCGGGTTGGCGGTCGGGATCTGGGGTTGCAGCGGCCAGCCAGGCAGCGAAGTACCGTCGGCGTTGAAGGCATAAACCTGGCCGTCTTCGCCAGCATCCGGATCGACGGTGTTGAACACGATCTCCAGCAGTCCGTCGTTGTCGAGGTCACCGAGGGCAGGTGATGAAAACGAGTAGGTCCCAGGCACCGCGATTGGCCAGCCTGGAAGGTAGTTGCCTTGGTGGTCAAAGGCGTTGAGGTACTCGCCAACTCCCGGATGCACCCGGCCACCGGGAGCGCACCCTGGTAAAGACCAACAGCGTCCGGTGCCAACCATGATTTCGAGAAAACCGTCACCGTTGACGTCGCCGAGAGCGGGGGAGGATTGGATGGTCTCGTCGAGCTGGATCGGAAAACCAGCCAGCTCGTCGCCGGTGAGACCGTTGTATGCGTGCAGGATGCCGCCGTCCTCTTCGCCGTTCGGCCCCGGCATAGAATCTGAGGCAACGCCGATCACAACGTCGAGCTGACCGTCGCGGTCGATGTCACCGATCGCCGGCGACGACCAGGTGGTGTCGATGACGTCTTCATTCCACAGCAGGGAACAATCATGGTTGATCACCCGCACATTGCGATCCCAGGAGCCGAAGGCAATCTCCAACTCGTCGTCGCTAGTATCGAGGTTGGCGATCGCCGGTGAGGCGTAGACGCCATCCCTGAAGCCGGTGGAGTCACTGTCATTGGTCACGTACTGGCACACAAGCTGGCCCAGGTGGTTGACCACAACGAGGCCGCCATTTGCGTCCTCGGGGGTGGTGTTGTCTGCAGCGCCAAAAACCACCTCGGCGTCGCCATCGCCGTCGATATCGCCGATCGCCGGCTTGCTGTTGACGCCCATCAGGCCCGAGGGATAACGCCAAAGTTGGGCGCCATTGCCGGTGTAGGCGTGGACCACGCCATCCAAAGAGCCCACCACGATGTCGTCGATGCCGTCACCATCTACGTCACCGAGGGCTACCGATCCCGCCAGGGTACGATCACCATCGAGGAACACTGGAAAGCCGGTTTGGGTGTCGGGAGCGGCGACAGCCCGGGGCGCGAAGGTCACGCCGGTGAAAAGCAGGAAAATGCAACTCAGAGTGAGGCAGGGATTCAGAAAAGAGGCCAGAGCCGGTCGTTGAAGTCTCATCAGTGTTGTCCTTCTGGCTCGTCCGACGATGTCGGAGCGTGGGATCCAAGGTGGGTCTTGTGGGGCAGCCCAGATCATCGGTCGCTACGGGGGTCGCGAGTGGCGCAAGACGGGGGGCTCAGTCTACAATGAATTTTGACCGATAGGCGAGAGAGCACCCGGGACCTGGTATACGGCGAGATGAGCTTTACGGATGTCGAAAGGGCCGGTGCAACGCCGCGTGTCAAGGCGCGCTACCGTCATTAGTTGGCTGCGTGGCTGGCGGACGCGACCCATGCCGTTGGAGCTCGATCCTGGAGGCGGGGAGGGAATAGCGCCCTTGAAGCCTGGCCCGGTTGATGTCGTCATCCCTGTGCACGGCGCGCCAGAAGCGGTAGAACGCTGTTTCGATAGTGTGTTCCGTCACACTGATCTGCATCATCATCGGTTGGTGGTGGTGGTCGACGGCGATCCACATTTTCGTGCTGAGCAGTTGCGGACCGCCGACCGTGAGTCGGTGGACGTGTTGCTGTTGGAACAGCCAGACAATCGCGGTTTCGTAGCGAGCGTCAACCAGGGTATGGCAGTGTCGGACCGCGACGTTGTGCTGCTCAACAGCGACACGGTGGTCACCCACGGCTGGTTGGACAAACTACAGCGGGCGGCCTTTTCGTCGCCATTGATCGCCTCCGTCACCCCGTTTTCCAATCACGCGACGATCTGCTCGTTGCCGCAGACCTTGGAGTGTAACGCACTCCCGACCGGCTACGATGTCGACGCCATGGCCGCATTGGTGGAAGAGGTGGCAGTCCACGAATACCCACGTTTGCCCACCGGTGTTGGCATGTGTCTCTACATCAAACGTGCGGCGCTCGAACGTGTAGGAAACTTCGACGAAGACAGCTTCGGCGCTGGCTATGGTGAGGAGACGGATTGGTGCCTACGAGCCCTCAAAGCTGGATTCCAGCATGTGCTCGACGACGCAACCTTCATCTTTCATGAGGGTGAGAAGAGCTTCGGCGGTCGTCGGCAGGAACGAATTCGATTAGCCGAGCGCACCCTGGCCCGCCGACATCCCGAGTACGTGCCGACGATCGCCCGCTTTATCGATGACGATCCTCTGAACCGTGTGCGTCGTCGGGTCACCGAAGAACTGGCTCGGCGGGCCGGAGCCGCATCGGCTCGGCGGACGGTTCTGCTTTCGACCTTACCTCGGCGTGTGTTGCATGTGGTTCACGGCTGGCCTCCTTACAGCCATGGCGGCACCGAGCATTATGCCGCCTGGCTGACGCGGCATCAGCAGAATGACAGGTCGGTGGCCGTGTTTGCCCGGATGGCGGATCGAGAGCGTCCTCTAGGCGCGGTCACCGAGCTCCTCGATGGCGCAGTGCGGGTCCGGCTACGAGTCAACAACCTCATCCAGCGTGATCCGCGGTCACGTAACGCGCTCCATGATCGACGTTTGATACAAGACTTCGAGCGTTACCTGGAGCAGGTGCGCCCCGATCTTGTTCACGTCCACCATCTGGCGGGGCACGCCTTGACGCTGCTACATCCGGTGACCAGGCGGCAATTGCCGATGGTCTACCAGGTACAGGATTGGTGGGCATTGTGCGGTCGCGCCAATCTATGGAGACCGGACGACACGCTCTGCCCAGGACCATCCCCGGCGCGTTGTGCCGCTTGTCTGCCTCTCACCGGACTGCCGCCGACAACGCTCCTGAACCGGTCGCTCTATCGGTACCGTGCCACGTTGGCTCGTCGCTGCCTGCGTCAAGCGGATGCTTTGGTGATGGGATCACGAGCGATCGAGAGCGATTATCGCGCCGCTGGGTTGTTGGCGTCGGACGTCCCGGTGCATGTTTTACCTTACGGAGTTGAGCTAGCTTTGACCAAGCCGACCCGGGCGGGGTCATCCGCTGCGCCTGGGTCGCCTTTGCGCTGCGGCGTCATTGGCACTTTGATGCCACACAAAGGCGCACACATCGCGGTCGAGGCCTTCGCGGGCATCCCGCCGGAGCAGGCGGTGCTCGAGCTGTGGGGCAATCCAAGCGCCGATACGGAGTATGTCGAGCGTCTGCGGCGGCGAACGTCACCAGGGGTGAGCTTTCGCGGTCGTTTCGCCGAAGAGGATAAAACATCGATTTTCGATCGTCTCGATTTGTTGCTGGTGCCGTCCCTGGGACTCGAGAGTTACGGCTTGGTGGCGCGCGAGGCGATGGCCCATGGTGTGCCGGTGGTGGCCAGCCGTCGGGGCGCGTTGAAAGAGCTATTCGGCGACGGCGATGCCGACTCCGAATCTGCCCTTGAGTTGGGCGGCGCCTTCTTCGAACCGGGTGATGTTGATGGTTTGCGCGATTTGATTTTAGGTCTGGTCGAGCAGCCGCGGACACTGGCGAGGTGGCGCGAAGCGATGCCGAGGATCGTCGGATTGGACGAACACGCCGCAGCGATCGACGTGGTCTACGAGCAAGTCCTGAAGGCGCGAGGAAACACTTCATGACAGACCGTGCAAAATCAGGATTCAGCCTGGCCTTGCAAGTGTTACGTTCCGAGGGGTTGGCGGCGTTCCGCGATCGTCTCAACGATCGACTGGCCGCTGGCCGGCGCGGTCGAAGCTTTCGATCCGTTGCAGTGGACGATCGGTCGACGGACCCTGGCCCGCTGCCGGCGCTGGCGGAGGTGCCGATGCTCAACGTACTGTCGACGCCGCCGCGCCCAGACTTCGGGGGTGTCCAAGTTCAGTTGTTACGTCGCTTGGCGGCTGAAGGCCGGCAGCGCTCCTGGGCGTTGTTGTATCCAGCGGACGGTGGGTATCGCCTCGAGATCTCGTCGCCGGAAGGTTTGCTCGCGGTCGTTCTGCGAGCTCGCGTGCCGGTGCCGAACCAACTCCGGGAGGTCGAGTTCGAGTGGGCGGTTCGCACTGCCGCGGCCCGGGTCGGTGCGCGGACGGTCCACTTTGAGCAGTTGGTTGGGTGGCCGTTGGCCAGCATCGCTGATCTTCGGCAAGAGGGACTACGTCTTGTAGTGTCGATCCACGACTTCGGCCTCTTCTGTTTACGTCCGCACCTGGTAGAACGTCCGGTAATGCGTTTCTGCGACTACTCCCGCGATGCGGCGCGCTGTGCTCGGTGTCTGCGCTGCGATTGGTCGGTGGAGGATGACTTTCAGGAGCGTCGTCGAGCCCAGGCCGCGGCATTGCTAGGCGCCGCCGAGGCCGTCATCTACCCATCGGACTTCCTACGTCGGACCTACCGAGATCTGATTCCTGATCTTGACCCTACCCGTCAGCGAGTGGTCGAGCCGCCGACCCTCGGCGAAGCTAGCAAGGAATTTCGTCCGCGGCGACCTCGACAAGACTCCACAGTTACCCACATCGCCTACGTTGGCAGTGTCAAGGCTCACAAGGGGGCATTGTTGTTCGAGAAGTTGGTGCATGATCTCGAGTCCTCGAAGGTGCGCTGGACGGTCTACGGCGGTGGCGATGAAGAGATCCTACGGCGCTTGCGGCGCCTACCCAGGGTGCGGGTGCGAGGTTACTATCGGGCCGACCGACTGCCCGAGATGCTGGCGCGAGAGAGGGTTGACCTGGCGCTGCTGCTTTCGATCTGGCCGGAGGCTTACGCTCTGACCTTCGACGAATGTCTGCGCGCCGGGGTGCCGGCGCTGGCCTTCGATCATGGTGCGATCGCTGACCGCTTGCGTCGTTGTGGTGGCGGTGCGCTGATTCCTCTCGATGCAGGTGCCGCGGGCGTGGTGCGGGTATTGAATCAGGTGCTGTCTGACCCGGCCCAAGCTTCAGAGGCTGCGATCACGCCCATCAACGAAGAGCTCGCCTTGCCCGATGGCCGAAGCGCCGCCGAGGCGATGTTGGAAATTTATCGTCAACTGGATCTGGGGCATCACTGCGGTGGTGATTGAATTCCCTCGCTCAGCGATAACGTCCCTGCGGGACGTCGGAAGCAATCGAGGGCATCACCTTGCGGGATTCAAGGGTCTCATTTTGGAATGAATTCGACCCGTCCGGTCACCCACAGCTGGGTTGTCGCAGTCGGTGCTCCAAAGCGCTGATGGAATTGCCCGATGCAGGACGTTGGCAGCTGATCGACGTACAGTTGGATGCCGGCGAAGTCGTTGAAAGCAAAAAATTCGCTGAATAAGTCCCACTCAGCGGATGAGAAGCATCGCTGTTCATCGATAGTCGCCAATAATCCGGGCCAGCCGGCTTCGAGGTGGGCCGCGATCTGGGCTCGACGCAAGCGTCCAAAATAATGTCCGACAACCTTCTTGCGATGGAAACGGCGGTTGCTCGACACCGTGTGGGTCGCCTCGTACAGGGGACACAGCTCGTCCAAGCCGACGCCGTTGCCGGCCACGACGCAGAATGGCCAGTCGAGCACAGCCTCCCCAGGTTGTTCGCGTACGTGCTCCATGTAGGAGAGGAAGCTTTCGGTCGGGCGATGAACGCGGTGTTTGCCATGGTTGAGGTTGTAGGCAACCGTGAGCTCGGTGACCCCCAAGACGGTGAGGACCACCGCGAGGACACCCCGGTGAGTGCGTGTCAACCCAGCCCAATGGATGCCTGTGCTCGCCAAGGCACAGAGCACCGGTAACACCAGGGTTGTCCGGCTGGCGATTCGAGTAAAGCGCGTCCAAGGCAGAAGCTTTAGGGTCGGCAGCAAGGGACTGTAGAGCACCAGCAGGGCTGCCAGCAGGACGAGTGGCGCCAAGACTAGGATGCGGCGATTGCCGCCGTGTTTCTGGCGGACGTGACCCCAGGCACCGAGCAGGGAGGCGAGCAACAAGGTCCAGCCGACCGAGCCCGCGCCCAAGCCTTCGGGCTGATCGCCGAAGGCCAACGGGGACGTCCGGGGGTTGAGCTTAGGAAGATAGGGGAGCGCGAGACGAAGAGGACTGGCCGCCATGATCACCCGGCGATCGGCCTCGACGAGCTCGTGCTCATCTTGAAAGTTGCCTGCCGCCTGGACGATACCCAGGACTGGCGGCAGGTACAGCCAGACGAGAACCAGGGTCGCTACGATGAGGAAAGTGCAGGGGGTGTGGTGGCGTCGAAAGTCGTCGCGATAGGTGGCGAGGGCCTGATGCCAGGCACCACTTCCGATGCCACTCCCGGCGGCATTGGGACCGACTTTGGTCCTCTGCCACTGACGGTCGGCTA
>JAJCXQ010000186.1 GCA_029263355.1 Acidobacteriota bacterium | reverse complement strand
ACTTCGGCATTGCCAAGCTGCTCGAGCCCGATGCCGCCGGCTCCGAGGTGACCCAGCTCGGGCTGCGCCCCTTGACCCCCAACTACGCCAGCCCTGAGCAATTGCGTGGCCAGCAGATCACCACCGCCACCGACATCTATTCCCTCGGTGTGCTGCTCTACCGGCTGTTGACCGGTCGCCCACCAAGGGTCTTCGAGTCCCTGGCGTCGCCTGAGGTCGAGCGCATCCTGGCGCAGGAGCCAACCCGCCCCGAGCTCTACCGCGACCTCGACCGGATCGTGCTCAAAGCCCTCGACGAGGAGCCCGACCAGCGTTATGCCTCGGTCGAGCAGCTGTCGGAAGATCTCCGGCGCTACGCCGCGGGTCTGCCGATCCTCGCTCGCCGCCACACCCTGGGCTATCGCGCCACCAAATTCCTGCGCCGCCACCGGATCGCGGTCACCGTCGCCGCCGCGGTGGCTGCACTGCTGGTTGGATTTGCGATCGACAAAGATCGACAAGCCACCGAATTGGCCCGGGAGCGTGATCGCGCCCGCATCGAAAGCGCCAAGGCGCAGGAGCTGTCGACCTTTCTGGTCGATCTGCTCCAGGACTCCGATCCCTGGCAGACCCCGGGGCGAGAAGTGACCGTACGCGAGGTCCTCGACCGAGGGCCGGAAGAAATCCGCCAACGTCTCGACAACGAGCCCGAGCTGCGCGGTATGTTGCTCGACACCATGGGATCGATCTATCTTGGCCTCGCCCTCTATGAGAAGGCGCTTCCGCTCCTCGAGGAGGGACTCATGGAACGTCGGCGGGTTCTCCCTGACGACCATCCCGACATCGCGACCAGTCTCGCCAACCTGGGGGCGCATCACCTGGGGAAAGGGGTCTACGATCAGGCCGAAAGCAATTCTCGTCAGGCTCTTGCCATTCGCCGCCGGGCTTTGGGCCCAGAGGATCCGCTGGTTGCGGACACCCTCGATCAGCTCGGTCGAGTGCTGTTCTTGAAGGGCGAGTACGAGGAGACCGAGCGCGTCCACCGCGAAGCCCTGGAGTTGCGCCGCAGGGTCTTGGGTGAGGATCACGTCGATGTGGCTGAGAGTCAGGACCAGTTGGCGACCCTCTACACTGGAATCGGTCGGTTCGAAGATGCGGAGGCACTCTTCAAGCGCGCCCTCGAGACCCTACGCCGGCAGCTCGGCGACAAGCATCCGCAGGTCGCCGTGACGCTTAGCCACCTGGCGAGCCTGGTGCGATTTCGGGGTGATCTCGACCGCGGCGAGGAGATGTTCCGAGAGGTCCTCGCCATCCGGCGGTCGATTTTCGACGAAGATCACACCCAAGTGGGACAGAGCAAGAACAACCTCGCAGCAGTTCTGCTCAAGCAAGGCAACCACGAAGAGGCGGAAGAGCTCTATCGCCAGGTTTTGGCCTCCTCCATCAGCGTGCTGGGCGAGAATCATCGGGATGTCGCGGTGCTCAACAATAGTCTGGGCAAGGTGATGCAGAGGAAGGGCGATCTTGTCGCCGCGGAGGCGCACTTCCGCCGGGCCTTCGAGATCGTGAGCAAGGTGCTTCCGCCGGGCCATCCCGGAGCCGCCTATTCTCTCCAGAACCTCGGCAGAGTGAAGATCCAGGCGGGCGAGTGGGAGCAGGCAGAGTCGCTCTTACGCACCGCGCTCGAGCTGCGGGTGGATGGCCTGCCAACAGGCCATCCGTCGATCGCCGAGACCCAAGGCGTCCTCGGCAATCTTCTGGTCCAGCTCGGCCGTCTGCAGGAGGCGGAGAAGCTCCTGGTCGAGAGTTACGAGGCGCTCGCCGCCAGCCAGAGCGGAGCGCGGGTCGAGGCGGCTCGCGAGGCCCTGGCAACGCTTTACGAGGTCAAAGGCCAACCCGACCGGGCCGCTGAGGTCCGACGTCGCCCGACCGGGGGATGACCGGGTTGGGTGGCGCCTCAAAAGGCCTGACCCACTATCCGCCCAAAAAAATTGCAGACCTCAAATGGGGTCAAATAGTTAGTCCATTCGACCCCTCCCAACCCGTTTGCACGCCGCGCAATCGCGTTCGGGGATCTCCGAGAGCCTGTGCACGCCGCGCAATCGCGTTCGGGGATCTCCGAGAGCCTGTGCACGCCGCGCAATCGCGTTCGGGGATCTCCGAGAGCCCGTGCACGCCGTGCAATCGCGTTCGGGGATCTCCGAGAGCCCGTGCACGCCGTGCAATCGTGTCCTGGGCTGCCTCCCTTAACGTCGTTGCCACTTCCAACACCAACAGCGCCCGCGGTCTCTGCGACAACGACTCCACCTTGCCTTGAAACAAACTCCCCGAGCCACCGCCGCGACCACCGAGGGCTTCGGCGACCGCCCGGCCCGCCGCCTGGACATCGACGGCGCACGTTTTGCCGCCCGCCACCAGGAAGCAACTGCCTTTTGCGCCGCTGGCGGTCAACAGTGCGATCCCTGAGTGATCGGCCGACCCAAAACGCCTCGCGACCCGTTGCAGGAAACCCATGTCGGCGTCGTCGAAATGAGCTTCGACGAACAGATCGTCGCGACTGATCAACGCGTCTGCGCTGGTCTCGGCGAGACGCTCTTCGAGCGCTCGCTGCTGCCGACCCGCCTGCTGTAGCTGATCGAGCTTGAGCTGCGCCGTTGCCGCCAACTGATCATCGGCGGTGCCGAAGATCCGTCGCAACTCGGCGCCTCGTGCCTCCCACTGCCCCAGCCGTCGCCGCACCCGACCACCGGCCAGCCAACGCAAGACGCTACCACCCCGCTTGGGCTCGGCACCGAGCAACACCAAGGACTCGATTTCGGACGTTGATCCAAGGTGAGTGCCGCCACAGGTGTTGCGTTCGATGCCTTCGATCTCGACCAGACGCACATTACCCTGGTGACCGGCGGGCAGACCTCGGCTGCGCACCCCGAGCCCTTCGAGCTCACCAGGCTCGACGCGGTAGGCGGTCACCGGTCGGGCGGCTCGGATCTCGGCATTGACTCGCTCTTCGAGCTCTTGCAGATCTTCGGGGGACGGATCGCGGACATCGAGCTCGATGTCACTGGCGTCCTGAAAGAGATGAAACGAGGTTGTCTGCCAGCCGAAGCGCTCGACAGCCACTGCGGTCAGCAGATGCTGGGCGGTATGCTGCTGCATGTGATCGTAACGCCGCGGCCAATCGAGTTGGAGCACGGACTTGCCCAGGGTCGCTGGTGAAGCCAACACATGACGGATCTCGCCGTCGACCTTCTGGACGTCGAGGACTCTGATCTCATCCAGTCGACCGTGATCCGGCGGCTGCCCGCCGCCTTCCGGGTAAAGCACGGTGTCGTCCAGGATAGCGAAAGGCCGCTTACCGTCCTCCCCCACCGACAAGACGGTTACTTCCAACTCGGTGGCGTAGGGCTGGCTCTCGTAGGTGAAGATCTGCGTCATCTCTCAGACTCCCGGTCTCACACTTCCAGCGTCAAAGCTCAGCCGTCGGCAGAAAACGCGGCGCCCGACGATGATGGGTGGCTTGCTCGAAGCCGTAGGCGATTTTCAATAGAGTCGGTTCACTCCAAGCACGGCCGAAGAATGAGATGCCGACTGGCAGGCCGAAGACAAAACCCGCCGGCACGGTGATGTTCGGATAACCGGCGATCGCCGCCGCGCTCGAGCTGCCGCCGGAGAAGTGATCGCCGTTGACAAGATCGGTGACCCAAGCCGGACCGCCAGTGGGGGCGATGATGGCGTCGAGGCGGTGCTCGTCCATAGTCTTGTCGATGCCTTCCTCCCGAGCCAGGCGACCGGCGTTTGCTAGGGCTTCGAGGTACTCCTTGTCGGTCAAGGGCCCTTTCTCCTCTGCCTGGATCAACAACTCCTGGCCAAAGTAGGGCATTGAGGTCGCTGCGTGCTGAGTGTTGAACTCAATCAACTCCGCCAGCGTGTGCACCGGCGCTTCGGGGCCAAGACCGGCGAGGTAGGCGTTGAGGTCAGCCTTGAATTCGTAGAGCAGCACTTGAAAAGCATGCTGGCCCATCTGATCGCGGGTCGCGATCTCCACCGGATCGACGATCTCGGCGCCCTGGGACGCCATCGCCTTGACAGCAGCTTCCATCAAGGCATCAACTTCGGGATGGAAGCCAAAATATTGACGACCCACGCCGATCCGCGCTCCCTGCAACCCTGCGGCGTCAAGAAATTGTGTGTAGTCGGTGTGGGTGTTGCCGGCGCTTGCCGCGGTGACGTCGTCCTCGGGATCCACGCCAATCATTCCGCTCAACACTGCCGCGGCATCGGCGACAGTGCGCGCCATCGGCCCCGCCGTGTCCTGGGTGTGAGAGATCGGAATGATTCGCGCCCGACTCGCCAACCCCACCGTCGGCTTGATGCCGACGACGCCACAGGTTGACGACGGGCAGACCACCGAGCCGTTGGTCTCGGTGCCGATGGCAGCGGCGGCAAAGTTAGCCGAGACCGACGCCCCGGAGCCCGCGCTCGAGCCGCAAGGATTACGGTCGAGCACAAAGGGATTGCGGCATTGGCCACCGCGCCCACTCCAGCCGCTCGACGACCGGGTCGACCGGAAGTTGGCCCACTCGGAGAGATTGGCCTTGCCCAGCAACACCGCGCCAGCCGCCCGTAGTTGACCGGCGACGAAGGCGTCGCTGGCGGGAATTGAGCCCGCGAGGGCCAACGATCCGGCGGTGGTTGTCATGCGATCGGCGGTGGCAATGTTGTCCTTGAGCAGGATCGGAATGCCGTGCAACGGCCCACGAGGCCCCTGCGCGGCGCGCTCCTCGTCGAGCTGACGAGCGATATCCATAGCTTCCGGATTGGTCTCGATCACCGACCGCAGTTCGGGCCCCTGGCGATCGAGCCGATCAATGCGCTGGAGGTAAAGCTCGGTGATGCGCTGCGCGGTCCAGCGGCCACTGGCCATGCCCTCTTGCAACTCGGCTAGGGTCACTTCTTCGAGCTCGAACGGCGCCAGCGCGTCCGCGGCCGTCGGCTCAGGCGGCGAGCCGGCGTCGTCCCCCGGCGCACAGCCGGACGCCCCCGCGGCCACCAATCCACCGACGGCGGCGAGCTCCAGTAACTCGCGGCGATTGAAACCCGCAGCGGCGTCTGTCTTCGGTCGTTGCGTCGTCATCTCTTGGTCTCCTGTGGTGGGGTCGCATCTTCGGCTGAGGCAGGGTCGTGGAGGATCACCGTCCGATTGTAGCTAAAGCCACCCCGCTGTCGTATTACCGCCATCCCTCATCATTTGATCCTCGTTCCCTCATCGTTTCCACACTTCTTTGCGCACCCAACGTCATAGGTTGAGCAGGCGCCGGACAACACAACTCGAACGGCGCCCAATGGTTCGAAATTCAAGGAGCTCAGTCATGAAAAAGGCAACCACGATTCTCTTGGGTGCCCTGTCAGCTTACATCCTCACCCAACCGGGCGCCGCCGTCGCCGGCCAAGGCCACTTAGAAGTCTTCGCCGGACAATATTTCTCCGACTCAGAAATCGGCGACGAACCGGTCGTCGGCATCCGGGGTGGCTACCGCTTCAACGACCACTTTGGCCTTCAAGGCTCCATCGGACGGGTCGAGTTGCTGCATCCAGTCTTCTCAGTCTTCGACGCCGATGGGGATGGCATCTTCTTCGACGTCTCGGCGCTGTGGTACCTCAATCCCGGCAAAAAGGCCGAGTGGGTGCTTTTTGGCGGACCGGGTTTCGCCAGCCTCGAGAGCGGCGGGCAGTTCAAAATCCCTGGTTTGATCTACGACAACCATCGCAGGAGCACCGACTCCGCCACTCTGCACGCTGGCGTCGGCGTTGAAATCTCACTCGGCCAGCGGACTTACTTGCGCCCCGCCGTCAAGGCCCGCTGGTTCGAGGGTTTCAGCAGCCAGGACGACTTCCTACGCAGCGATGTCGATGTCGAAGCCACCGTCGCTTTCGGCTGGAAGCTAGGAAAACCTTGAGGTTCTGAATCTCCAGCTTTCCGATCTCGTACACAGGCGAGGGGGCACTGCTCCCTCGCCTTTTCGTTTGCAGCCATCCTCCCTCAACGTGATTTGGAAGATGGCGAAACGGCTTGTCTTCGGAACCTGAAAGTAGGAGTAACCCCTACATCGCGAAGGCAAGGTCACGCTTGTCCGATGTCATCTAATCGGCTAGCATTTCTCCTGAATTCTCCGAGTTGGGCCACCGGCGTCGACCTCTCGAAAGTCGCCGCAGTCAGACGGCCTCAGGTCTCCAGCCGCCGACAGCGACCTCACGGAAACTCCACCTTGCCGAAGATCCCAATGGACCGCAGAGCTGCGATCAAAGCCATGTCCTACGGCGCCATGTCGGCTGTCGGAGGCATCGTCGGCTGGCAGTTGGCGGATATCTGGCACCCTGCTGGGTCGCGCCCTGTTCCACAGCCAGCCCCTGGGCTAGGGCCCGAAGGCCAGTCCGGAGTCGAACCAATTGATGCTGACGCGATCGAACAAGCCAGCGGGCGCGTTGATCCCCTGGCCGACGAAGGTGGCGTCGGCCGACACGTCGTGGGGTCCGACTCCCTGCCTTCCGATCAAGCGAGTTACCTACAGAAGATTCGTGACTTCGACCAGATTTATCCCGAGGACATCATCCTCGGCGAGGACAAGTTGGCGATCTTGAAATCGACCGCTCGAAGGCTCAACAAGGCACAGCGGGTCATCGGCCACGGTCACTTCAACCTGCTGAGCCTCGACAACTTGGTCAAGTACTGTCGCCGCTACAGCTCGATCGGCAAACTGACTCAGCAGGAGCTCGATTTTCTCGAAGAGCTCTTCTTCGCTGACGCCACCGATTATGGGTTCTACGGCGAAAAGGTTCAAATCGAAATCACGGCGACGGTGCCACAACGCGACGCCGTCAAGATCGCGAACACCGGCCACTTCCTGTTCCGCGGCGAAGCTCAGGCCAAATACGAAAAGATGTGCAAAGACCTCGACGACGGCATCTTCTTGACCTCGGGCATTCGCAACGTCGTCAAACAGATGCAGCTTTTTCTCGACAAGGCGGTCACCACCGACGGAAATCTCTCCCAAGCGTCGAGGTCTTTGGCGCCGCCGGGATATTCGTTCCATGCCGTCGGTGATTTCGACATCGGCAAAGTCGGAGCCGGCCTCGACAACTTCAACGAAGTTTTCGCCGAGACCGACGAGTACAAGAAACTAGTTGATCTCGGCTACGTCGAGCTGCGCTACACGCCGACCAACCCCTTCGGCGTCCGCCACGAGCCCTGGCATATCAAGATGCAGGCTTAGTTCAGGGCCTGGCTGGGTAGACCATCACGATCAGAAGCGCCGCCCAAATCACCAGGTGTGACCACTAGAAAGTGACCAGGCATTTAAGCCGATTTTTGGGTCTGAGCGCCGATTCGACTCCCCGCGACTCTCAGACACCCCGATTGAGCATCAATCGGGGTCTCCTAACGTTGCCGAGACTGCGATCGAGAGTAAATCGTGGTCTCCTGACGCTGCCGAGACTGCGATCGAGCGTAATTCGTGGTCTCTTGACGTTGCCGAGACCGCAATCGAGAGTTAATCGTGGTCTCCTGACGTTGGGGAGATCACAATCGAACTTCAGTCGAGCGTCCAGCTTAACCTCCGGCGCAAGACGGGGTCATTGACATGCGTCTATTTATCGACGAAAGTCTATATGACTCTCGACTCACCGTACCGCGGAGGACCCATGCCTCAATCACGACGTCACAGCTGGCTGTGGATCGCAGCTCTGTTCGCCCTCTTGCTGCCAGACGCTAGGGCTCTCGCCCAAGCGATCAGCTACGATATTGTCTACGTGCGTCAGCCGCGCTTCGGCGACGACGTCAACACCACTTGGCCGGAGGTTTTCCATCCGGCACGACTCGACCCGGGCGCCGATCTCATGCTGCTGCATCCCGACGGCAGTGAGGAGGTTTTGGTAGCCGGCGGCATTGGCGGAGTCACCGACCCTTTTGTATCGTTCGACGGCCGGTGGATCTACTACAGCATGTTCCACGACTTGCAGCCCGAGAGCCTCAATGGCCAACGCGGCGACCTGCCTCATGCTGGCGCTGACATCTATCGCATCCACGTCAACAGCCGACAGATCGAGCGCCTCACCCATGGGGAGTTCACCCCCAACACCGGCGCTGGCCATTGGGACGAGACCAACCCGCTCGATCCCGCGCCCGAGTTCAACCGCCTGGGTTACGGCATCCTCAACCTCGGACCTTGCCCGCTGCCCGGCGGTCGTATCGCGTTCACCTCGAACCGTAACGGATTCACCCCCCAGAAGGGGTTCACCAACCCGACCCTGCAGCTCTTCGTGATGGACGAAGACGGTTCCAACGTCACCGCAATTGCACCGATGACGATCTCGAGCGCACTCCACCCGACCATCCTGCGTGACGGCCGGATCTTGTTCTCGAGCCACGAGGATCAAGGGCTTCGCGATCGCCGGCTGTGGGGAATCTGGTCCATTTACCCTGACGGCCGATCCTGGCAGCCGGTACTGAGTGCGTTTCGGGGCCCCCAGGCATTCCACTTCATGACTCAGCTTAGCGGCGGCGACTTGGTGATCGAGGATTATTACAACCTCAACAACAACGGCTTCGGCGCTCTCTATCGCCAGCCGGTGGCGCCGCCGGCTGGTGTCCCAGCGTTCTACGGCGCCTTCCCCGACGACAACCCTGAGATCCTGCAGACCGTCGGCGGCGGTTTTCTCTACCCTTTCCGCATGCCCTTCACACCTTGGGGCATGTCTTCGATTACACCGATGACCCACGGCAACGACGAGGCAGCGCCGATCGGTGCGGACGGCACCACCCGGGTCGGCAAATTCACCCATCCCTCCGGCGCCCCGGGAGGCGACTTGCTGGTGGCTTGGACGCCGGGCCCGGCCAATGATCTCAACCGCCCAACTCAGGTTCCCTACTACGACAGTGGGCTCTACTTGATTCCCGATGCCGGCGAGGTCTGGAGTCCTGACGATCTGGTCTTGATCAAGAACGATCCGGCCTACAACGAAGCTTGGCCACGGGCCTTGGTGTCGTACCAGGAGGTCCACGGCGTCGCCGAGCCCGACGAGCTGCCATGGCTACCCAACGATGGCAGTACTCATCCGTTGCTACCGGCTGGCACTCCTCACGGCTTGATCGGATCGAGCAGCTTCTACAAACGCGAGAGCTTCCCCGGCTGGGTGACACCTTGGGCCGATGATTTCGACGGTCTCGATGCCTTCAACACCTCAGAGAACGGTCAGAGCAGCAATTGGTCCACCCAGGGCGCCGACGCCGGCCGTTATACCAACAGCGAAATCTGGGCGGTGCGCCTGTTGGCGATGGAGCCCAACACTCACCGCAGCTACGGCCCCAACAACGGCCGCCACTTCGACAGCCACGCTGGCGAGCGCCTGCGGATCCTTGGCGAGATCCCGTTGCGCAAGACCGACGGAACCGGTGCTCCGGTCCTCGACCCCGAGGGCAATCCGGACACCAGCTTTCTCGCCAAGATTCCCGCCGACGTGCCGTTCACCTTCCAGACCCTCGATCGCCGTGGCCTGGTCCTCAACATGTCCCAAACCTGGCACCAAGTCCGTCCAGGAGAGGTGCGCACCAACTGCGGTGGCTGCCACGCCCACAGCCAGCTACCGCTCGATTTCGAGCTCACCGCCGCCGCCGAGGTCGACTACCCGATCTTCAACTTGTCGCAGGAGACTCCGATCTTGACCGTCGACACCGAGGGCGAGCCAGCGCTGATCGTGACCCAGCAAAGTGACCTCGACGTCGAGTTCTACCGCGACATCCGCCCCCTTCTGACCCGTAGCTGTGTCTCCTGCCATCGCCAAAGCGATCCGGATCCGCCTGGTAATCTGGTGCTCGACGACACCGCTCTCTACGGTAACCTACCCGGCGACTACAAACGCCTGGCCGACGATTCCGACGCCCAGTGGGGTCACCCACCGGTGATCCCCAACGGCATCTGGCGCCAAACCAATGCCAGCCGCTACGTGCGCAAATTTCAGAGTCGGCGCAGTCTGCTGACCTGGAAAATCTTCGGCGAACGGCTCGACGGCTGGACCAATGCGGACCATCCCACCGAGACGGTCCCCGGTGACCCTGCCACCTTGCCGGCCGACGCCACCCCCAATCAGGCGGACCTCGACTTCACTGGCACCGCGATGCCGCCGCCCGGTAGCGCCGCGCCGCCGCTCTCCGAAGACGAGAAACGCACCATCGCCCGCTGGATCGACTTGGGCTGCCCAATCGACACCGGTCAGGCCACCGGCAACGGCGAATTCGGCTGGTTCCTCGACGACCTGCGGCCTACTTTGACCGTCAGCCTGCCACGCCCCGGCCGCAACCCCCAAGCCGTCACCGAGATCCGTTTTGGCATGGTCGACAACAGCAGCGGCCTCGACCTGGCGACCCTCTCCGTCACCGCCGGCTTCCCCGTCGCCGGCCGCCCGGCCGGCGCCGAGCTCGGCGATCTGGCGCTCGACCTTGGCGACGGCATCTGGTCGATCAGCCTCAGTGAACCGGTCCCGGAGTCGGCCAGCACCCACCTCGCGGTCGAGATCTACGACCTCCAAGGCAACGTCAACCGCGTCCGGCGGACCTTCTCGACCTTACCGTTCGACCTTTTTCTGGACGGCTTCGAATCCGGTGATACCAGCCGCTGGTCGGCAGTGTCGGGCGGTTTCTACCAGCCCGCACGGAGGCCCTTGTAACCTGTTGGGTCAGTTGTCGGCCGTAGGGGTGTTGGACGTTGCGACGTGGGCGACCGAACGTTCGACCAGCTCGTGGAGCACCTCGCCGTCGACATCCGCAAGCTTCTTGACATAGAGGCAGGACTTTCCCGTCTTGTGCTTGCCGAGTTTCGCCATCAGCTCGTCATGCCGGCTGAAGCCCGACATGATGTATAACGTCAGATTCTGTTTGCGGGGAGAGAACCCAGTCAGGAACCAATCACCTTCCCGGCCGCTGGCATATTTGTAGTGATAGCTGCCGAAGCCAACGATACTGCCCCCCCACATTTTCGGCTCTTCGCCGGTCACCCCACGCATCAAATCCATCAAGGCATAACAGTCGTCGCGCTTGGTCTCATCCGTGACGCCGTCGAGAAACGCCTCGACACTGGCAGCGTTGGGTTGGGTCTTGAGCTCGGCCATCCGCGCCTCCTTTGTGAGCTTTTAGTCTTGACACTAGTAACTACGGCTCGTTAATATTCATTCGGCTTTAGCTATATGCCGTCGCCGTGCTCGATCCTCACTTACGACCGGTCTTTCGAGCCGCCACGAGAATACCTTCGGAATGACTCCGAAGGCTCCGAGGGGAAGTTTACCTCCCCCAGCCCAATGAAACCTGGCAGGTAGTGTGCAGCTTAGCTGCCGGCAGATGAACTGCGCCTGCCTGCTCCGATCTTGAAAGGGACTGTGTAATGTCTAGAAACAAAGCTCCGAGATCCCATGGACTCGTTCTACTCTTTGGCGTCGCTATCGTGCTAATGGTCAGCGCGACACCGGCCGAGGCGCAGACGTTCAGCTACGCCGTGAAGTTCGTTTGTGGATTCAACAAGACCAATCTGGGCGTGCTGACCGATGCCGACGCCACTCCCGGCGGCGAAAACGTGGTCAAGCTCGGCAACTATGCGACGGAAGTCAACATCTACAATCCCAGCAACGACGTCGAGATCAAGAAGAAGGCTCTTGTCCTGGTCAAAGAAGGCAGTCCGGTCGGACGCGAGCCCAAAGTGGTGTTTCCCTCGACCCAGGGGACCAGCATCGGCTTGCCCAACTGCAGCGCTACCATGGATGACTGCAACGAGATACTCCGCCTCGCCGGCGTCCCCCCGACGCCGGGTAGCCTGCCGGGGCTCTACGTTGGCTTCCTGGTGATCGAGAGCGAAGTTGAGCTCAATGTGACTGCGGTCTACACCGCCGAGGTCTGCAGCGACTACGCCGCCCCCGGCGTCGGGGCGGAACGGATGTGCCAGTCGCCGCCGGGAATCAACGGCGTTGCAGGCTGGGGCGTCGGGCTGTCGATTGACGTCGAGCAGATTCAGGCAACCCGCGTGCCCTGACCCCTCCTACGCTGGCGGACGCTCTCACCGGGCGTCCGCTCGTCTCTGCTACCGCATGCCCTTCCGAATAATTGAAGCCCTCACACACAGGGATAACGCACGGCGGAACCGTGGCGACTTCAAGTTTCTTGGCTGATCTGGTTGCGTTCGCGCAGCCTGTTGGGTCTAACCCCTTGAACGACGCGATGAGCGCGTCACGCAGGGCCAACTCCAACGGAAGATCACCATGCCATCAGCTGACCACCCGCCGCGGCGCCTCGACCCACGCCTGTACCAGATCGCCATCCTCGGCAGCCTGCTGACTTACGGCGTGCTGGGCCTCGGCCTCGCCATCCGCCTCGACGTTGCGGTGGTGATCGTATCGACGGCATTCGCCACCCAATGGAGTTGCACTCAGCTGTTCGGGCTGGCGCGCTTCGATCCTCGCAGCCCATTGATCTCGGCGCTCTCGCTCTGTTTGCTGCTACGCACTGGCTCGATCAACCTGGCGGCGGCAGCGGCGGTTGTCACGATCGCTAGTAAGTTCTTGATCCGCGCCCGCGGCAAACACGTGTTCAATCCCACCA
>JAJCXQ010000185.1 GCA_029263355.1 Acidobacteriota bacterium | reverse complement strand
CGCGCAGGATCTCGAGCTCTTTGAGCAGGGAGTCGGCGTTTCCGAAGCGTTGCTCTCGGTCCCGTTCCAGGCAACGCAGGATGATCTGTTCCAGCGTGTGTGGCATGGTTGGCCAGTGTTCGCTGGGAGCCGTCGGCTCATCGTGCATCTTGCGTCGGATGATGTCCATCACATTGCCACCGGATGGGTAGGGCAGAGTGCCGGTGAAGATCTCATAGAACACCACGCCGCAGGCGTAGATGTCGGCCCTCTCGTCGGGCTCTTGGCCTTCGAGCTGCTCCGGCGCGAGGTAGAACGGCGTACCGATCAAAGTACCGGGTTGGGTCTGAGTGGCGGACGCCCGTTGGATCGGACGAGCGATACCAAAATCCATCAGCTTGGCGTTGCCGTTGGGTTCGATGATCAGATTCTCAGGTTTGATGTCGCGATGCAGTACCTTTTCGGAATGCGCCGCCCACAGGCCACGGCACAGCTGGCGAGCGAGCCGCAGGCCAGCGGACAACGGCAGGCGTCCGCTCTGGTCGAGTAAGTGCTTGAGGGTGATACCGCGCACATACTCCATCGAAATGAATGGGAAACCATCGGCGTCTCCGAAGTCGAAGGTGCGCAGAATGTTGGGATGGCTGATCTTGCGCGCCAGCTTGAGCTCGTCCTTCAAACGCTCCAGGCGCTCGCTGTTGCCGAAGACGTCGTGTTTGAGCATCTTGAGGGCAACCAACTCGTCGAGGCTGCGGTCCCGAGCTTTATAGACCACTCCCATACCACCCGCGCCAAGCTCGGAGAGAATCTCGAAACGGTCTCCCAACACGCTACCCGGGCCGACGCCGGACAGGGTGGTCGAGGAGACGGCGCCCGCGGTCTCGGTCTGGGTCATCTCCAGGGTGGCCGACATTTCGGTGCCGCCAAAGCCGCGAACGGCGTCGACCGCTACCGAGAACAGTGGCTCGGTACTGACCGTGCTGCGATGTTCTTGGGCTTTGACGCCGGCTTGCTCAAAGTTTCCTGCGAGCTCGCTGTAAGTTGACTGGGAGAACAACAAAGTACCGACCCGCGCCACTCGCAGCAGTCCTTCGAGCAGTTCAACAGGCAAACCGATGATGGTGTACTCAGGCTTGTTGTCCCAAGTCACGGTGCCGGTCAATGCCGGCCCTGACACCAACGCGATCGCCATCGAATCATGAGCCTGGGGCGACGTTTCCCGCGACACGATATCGGCTACGGCGGCGAGCGCCCGCTGGGAGCGCTGCGTCCCTTCGAAGCTGGCGATCAGGCGATGACCGAGAACCGATTCGACTTTCCCCTGATGTTTGCCGATCGTCCGTGTGACGCGGCGCAGATCCCGCGTCAGGATCTCTAGGGCCTCGTGTGGTGAGACAGATGCAGCGTGCGTCTTTGTGCTGTAGTCCCGCAACTCGATGCCAAGTAGGGTGGACTCCCGGGCGCTGGCCGGTATCGCCTCGGTACCGCCGGTCTCGTGGTCCGGCAAGTTACGGGTCAGCTCATTGACGTAGATCTCCATGTCGCGTTTCTCGCGCAGCTCGGAGAGCAGGGTCGAAAAGGCGGTGGCAAGCTGGCCTACTTCGTCGGTGCTATCGGTCTTGATCTCTTGGTCGTAGTCGCCTTCAGCAGCGGCGTTGGCCGCGGTGGCAAGCTCGCTGATCGGTTGTAACACGCGTCGTGGGAGCATGTAGGAGAGCAGCAGCGAGAGCAAAATGGCCGCTACTCCGACAGCGGCGAGGATCTGAACGATCCTGCGGAAGGGCGCCAACTGCTCTTCGAGGGAGGCGAGGTTGACGGCGGCGCCGATGGGGCGGTCCGCGATGTCTCTCAGCGGCCGAACCAATGCCAGGTACTTACGTTGACCGAGCTCCACTTCGAGGTAGCGATCATCGTCGTCCGTATCCGAGGCCGGACTCAACAACCCGGGGCGTTCTTGCACCGCGGCGAGCAGCCCGTCGGCGGCATCCGGGTCGAGGGAGGTTGCTACCCAGGATGGGGCGGCGCCTTGCGAGGCGAGTATGAACGTGACGTCGGTCCCGTTGATGCGCCTTAGATCCTGAGCTTGCGAGTCGTCGATCGCTTGACCGGCGAGCAAGAAGCCTTGCAGCAGATTACCAGCGGTCACCGGTACACCGGCAACGTAGTACAACTGTTCAGCGCCGACCCACACGCCAGCGGTTTCACCTTCTTCGTTAGTGCGTTGGTAGATGGCCTCCTGTGACAGATCCTCACCGAAGGTGGGCGCGTCGCCGGCTTGTGCGATTACGAAGCCATCAGGATCGAGGGCGATGGCGAAGGTCAAATCCTGGTAGTCGAGAAAGCTCTCCAGCAGATCGAGTGCCGAGAGGCCATCTCCCGACTCGACGGCTTCGGAGATGTAGGCCGAAAAAGCTGTGTCGTTGCCCAGCAAGGATGTCGTCAACCCCAGGCGCTCGACCGTGGTGGATTTGAAGGCCGATTGCACCATGCTCGACCGCTCAAGCGTCTCGCGCACCGCTCGGTCAGCGATGGCGTTGCCCAAGAAGGTGGTGACCGCGACGGCGACCCCCACCGCCAGAGTGACGATCAAAGCGATCGAGATGAAGAACCGCGCTCCGAGAGACAATCGGAAACGGGGGGAATCAGTAGGCTCGGCCACTGCGTTTCCTCGCATAGGGTTTACCGAATTTGTTGGTGTGTCGGGGTACTCTCGGTTTCGATACCGAAATTTGGATCTCGAGCGGTTCGACGAGCGGCAAGGTCAGCTCGTGGGTCGTCGGCTCACTGCGCTCGTGCCAAATGGTGAGAGTGCCCGGTCCTTCCGGCAGCCCATTCAGGCTGAACTGGCCATCGAAGCTCGGGGAGGTGTAAAAGGGGGTGTCGACGACCATGACATACGCCACCATCGAGTGATGGACATTGCAGAAGATGCGCACCACTCCGGGATGCTCAAAAACGGTGTCCTTGCCGGCGTTGCGCTTGTACAGCCCGAGGTCAAAACGGTTTTTGCCAGAGACCGAGAAGACGTTGTGCAGGATCACGTCCGAATTGGGGAAACGCACGGTGCTGCCCACCGGCACCGTCAAGGTCCGCGGCGTGAACTCCTTGCGCACGGTGACAATTTCGAACGCTTCCGTCGGCACGTCCAGTTTTACCGGTGTCCGTGGCGTGAAGTAGATCTGCGCGCTTTGGACTTCCCGTGAGGCTTTGCCGCCAGCGCTCTTCTCCAGAATGATCCGGCCGCGAAGGTCCGCTGCGCCTGCGGCGGAACCCGCAAGCAGCAAGAAGCCGAGAGTCATCGCGGCCGGTAGCTGTCGCTGCCGCAAGCTGGGTCTCTGATCTCGTCCCGTCATCATCACGTTTGGGTTAAGAGCACGTTGGCAGATCCGTGCGCCTCAGAAGGCAGGTTTGTAGATCGCCAAGTAGGCGGCGAAGGCTCCGAGCAACGGCATTGCCCACCAGAAGATCGTCGCGTGCTGCGGCATCCGGCGAATGAGTGCGATCGAGCCTCCGATCAGTAGCCAAATCACGATCTTGAGGATGACCCAGATCGGGAAGCCGTAAGAGAGCTTGGCGAGCATTCCGAAGCCGGAGATCAAGATCAGCAGGAGGGCGATGCCATGGGTGATGCCGGCCAGCTTGCTCTTCTCCCGCGAGCCGTTCATGGCTTGGAGAATCATGCCACCCAGGGCGCCGAAGGCGAGCAGAACACCGAGGATGTGTAGAACCTTGTATAGAGAGGGGCTCATATGTCACGGACCTTTCGTCGATGTGATCAGGAGGTTGGATGCTATACCAGCTGAGTGGGTTTCGGTTGATCCATGGGCGCTCTGGCTTGCTGTGCCGTAAACTCCACTGTTGTGGGCTGTCGATGACGTGGTTGCAGCCCGGGCCCCTGATTGTGAGAGTGGATCCGAGGCGAGTGGCGAATCTAGCCATTCCCGACAACCTTCTCTCCGGGAACCCAACCTTCCAAGAGACCTACTCATCTATTGAGAGACCTTCGGAGTCCAGCATGCCAGCAGTCGAAGAATTGATCGAAACTATCACCGAGGAGGCGCCCGCCCTGCGTCCCTTCTTGGATATTCGCCCGCCGATGATTTTCGAAGAGCTCAACCATGGAGTGTTGGGCCAGGATCAGGCGTTGCGCTTCGTGTCGGTGGGTGTGTTCAAACACACCACCGGGAAGATGCCGGGCAACCTGCTGATGATCGGTAGCTCGGGAACCGGTAAGACGACAATCATGAACAACATCCAGCGCCTCTACAATGAGGTGCGGGAGTACGAGCCGTTCCGTGCGGTGACGATTATCAACGCCAATCTGTTGGTGGATGTCGATCGCATGGAGTTTCGTCCCGGTCGTCTGTTGAAGGCGGTCGAGCAGCGCGCTCGAGCGATCGCCGGTCATCATCCGTCTCCCGCTGCGTTGAAGAAGGCCATCGAGCGAGCCACAATCTGCGTCGACGAGATCGACAAGATGGCGGCGGTGGTCGCTGGCAAACCCAACGCCATCGGCGTGGTGCTGCAGCAGGGCCTGTTGACCCTGATGGAAGGTGAGCGGGTGGCGTACCCGATCCATGCTTGGGTCGACGGCAAAGAGAAAGAAGTGACTCTCGATATCGACACCGGCAAGATGATGTTCATTTGTGGTGGGGCCTTCGAAGGTCTTTACGATCAAGTCTACAACCGCGTCCTCAAGCCGGGTAGTGGCGAGAAGTTGCGCACTACCACCATTCGCACTGCCGAAGGCAAGGTGAAGATGGAGACTCGGTTCATGCTGTCGGAGTTCTTGAAGCCGAAGGATCTCTTCGACTTCGGCATGGTGCCGCAGTTCATGGCCCGTTTCGAGAGCACGGTGCTGCTCAAAGATCTGTCGAACCGCGTGTTGCGCGAGATCCTCCTCAAATCCTACGAATCACCCTTCGTCCGCGCCCGACGCTTCTTCAAGACCCTCGACATCCACCTCGAGATCGAAGATCTCGCCGCCTCTCTGATCGCCGAGGCTGCCGCACGGGACGCTCGCACCGGCGCCCGTGCCTTGCGTCCGATCTTCTCAGAGTTGATCAATCCATATGAGTTCGATCCAGAACACAAGGGGCAGCTCCCTGCGCGCGAAGGTGGCGGCTTGACGTTGAAGGTCACCGCCGACATGGTGCGCAAGGTTCTGAATTAGCGTCCTCTCGGTGGCAGGTCGAGTCGGCGCAAGGGTGGCTCATCTTTTGAGCCACCGCGTTCACTCTGTGAACCACCCGGCTCAATGAGTGAGCCATTTCGAGGCATCGCTGAGGTCGTCGGCGGCCGATGAACGTGAACGTTTGACTCCTAGAGCGACGGTTACGCAAAAACATTGGCCGAGGGCGAGTGAAATTTCGATTGTCCTCAGGCACTACCCCTGGGGTCGCTAGACTACGGCTCGGGCCTGGATTTCAGGGCGTTTTCGCCGTGGCGGGTCGCTGCGTTGGTGGTTTGACCTAGCCTTCAAGACGCCGCGGCTGGCGGCCTTACCGCCTTCAGAGAACGTTCAGGGCGGCTTGGGCTGGCCGATGACGCCGTATCCGGCACGCCTGTTGCTATCTAGTGGTAACAAGCCGGCCGGCTTGATTGTTGAATCCACAACGCAACTCGATAAGGAGAGGACATGTTGAAAAGAATCGTGCTCCTGGGACTCTTGGCGATCGCGGCTCCTGCATTCGGCATTGAAACCGACGTTGTCACTGGCGAGCCTGAAGCGGCGCCGGTCGAGACTGAAGCCGCAGACGCAGCGGTGTTGGATACGGAGGCTGCTGCGACCGATTCCCCATTCGTAGCCCCAGAAGCCGACGCCCTCGTGCAGATCGCCGGGGCAAACTGTGGTTACTCCGCACCCGATTGCCCACGGAGCACCGGTGGTTGTGGCGGTCGCCCGTTCTGGTCGTCCTGTAACGGCGGCGCCGGCGTCTGTGTCGAGGCCTGCGACAGCTGGCAGACCGGGCAGACGATGTGCGAGTGCTGGAGCTCGTCCTTTGCCGGTGCAGGGGGCATGCAAGTCGCCGATATGTTGATGGCCCCTGAGCCGCCGCCCTGCAAGCGGTCCAGCGACAGCGCCACGGCCAGCAAGTAGAACGACCAGACCTCAGCTCGACAACAGATGTACGGTGCGGCTGCGGCCGCCGACAGGTGCCCCGGGTGTTCGCCCGGGGTCTTTTTTGTCTGCGCCTCCGCCTAACGGGACTCGAAGAAGCCACATGCCGGGAGCGCCGGCATCTTGCCGGGCTTGGTCGAAGCCCCAACACCCTTCGATGAGCCCGTGAGGTCATTTCTCCCGGTCGTCGATTTGCGGTGAGGGTTGGCAAAGTTCTCGAACCTGTCGAAAATATAGCCATGAAGAAAATCGGACGCAATGAACCTTGCCCTTGCGGCAGTGGTAAGAAGTACAAGCGCTGCTGCCTGCGAGCAGACAGCGACCGTAGGCGCGTGGATCAATTGGAGTCCGAGGCTCCAGGAATTGCCCTGGATTGGCTCCACGAGCGCTATGACGAGGCGATGCAAGAGGCCTTCCGCAAAGTCTTTCTCGGCAGTCTCGGCGAAGCAGCGTTGGACCAGCTGGGCGATATGCCTGAAGATCTTTGGATGATGTGCGACATCAACGGCTGGGAACTGGTGCTCGCCGAAGGAGAGCTCGAGCTCGACACGGGTACGACTCGTTGCCTGGATCTCGTCTTCGGTCCCGGAGGACCGCTGCTCGACTCCAGGCAGCGTCAGTATCTGGAGACGCTCGGCCAGCAACCTCTCAGTCTCTACGAGGTGGTCGAGTCAAACCCCGGAGTCGGCCTGCGGCTGCGGGATCTCCTCGAC
>JAJCXQ010000184.1 GCA_029263355.1 Acidobacteriota bacterium | reverse complement strand
CCGCCCGCGCCAGCTCGTCGTCGCTCAGGTGGGTCAGCGATTCCACCCCGGAGCTCAGGTTGAGCCAGAACTGCTGCGGGGTATCGGCTCCGGGGAATCGGCAAGCCATGCCGATGATCGCGATCTCGGAGCCGTCGAAATCTCTACCGCTTCGCTCATCCATGGTGCGTCTCCTGCCTCTCTTGCCGACTGGCGCGGCGCTGCTGCTGAAGCTGTTTGCGGCGACCCATGCTGGCGCGCCGTTCCGCCAGCAGGTCGGCCCGCTCGGCATCTGCTTTGTTGTCGTCTTGCGCCAGATGACGGGCCAAGGAGCGCACTGTCAGCCCCTGGTACAGTCTCGCCGCCGGCAGCTCGACGCCCAGCGTTTCCTGCAACCTGGCAGCCACCTGGACGGCGAGAAACGAGTCACCGCCAAGATCGAAGAAGTTGTCGTCGAGCCCGATCGACTCGAAACCCAGAATCGCTTGCCAGATCTCGGCAACGGCGCGCTCCACATCGGTACCGGGAGCGGTAAAAGCGGTCTCGAGCTCCGGTCGTGGATGGCGTTCCGCAGTGGTCGCCGCGCCGTCCGGCAGAGCACCGCGGCGGCCGATGATGCGCTGGCGACGCTCGTCCAGCCGTGCCTCGAGGTCGCAGGTCGAGACCAGGATGAGGTCCGACGCTGGCGCCGCGAGAAAACGTTTGATCGCCTCTTCACCTTCACGCGGCGTCATCGCCAGGGCCGCCAGATCCTCGCGCACCTCGGTGATCTGCTCCGCTTCGTCCTCGAAACGCCAAACATCCCAACCGACGCTGCGCCAAGCTCCGCCTGAAGCACCGGCGAAGGCATCCATGAAGTGATTGGCAGCGGTGTAGGCGCCATAAGCCAAACCTCCGACGGCCGTCGCCAGGGAAGACATCAACACTCGAAAATCGAGTTGGCGGCCAGCGAGTGCCTGATCGAGGGCGAACAGAGCGTGGACCTTCGGGCGAAAATGCCAGCCGCAAGTCTCGCGGTCGAGCTCGGATAGGGTTCGAAAGGTTCCGGGGCCGGCCGTTCCGGCGGCGTGGATCACGCCGTGCAACCTACCGAACCGCTCCTCCGCTGAGGCGACGGCAGCGCTCATTTCCGCCGCGCCAGTGAGGTCGGCGTGGATCACCAGCACCTCGGCCCCCCAAGCTTCGAGGGATTGCACGCGCCGTGACTCGCTCACCGGCTCTACGCCGCCAGCTTCTGCATCGACAAGCAGAACCAATCGCGCCTGAAACTCGCGAGCGAAGTAGGAAGCCAGAGCCCAGCCGTTGCCGGTCAAACCGCCGGTCACCAGATACACGCCGCCCGGCCGCAGAGGATCGTGCCCATCGCCCGGGGCCGCAAGCCGTACCGGCTCGTAAGCGCGTACCCAACGCTGGCGACCGCGATAGGCCACTTCTTCGTCGCCATCCGGCGTCGCGAGCTCGGCGAGCAGCCGTGGCACCAGAGTCGCATCCAAGCGCTCGACGTCGAGCGCTCGACAGCGGACGTTGGGGAGTTCCTGCGGCAGCACCTTCAGCAGTCCCGACATGGTGGCTTTCTCCGGCAGCTGTTCCTCGACTGCGGTGACCCGCAGCCAGCGATCCGCGACAACCAGGAGGTTAAGCGGCTCCGTCGTACCACTCTGAGCGAGGGCCCGGGCCAGCGCCTGCAAACTGTAGAAACCGAGGCGCTGGGAAGCCTCGAATCCGTCGATATCGCAGATCCCAGCCTCTCCGGGCCGCACACCCCAAGCGTGGATCGCGGCCCGGGGCTCATCACCCTCTTCAGCCAATGTAGCGAGCAGGGAGAGATAGTCCTCCGACCGATCGGGGCGAATCTGGAAAAGGTCTTCCTCCAGGCGTTCGAAAGAGTCGCCAGCCACGACCAGGGTGACCCGCCTGGTCTCTTTCAAACCGTCCACCCATGGGCTCTGCCGATCGGCGAAGAGCAACCACCGACCGGGTGGATCGTCGCCAGCCGAGCTCGATTCGATCGCCGATACCAAGGATGGCTTCCACGAAGGCAGGTAGAACCAATCGCCAAGGTCCGGGCGCTTCTCACTGCCCGCTGGCGACCTCTGAACCCCTCGCTCACCGGGCTCGATCCAATAGCGCCTGCGCTCGAAGGGATAGGTCGGTAGCCTTACGCGGCGGCGACGCTCGTCATCGTAGAAGGCCACCCAGTCAAGCTCGACTCCGGCCAGCCACAGCCGACCGAGGGCGGTGAGCAGGACAGCGAGGTCCGAATGTTCACTGCCCGGCGCCGGCAGCGACGGCACCACCGGGTGTCCGGCGCGGCGAGGATGGCGGCCCGCCAGGGTCGTCAAGGTGCGACCGGGCCCCACTTCAAGCAACACGCGCTGCGGGTCTTCGAGTAGCTCCGCGATTCCGTCGGCGAAAAGCACCGGCCGTCGCAGGTGTTGCACCCAGTAGTCGGGATCCGTCGCTTGCTGGGACGTGATCCAAGTCCCGCTGACGTTGGAGATATAGGGCAGGGTCGGTGGCCTCAGCTCGACGCCACGCAGCGCCGCTCGGAAAGGCTCCTCGATCGGCTCCATCATTCGCGAATGAAACGCGTGGGAAGTGTGGAGCCGACGGCTTTTCACCCCCTGCTCGGCGAGCGCCGAGGCCAGCGCTTCGATCGCCGGTTCCGGTCCCGACGCGACACAGCGCTCAGGTTCGTTGACCGACGCCAACGATAGTTCTTCGCCGAGCCAAGCCTGCAATTCCGCCGCCGACAGCGGCACTGCCAACATAGCACCGGGGGGTAGTTCCTGCATCAGCCGGCCGCGCTCCGCGACCAGCCGCAAGGCGTCTTCGAGCGACAGCACACCGGAAAGACACGCCGCTACATACTCACCAATCGAGTGGCCGAGCATCGCCTGCGGCTGGACGCCCCAGCTCATCCACAAACGGGCCAGAGCCAGCTCCGTCACAAAAAGAGCCGGCTGCGCAAACCGTGTCTGAGCCAGACGCCGCGCGCAGTCTTCTTTGTTGCCCGGCTCGGGAAAGAGTACTCGGCGCAGATCGAGCCCCAACTCGGCCAACAGGAGGTCGGAGGCGCGGTCGACCTGCTGCCGGAACACCGACTCGAGCCGATAGAGCTCACCGGCCATCTGCGGGTATTGTGTTCCTTGCCCCGAAAACAGGAACACCACGGGCCTTGACCGTGGCTCCTCATCGTCCACAGCGGCGAGCCAGCCGCCTGCCGGGTCAGCGAGCGCCGCGAGAGCTTGGTCCCGGTCCTGGCACACCAGCATGCGCCGATGGCGGAAGACTGCCCGGCCGACCTTGAGAGTGTAGGCCACGTCCGGGAAGTGCAAGTCCTCCTCTCGCAAGCGTTCACCCAGCCGCGCGGCCACGGCGTCGAGCGCCGGCTCACTGCGAGCCGACAGCACCAGCAGTTGCCAGGGCCGGGAAGGCTGCTGCGGTGGCTGCGGCGGTGCCTCTTCGAGGATCACGTGGGCATTGGTGCCACCGACACCGAAAGAGCTGACGCCGACACGCCGTGGAGCATCCGTCGCAGCCATTTCGCTCAATTCGGTATTGACATAAAACGGGCTGGTGGAAAAGTCGATCGCTGGATTGGGGCGTTCAAAATTGAGACTCGGCGGCAGCTGGCGATGCTCGAGGGCGAGCACGGACTTGATCAGGCCGGCGATCCCAGCGGCGGCGTCCAGGTGACCGATGTTGGTCTTCACCGAGCCGAGGGCACAAATCTGGCGGGCCTCGGTCTCAGCGCGGAAGACGCGGGTCAGGGCAGCCACCTCGATCGGGTCGCCAAGGGACGTGCCGGTGCCGTGGGTCTCGATGTAGCGGATGGTCTCAGCGCCGACGCCGGCCATCTCGAGGGCGGCAGCGACCACTTCGGACTGTCCCGCGACACTCGGCGCCGTGTAACTAACTTTCACTGCACCGTCGTTGTTGATCGCCGAACCTTTGATCACGGCGCGGATCGTATCCCCGTCTTCCAGCGCCTCGGCAAGCCGCTTGAGCACCACCGCCCCCACCCCGCTGCCGAAGATCGTGCCTTGTGCGGAAGCATCGAAGGCACGGCAGTGACCGTCGGGCGACGCCAGCCCTTCCGGCTGGTAGAAGTATCCCTCACGCTGTGGCACCTTAACCGTCACGCCACCGACGAGCGCCGTGTCACACTCGAAACTGAGCAGGCTCAGACAAGCCAAGTGGACGGCAACCAGCGACGTCGAACAGCTGGTCTGAAGGATGACGCTCGGTCCCTTCAGGTTGAGCTTGTAGGAGGCCCGGGTGGACATGAAGTCCTTGTCATTGGTGATGAACACCTGGAAGCCGCCAGCGCCGTCGAAGAGTTCGGGGCGGGTGGTGAGGTTGCTCAACAGGTAGGTGTTCCAGGCAACGCCGGCATACACGCCGATCAGGCCTTCATAGGACCCCGGGGTGTAACCAGCGTCCTCGAGCGCGGCCCAGCAGTGCTCCAGAAACAGCCGCTGTTGGGGGTCCATGATCTCGGCTTCGCGCGGGGTATAGCCGAAAAACCCATCTTCAAATCGATCGACGTTGTCGAGCAAGCTCGCCGCCTTGACATAACTGGGGTTCTCGAGCACCGCGTGGTCGACACCTGCGGCAGCCAACTCCTCGTCGCTGAAAAAGGTGACACTCTCCACCCCGGTCGCCAGGTTGTCCCAGAAGACGTCGAGGTTCTCAGCGCCGGGAAACTGGCCGGTCATGCCGATCACGGCGATTTCTCGGCCACTGCCACCTTCTTCCGCCCGCTCGTCGTCTTCCACCCACTCGTCTTCCACCCGCTCGTCGATCGGGTCGGAGAGCCTCGCTCCATTCATAAACTACGTCTCCTGGGAGGGCGGATGTCTCGCTGACGGGCTAGAGCGGCTTTCCTCTTTCCGGCCCGCGAGCGCGTCTTGGAGAAAATCGGTTCAGCATCTACCGGCGGATCGAGGTACTTCGCTAACGCGCCGACCGTCGGCGCCTCGAAAATGCCGGTGGCCGGAATGTCTCGTTCGAGTTGACGTTTGAGCTCGGAGACCACCTGCACTGCGATCAACGAGGTGCCGCCGAGCTCGAAGAAATTGTCGTGGACTCCGACCCGATCAATCCCCAGCTGGCGTTGCCAGATCTCGGCGATCTGCTGCTCCAGCTCTTGCCCCGGCGCCACGAACGCGGTATCGAGGGTCGGCCGCGCATGCCGAGCTCGAGGCGCCTCGAGGCTTTCGAGCTCGGCCAACACCTGGCGATGGTCGAAACGACGATACTCCTCCTTCACTGCCCCGAGATCACGTGGCGAGACCACGAGATGGGCCGGGGCCTCGGCCGCCAGCACGCGGCGCAGCACTTCGACAGCCTCGGCAGGCTCGATCACGCCCTCGAGCAGCACATCGCCCGCTCGCTCGGGGGCGCGTGTCGTCGGCGCCGCGCCTGCGGTGGAAACGTTCCGCGGGCGCTCGAGCGCCGCCACCGTCTCTTCTCCCAGCCGCTTCATCGCGAATCCTTCGATGGTGACCCGCGGTCGCCCATCGGCATCGAGCAACCGAACGTCGCAGGTGATCGTCTCGCCATCGCCGCCTCCGCGCTGCTCGACATGGCTCCACAGGCGAGCTGGCAGGGCACCGTGGACGCGGAGACATTCATAGGCCAGAGGCAGAAAGTTACCGGCATGGGTCAGCTGGACATAACCCGCTCCGACGTCGAGCAACGCCGGGTGCAGCGGCATCTGCTGGAGATCCGAAACGACCTCCTCGGGTAATGCCAACTCAGCCAACAACTCACCCTTGCCGATAAATATTTTCTCGAGGCAACGCCAACGGAGGCCGGTTGCCAGAAACGCTCCCGACGTTTCAGGCCGCTGTTCGTCGGCCGTTAGCTGCCGGTGACATCGCGCTCGGATGTCGTCGATAACCGACAGTTCCAGTACCGAGGTCGACACCAGCCCCACTTCACCACGGGCATGCTCCTGCCAAGAGTCTGCTTCGCCACCCGCGGCCAGCGGCCGGCTGACGATTCTGAAGGTGCCATCACCTTTGGGGTCGAGATCCAGGACGGTCAACACCTCGCGACGCTGAGCCTCGATGACTACCATGGGTTCCAAGAAAACGACGTTGCGCAACTCCGGGATACGTCCACCAGCCTTGCTGGCGACGGCAGCGCGCGCCATCTCCAAATAGGTGGCTCCGGGAACCGTCGGGTGGCCGGCGATGCGGTGCTCGGAGACCACCCACGAGTCCTCGACCGCAAATTCGCAACGATAGATCTCCCGGCCCGGCGTCTCGAGGACACAGGTCCCGAGCAGGGGATGCGGCGCGCCGCTGTGGAATGCCGACACGCCGGCTGCTGAATCCGCGGCCATTCCGACCCCGTTCCACCGGTCCCAAGCCAAAGACACCACCCGAGATCCCCAGCGCCGATCCTCAGCCAGGGCGAAGGCGTCCAGAAACGCATTGGCAGCGCAGTAATCGCCCTGTCCGAAACCGCCGACTATTGCGTTGATCGACGAACAAAGGATGGTGAAATCGGGTGGCGCCGTGAGCGCGCCGAGCAGCACCCGGGCTCCGTCAACTTTAGGCGCCAAGACCGCCGCTGCCTGCCGTGAGCTTTTGACCTGGAGCAATCCGCCGCCCGCCACCCCGGCGGCGTGGATCACTCCACGGATGGTGCCGAAGCGCTGCTCAGCGCGCTCGACCACCACCGCCATCGTCGCTGGGTCGCAGACATCGCCGTTCTCAACCAACACCTCCGCACCAGATGCTTCCAAGGCCTCAACGGCGGCGATCTTGTGCCGCAGGGCCTCATCGACCACTCCGGACTCACCCCATTGCCGCCGCGGCGGCAATGGCGTCCGGTTGACGAGGACGAGTTTGGCCTCGCACCACTCTGCCAGCGCCCGAGCGAAAGTCAGGCCCACGCCACCCAAGCCGCCGGTGATCAAGTACGCACCGCCGTGGCGCAAGCTTCGTGGAGACCCATCGACGGCAGGTAAGGCAAAAGGCTCGAAGTGCTTGCGCCAGCGCATTCCGTGGCGCATGGCGATCTCGTCCGCAGCACCGATGGCGCTCAGCTCACGGACCAGATCGGCGGCCACCTCTTCGCTCTCTTGGCGATCCTCGGACAGCGATAGATCGATGCTGCGGCAAGTCAGCTGAGGGATTTCTTGAGAAACCACCCGTATTAAGCCACCCAGAGCTGCCCGCTCGGGCACCAGCCCCTCGTCTCCCGTGACCCGATGCGCCCCGTGGCTCAACAAACTCAGACGGGCAGGCTTGTCTCCACGTTTCACCGACAAGACCTGGACGAGCCGAAGGAGTTCGCCGAGCTCGACGGCTGCAGACTCCTGATGTGGCCGCGCGGCGAGCGGCCAGGCATGGACGATGTGATCGGGCGACTCAACCTCGGCGAAGACGACCTCGAGATCCTCCCGCCGATCACGGACAACAACATAGTCGTCCTCCGTCAGCCGCTCGAAGCGGTCTCCCGGGACAACCGTCACCACCCGCCGACCCTGACGACGCAGGCCCTCCACCAACCGCCCCACCACGGTCGACTCGGAGTCGTCGTCCGCACCGCTTCTGCCCAACACCATCCAGCACTCGTCTCGCTCCACCTGCTCTTCCTGCTGCTGCAGGTTGAGGAGTTCCTGGCTCCACACCGGCGTATAGAGCCAGTCCGCGACGTCGGGCTTCTTCGCCAGCGCCCCACCATGTCGCGGCGGGCGGTGCGGCGGCCGACGGTGTCGTGACACGTCACCGGACGGCAAGAAGAAACGCTGGCGTTCGAAAGGATAGGTCGGCAGGGGCACCCGACGGCGAGTCTCGTGACGATAAAAACCGCTCCAATCGATCTCTACCCCGGCCATCCACAACCGCCCCAGAGTCTCGAGGGTGGACTCCCCGTCGGGGCGCGGATCTCGCGGATGAGGTAGTGACGCCAAGAAGCTTCGCTGGCGCGCCTGCAGCCGCGCCAGTGCACTCAAGCCGTGACCCGGACCCACCTCTAGAAAAATCGCCTCCGAGTCGCCCAACAATTCTTCGACCCCGGCCGAGAAACGTACGGGTTGACGCATCTGCCGTCCCCAATACGCCGGATCCGTGGCGTCCTCGGCGGTCATCCAGGTACCGCTCACGTTGGAGATGTAGGGCCACTGCGGCGCGCGCAGACGTTTTTCAGCCACCGCCGCGACGAAAGGCGCCACCGCGGGCTCGGTCAAGATCGAATGGAAGGCATGGGACGTGTGCAGCCGGCGACAGCGCACCTGCCGGTCACCGAGCTGGGTTTCGAGGGCATCGACCGCGGCATGGCTTCCGGACACCACACAGTCGGAAGGTCCGTTGACAGCTGCCAGGCCCAAGTCGCCGCCGATCCACGACAGGACCTCCGACTCCGGCAACGCCACCGCCAACATGGCGCCGGTGGGCGTCTCCTGCAACAATCTGCCGCGTAGGGCCACCAGATCCACCGCGTCCTCGAGCGATAGGACCCCGGCCAGGCAGGCGGCGGTCCACTCACCGATCGAATGGCCAATCATCGCCCGTGGTCTTACTCCCCACCCCATCCACAGACGGGCCAGGGCATAGGAGACGGCGAACAGCGCCGGCTGCGCCAGACGCGTCTGGCGCAGCTGGTGATCAGCCTCCTCGCGCTCCATCCCGTCAGCAAAGAGCACCGGACGCAGATCGAGCCCGAGTTGCGGCTCGAGCAGCTCGGCGCAGCGGTCGATTTGACGGCGGAAATCCGCCTCCTGCGCGTATAGACCGCGCCCCATGGTGGCGTATTGTGCGCCCTGGCCCGGGATCAAAAACACCACCGACGGAGTCTCCGAGGCCCGTCGGGCCGTTCGCACCCGTTCCGGGTCGAGGTCGCGAAGCACCGCTGCGGCATCTACGTTTTGGTCGAGACAGACCGCACGTCGGTGGTCGAAGGCCCGGCGACCCACCTGCAGGGTGTAGGCGACATCGGCCAGGGAGTGATCTGGATCCTCAACCAGATGAGCGGCCAAACGAGCGGTCGCTGCGTCGAGGGCACTCTCGCTTCTTGCCGACAGCAACAACAGCTGATGCGCTCGCGATGACGCGGCGATGACTGCGGGAGCCTCCTCCAGGATCAGGTGGGCGTTGGTCCCGCCGATACCGAAAGAACTGACGCCCGCCCGGCGTGGCACCTCGCCAACCTTCCAGGGCCGCCGCTCGCCGCTCACGGAGAACGGTCCGAAGTCGATCCGCGGGTCGGGGCCTTCGAAATGGAGATTGCCAGGAATCTCGCGGTGCTGCAGCGCCAGGACGGTCTTGATCAGGCCGGCGATGCCCGCAGCCGTATCGAGGTGGCCAACGTTGGTCTTCACCGAACCCAGCGCGCAGTCTGCCTGCCGGTTCGTGCCACCGTACACCTCGTTCAAGGCTTCCAGCTCGATAGGATCTCCGAGAGCCGTTCCAGTACCGTGAGCCTCGACATATTGGATCGTCTCCGGCTCCACCCTCGCCGCGCTCAGGGCACCGCGCAACGCTCCGATCTGCCCATCGACGCTCGGCGCCGTGTAGCCCACTTTGCGGGAGCCGTCGTTATTGATCGCCGAGCCGAGAATCACAGCACGGATGGAGTCGCCAGCGGCCAGGGCGTCTGTGAGACGTTTGAGCACCACGATGCCGACACCGTTGCCGAGCACGGTGCCGTTCGCGTCAGCGTCGAACGCCCGACAATGACCATCCGCGGAGAGAATTCCACCTTCTTGGTAGAGGTAGCCAGCGCGTTGCGGAAAACGCACCGTCACGCCACCCGCCAAGGCCATGTCGCACTCACCCGCCGCCAGGCTCTGGCAGGCCAGGTGGACCGCCACCAACCCGCTCGAGCAAGCGGTCTGGACATTGATGCTCGGGCCCTGCAGATTCAGTTTGTAGGACACTCGAGTGGGAACAAAATCCTTGTCGTTGCTGACAAATGCCTGATAGCTCTCGGCGGACTCCAGCAGGTCGGCACCGGCTTGCATCAGGTACGTGTTGATGCCGACCCCGGCGAACACCCCGACGCGCCGGTCGCTACGATGTGTGTCGTACCCGGCGTCCTCGAGCGCTTGCCAGGCACTTTCGAGAAACAGCCGGTGCTGAGGGTCCATCAGCTCGGCTTCCCGCGGGTTGAAGCCAAAAAAACCGGCATCAAATTCCGCGGCGCCCTTGAGGACGCCGCGTGCCGGGACGTAGTCGGGGTCGTCGCGCCCCGCGGCCTTCCGGCTCGCCAGCTCGTCAGCGGAGAAGAAGGTGATCGACTCGACCCCTTCCCGAAGGTTTCGCCAGAAGCTCGTGACGTCGGAGGCGCCGGGGAACCGTCCTGCCATGCCAACGATGGCGAAAGGCCCTGAATGGCCTGACGAAGGTGCAGCAGCCGCAACCGGCGGCGCCGTAGCGGGCACCGGGGGCTCCACGAAGCGAGCCATCGCGGCGATGGTGGGATATCGGAAGAGGTCGACCACCCGCAGGTCGTCACGGCCGAGGTCTTCGCGCAGCCGCAAATGAAGATTCGCCACCAGCAGGGAATGACCGCCCAGATCGAAGAAGTTATCGTGACGACCGATCACCTCGATATCCAACACCTCTCGCCACAGACGCGCGATCTTGGCCTCGACTCCGGCCCGCGGACGACCACCGGTGGCTGCCGACCGCACTGGCTTCGGAGTCGGCAGCGCCCGGCGATCGATCTTGTCGTTGGCGGTTCGTGGCAACGCCTCGAGGGTGACAAAGGTCGCCGGCAGCATGTAGTCGGGCAGAACCTTCGCCAGGAAATCACGCATCTCCGCGGCTTCGGGCGGGGTCTTTCGGCGCGCCACGATGTAGGCCACCAAACGTTCGTCGCCAGCGCGCCGCCGACGCACCGCGACGGCGCACTCCCGAACCTCCGGATGGCGAGCGAGGATGCTCTCGATCTCTCCCAGTTCGATACGAAAGCCCCGCAGTTTGACCTGTTGGTCAATACGGCCCTCGAAATGCAGCTCGCCGCTGGGCCGAAACCGCGCCAAGTCACCGACCCGGTACAATCGCTGACCCGCTGCCGCGGGTTCGGCGAAAGGATCGGGAACAAAACGCTCCGCCGTCAAACCCGGACGCTGGAAGTAGCCCCGCGCCAGGCCAGCGCCACCCAGAAACACCTCGCCGACCGTCCCCATCGGCACCGGTCGCAGGCGGTAATCGAGCAGAAAATGTCGGGTGTTGTCGATCGGCCCGCCGATCGATGGCGCAGCGGAGCTCACCCGACTCGCCGTCGACCACACCGTCGTCTCGGTAGGACCGTAAACGTTCCAGACCTCGGCACCGGTCGCCACCAGCCGGGTCGCCAGCTCGGCCGGCAACGCCTCACCGCCGCACAACACCCGCAGACTCGCGCGCCCACGCCAGCCGCTGTCGAGAAGCAATCGCCAGGTGGTTGGCGTCGCCTGCATGGCGGTGGCGTCCGCAGCCTCGAGCATTGTGGCCAATGCCTCGCCGTTCGCCGCCGTGGGCGCATCGACGAGAACGGTGCGACCACCCACGACCAGCGGTAGAAAGAGCTCCAGTACAGAGATATCGAAGGCCAGCGTGGTCACTGCCAACAGCGTGTCATGGGCTGCCAAGCCGGGTCGCCGCCGCATCGCATGGAGGAAGTTGACCACCGAGCGATGGGTGATCTGAACGCCCTTGGGCCTGCCGGTCGAGCCCGAGGTATAGATCACGTAAGCGAGCTGATCGGCGTAGACCGGAGGGGAGGCCCCAACATCGGAGACCGCCGGAGGATCCGGCGCGCCATCGAGGCAAATGAGACGAACCCCCGGCGGGACCAACTTCTCGAGACGGCCGAGAAAACGCTCCTGAGTCAACAGGAGTCGCACCTTGTCGCCACCGTAGACCTCGTTCAGCACACCGCGCAGCCGCTCTTCGGGGTAATGAACATCAAGAGGCACATAGGCGCCACCCGCCGCCAAGGTCGCGAGCAGCCCGACCACCATGTCGACATTACGCTCGGTGAAGATCGCGACCGGAACCTCGGACGCGATCCCCAAACGCCGCAGGTAAATTGCCCAGCGATCGACCCGGTGCCCGAGCTCGGCATACGTCACATTCCGCGACTCGCCGTCGACGGTCATGACCGAGACCGCTACCGACCGTGGCCAACTGCGACGACTGCGCTCGAAGAGCT
>JAJCXQ010000183.1 GCA_029263355.1 Acidobacteriota bacterium | reverse complement strand
AGACTGCGCTCGAAGAGCTGGTGGATCGTTGTCGCCGGCTCTTCGGCCACAGCTGTAGCATTCCACTCCACCAGCAGTTGATGGCGGGCCGACGGGCTCAACAGATCGAGGCTGGAGAGCCGCTGGTCAGGCTGTTGCGCGACGTGTTGTAACAAGCGACTCAGCTGGTCCAGCCAGCGCTCGGCGGTGGTCGCGTCGAAGAGATCGCGGTTGTATTGCAACGACAATGCGATGCCGCCTGGCAGGATCGCTGCCGCTAGGGTCAGCTCGAACGCCGCCGTGCGCTGCGGCACGGCCAGGGATTCCCATTCCAGCCCGGCAAACTCCAGTCTGGTCCCGGACTGCCCCAGGGCAAAGGCGGCCAACGGCTCGGAACGCAGCCGAGGCGCCTGCTGCAACGTCAACATGACCTGGAAAATTGGGCTGCGGCTCGGGTCTCGCACCGGTTGAAGCCGTTCCACCAGGCGATCGAAGGGGTAATCCTGATGCCGGAAAGCGTCGAGCACCGTCCGCCTCACCCGCGTCAACAACCCGGCAAAGGATAGATCGCCGGACAGGTCACCGCGCATCACTAGCGGATTGACGAAATACCCCATGACATCGGTCAACTGGGGGTTGCCACGGCCCGAGGACGGCGATCCGACCAACGGTCGCAGTTGCCCGGTGATCCGCGACAACAATGCCTGGAAACCGGCCAACAGGGTCATGTACAGGGTCACGCCTCGCTCCCGGCCCAGAGACTCGAGCTCGTCACGAGGAAGCATTGCCGAGCAATTTGCGCCGCGGTAGGTCTGGACCGCGGGCCGAGGCCGATCGGGTTCGAGAGCGAGGGGCGCCAATTCACCCGCCAGCTGGCCACGCCAGTAGGCCTCGAGTCGCTCACCCTCCGAGCTCGCCAACGATTCGGCCTGCCAACGGACGTAATCGGTATAGCGGACCGCAGGCGGCGTCAAAAGATTGGGCGATCTGCAGTTCTGCGCCGAGAGAATCTGACCGAGGTCATCGAAGAGCACCGCCAGTGACCACAGATCAGCAACCGCGTGGTGAACGACCAACAGCAGCTCGTGCCGGCGCGCGCTGAGCCGACGCACCAGGATCCTCAGCAACGGCCCGCGCTCGAGATCAAACGGCCGCTCGATCGCGGCCGTCGCCCAATCGTAGAGCTCTTGCGGGGCGGCAACCGTCTCGTCCACCAGGCAAAACGGGATCTCACCGGGCGCCTGGATCACCTGCAGTGGTCCGCTGCGACGCGCGGCGAAACGGGTACGCAACGCCGGGTGGCGGTCGACCAGCAACTCGAAGCAGCGGCGGAACACCAGGGCGTCGAGGGAACCGTGGATCCTCGCCGCCACCGCGATGTGGTAGGCAGCGCTGGTGGGCGACAACCGATGCAGGAACCAAAGAGCCTGCTGGCCATAAGACAGCGGATGCTCGCCTTCGGTGTCGCCAGCACGGGTGATGAGATGCGCTCGATCGCGGGGCGGCGCGGCCAACCCATCGCACAACGCGGTGACGAGCTGTGCCAGGTCAACACCCTCCAGCAGGCTCGACAGCGAGACTTCGACTCCGAGGTTGGCCTCGACCGCCGCCTTGAGCTCTACAGCCATCAGAGAATCGAAACCCAGACCGGTCAGCGGCTGCCGCAGGTCGATCTCTCCGGCGGTCTTTCCCGTGGCACGCGCCACCTGTTGCCGAAGGTACGACGTGAGTAACAGTCGGCGTTCGTCACCATCGAGAGCCATCAAATCGTCGCGATCCAAGTCGTCTATCGCGGTGCTAGCGGTCCCTGCGTCCAGCGACTTGTCGAGCCTGCTCTGGCCGACCATCCTCAGTGAGTTGCTGGTATAAGCCTGGCGGCAGCTCTGGCGCTGAATTTTGCCACTCGACGTCTTGGGGATGGCCCCGGTCTTCAGCAAGACCACGTCATAGGCCGTCACGCTGTGCTCCTCCGCCACCGCCCGGCGGACCGCCTCGACCACTTCCGTCACCGGCGCGCGAGCACCGCGATCGAGCTCACCCACCACCACCAGACGCTCCGCCTGCTCGGCCTTCACCGAGAAAGCTGCAAAGCAGCCGGCGCGCAACGCGACATGCGCCCGTTCAGCGGTACGTTCGATGTCCTGGGGATAGAGATTGCGGCCACGGATGATGATCAGATCCTTGAGACGCCCGGTGACAAAGAGCTCGCCAGCCTCCAAGATCCCCAGATCGCCGGTCCGCAGGAACGGTCCGGCGGCCGGCTCGCCGATCAACTCGGCCTGGAAGTCGCGAACCGTTTCCTTCTCGCGTCCCCAATAGCCGGCCGCGACACTTGGACCGGCCACCCAGATCTCTCCCACCTGGCCGACTAAGCAACGACGGCGGGTCTGCGGATCGACAATCGCCACCTCCTGGTCCATCCGGCTACGGCCGCTCCCCACCAGCCGAATACCCTCATCCTTCACCTCTGGCGCGCACGCCCGGTGCTCTTCGAGCGCAGCTTCATCGAAAATACGGACCACCGGCTCCGCCTCGGGCTCGCCACCTGTGACACATAAGGTCGCCTCGGCCAGGCCATAACAAGGAAAGAAGGCGCGACGACGGAAGCCGCTCACCCTAAAGGCTGCCGCGAAGCGATCCAGAGTCTCGGCTCTGACCGGTTCGGCGCCGTTGAAGGCAACCTGCCAGCACGAGAGGTCCAGTTCTTCACGCTCCTCGGCGTCGATGCGCCGGACGCACAACTCATAGGCGAAGTCAGGGCCCCCACTGACCGTCGCCCGATAGTCGCTGATCACACGCAACCATCGTATTGGGCGTTGCAAGAACGACACCGGCGACATCAACACACAACGCGCCCCCGCATACAGCGGCTGCAAAACATTACCGATCAAACCCATGTCATGGTAGAGCGGTAGCCAACCGACGATCACCGACGCTTCGGACACTCCGAACGCGCGCTGGATCAGTGTCTCGTTGTGCAGCAGATTTCCATGGCGGACCATGACGCCTTTGGGTGCGGCGGTCGAGCCCGAGGTGTACTGGAGAAACGCCAGACTGTCGTCTGTCACACGCGGTGGCCGCCAATCGTCAACCACCGAGTCGATGGTCGCTGATCCGGTGCCCGCTGTGACGCTGTCGGTGGCCAGCCACGGCACCCCGGCAAGACCCGGCAGCTGTCCCGCGAGGGCCTCGAAGCGGGCCAGATTAGCGGCATCGGTCAGGACGATTGCTGGCCGAGCGTCAGCGGCGATCGAACGCAGCCGCGACAGAGTGCGGCGGGAGGGAGGGTAAGCCGGAACGGCGACAATTCCTCCGTAGAGGCACCCACAAAAGCTAGACAAAAACGCAAGACCTGGAGGGTAAAGCAACAGCGCCCGCTCGCCTTTCTGCAGCGTGCGGCATAGCGTGGCCCCGATCGCTCTTGCCTGGCGATCCAAATCGCGGAAGCTGAGGCAATGCCGTTCCTCGGCCCCTACCAGGAAAGTGTAGGCCTGCCGTTCGGGCATCGCATCGGCACGATCTTGTAACAGGTCGATCAGCGTCACACTATTCTCCAGGCAAGACACATCCGTCCCGGGGCGTCATGTTCCTCGTGACACAGAAATAACGGCAAATTGAAGTATCAAGACAAAGAGTACCTTAGAGTGAAGACATAGGCAATGTGCAGATCTTCGATTCAGCCAAACCGCATCCAACAAACCTTGCCAGAATTTGCCTGCCAAGGTCTCGGGAGTCCGCTCGGGTCCGCGGATCTCAGCCTGTTACACCAGTGTTTCGCCTAAAGACGGTGTCGCGCCTAAAGACGGTGTCGCGCCTGAAGACGGTGTCGCGCTTGGGGTCTCTGTGAGCGGTCGAAGCGTACGCCCCGCTCGTGAAGCGCAAGGACTACCTCGCCGAAGTCAACCCGCTTCAGGTGGTGAACTCTTCGTTCCACAACTGGCGGAAAAACTCGAGCACCGGAAGCACGCGGACGTCGTCCCAAAGCGCACTCCGCTCACCGAGATAGAGGCCGAAACACTTAGTGCGCTCGGCTCCGAGATCACTTCGCAGGCGCCGCAGTCCGCGGTTGTAGCGCTTGTCCCATCGTCGGGTCGACTTGATCTCGATGGCGACGAAACCTTCCTGGGTCTCGAACAGGAGATCCACTTCCGCGCCATCGTAGGTGCGCCAAAAATACACCGGATAGTCACGCCCAGTGTAGCTGAGAAAGGCACGCAGCTCGCTCAGCACCAACGTTTCCAGCAGCGACCCCAACTCCTCGGGAGTAGGCGGATAGGCCTGACGACCGGTCAAGGCGCGGGCGACGCCGGGGTCGAAGAAGAAGAACTTGCTCTGTTGGACTTGTTTGGTAGCCGACTTCAGCTTCCACGCTGGCAGCCAGGACCCGATCAGAGTGTCGACGAGGATGTCGAAATGGTTTTGCACCGTGTTGCGGTGGACGCCAGCATCGCGACTGATCGCTGAAGCGTTGGTGACTTGGCCGTTCTGGCGTGCGGCAATTTCGAGAAAACGCGAGAACGAGCCCAGGTTGCGGGTTAGCGCCTCAGCACGGATCTCCTGGTCGAGATAGGTTTCGGCATAACTTCGCAAGTAGCCGGACGGGTCCTGGCCGGTCACTACCATGGGCAGAGAACCGTAGCGCAGGGTGTGATCGAGATCTAGCTGGAAATCCCGCTCAGCCGAGACCAGCGGAAACATGGCGGTCGTAATTGCACGGCCGGCCAAGAGGTTGGCGCCACCGTGCCGGATTTTTCTAGCACTGGATCCCGAAAGGACAAATCGGAGACGACGGGTTTCCATGAGGCGATGCACTTCGTTCAGTAGCGCAGGCACTTTCTGCACTTCGTCGATGACCACCCAACTCTCGGGGGGCAGCGCGACCAGCTCTTGGTATAAGGCTCCCGGCTCCCGGGTCAGGCGAAGGGTCTCGCCGGTGTCCAGCAAATCGTAGGTCGTCGTGTTTGGAAATCGATCGCGAATCCAAGTCGACTTGCCGGTCCCCCGAGGCCCGAAGAGGAAGATCGATTGACCTGGTGTCTGGAGTAAACGTGCATACATAGGTAGCAATATTACCCGAATTTTGACAACATGATGAGCAGAACCTCGTCAAGAGTCGCCGAAATGTTGAGTGATCGCCGATCGGGGGCTCCTGACGCTTCAGA
>JAJCXQ010000182.1 GCA_029263355.1 Acidobacteriota bacterium | reverse complement strand
CTATCAACTCGGTGTTGATCGCGACCCGACATCACCTTCACGCCCGACAGGTGATTGCTGCCCTCGAAGCCGACAAGAACATCTTTGTCGAGAAACCCCTGTGTTTGACGGAAGACGAGCTGAAAGAGATTGAACATTCGCACGCGGCAGCCACCGAGCGGCAGGGTCGAGCCCCCTGCTTGATGGTGGGCTACAACCGACGATTTGCGCCGATGTCCGAACGCCTCGCAGCCTTCTTCGTCGATGTTGGCGAGCCACTCGTTATCCACTATCGCGTCAATGCTGGCCACATTCCCGCCGACCATTGGGTGCAGGATCCAGAGCAAGGAGGCGGGCGGATCCTGGGTGAGGTTTGTCATTTCGTCGACTATCTGACGTTCCTCACCGGCGCGACACCACGACGCGTCAGCGCCTTCTCGAGCCCCAACGCCGGGCGCTACCGTGACGACAATCTCGTCGCAACGATCGAGTTCGACAACGGTTCACTGGGAACGGTGACTTATGTCGCCAACGGCGACACGTCCCTGGCCAAAGAGAGGATCGAAGTCTCGGGCGGCGGCGCCTTCGCGGTGCTCGACAATTTTCGCCGTCTCGACCTGGCGCGGGGCGGGCGCCAGCAAGTTGTGCGCTCTCGGCTGCAACAGGACAAAGGACACCGGGCTCAGCTCGAAGCGTTCGTCCGGGCCGCCCGCTCGGGTCAACCCGCCCCCATCTCCTGGCGCGAAACGCTGGACGCCAGCCGCGTCACGTTTGCGATTGCCCGATGTCTTCGCGCCGGCTCGCCGATATTCCTTTGAGCAGACCCGCCTGTGTTATCGTCAGATTATGACCGCTCAGCAAATTCTCGAGCAGGCCCTTCAATTGAACGACGAGGAGCGACTCATCGTCGCTAGCTCACTGTTGAAGAGCGTCGAAGCCCCGCAGACCGATCGCCGGAACAATGAAGAGTGGATCGCCGAGATCGGGCGGCGGGCCCAAGCCGCACTCTCGGGCAGCCCTGCTATGACTTGGAAAGACGCCCGAGCTCGGATCGAGAAGCGCTTGGACCTCATGTGAAAATCCTTCAGTTCGAGCTGGAGGCGGTCGATGAGATAGAGGAAGCCGCCGAGTGGTACGAAGCGCGTCAGCCGGGTCTTGCCGGACAGTTCCTGGACGAGATCGGACGCCTCGAGCAGACGATCCTTGGGCGGCCGGCCTCTTACCCTCGCCTCGACATTCCTCCGCAAGATCTTGTGATTCGTAGAGCACTCCTCAATCGCTTCCCGTACGCCTTGGTTTTCCTAGATCGAGAGAAGGAGATCCGGATTCTTGCCGTCGCCCACACCAAGCGACAGCCAGGCTATTGGTTGAGCCGTATTCGGAGATGACCTAGCGCCGTGCGATTCGCCATCCTGACGCAGTATTACCCGCCGGAGATGGGGGCCCCCCAGGCGCGCCTTTCCGAGCTTGCAGCTCGATTCGTCGAGCGCGGGCACGAGGTGGTTGTCTTGACCGCGATGCCCAACTATCCGCGGGGCAAGATCTTTCCCGGCTACGGCGGTCTGTTACGACGCGAAGAACAGGCCGGCGTTCGGATTGTCCGCACCACAATCTTCCCGACCAAGAGGGTCGGCATGTTGCCTCGGCTCAGCAACTACTTCTCCTTTGTCGGCGCCTCCATGCTCTTCGGGGCTTTCACCCTGCCGAAGATCGATTATCTGATGACCGAAAGCCCGCCCCTCTTTCTCGGTATCTCGGGTTATGTTCTGAGCCGCCTCAAGGGTACTCGGCTGATCTTCAACGTGGCGGACCTGTGGCCGCAGAGCGCCATCGAGCTCGGAGTTGTCAGGGATGGCTTCGCGCTGCGGACGGCCCTGGCGCTAGAAGCTTTCTGTTATCGCAAGGCCTGGCTGGTGAGTGGACAAAATCGCGGTATCCTCGACGACATCCGACGACGATTCCCCGACGTGCCAACCCATCACCTGTCCAATGGCGTCGACCCTGAGCTGTTTCATCCCGGCGTCGAGTCTCGTCGACAGCAATTTGGCCTGGGTCGCGACGATGAGTGCATCGTGCTTTATGCGGGTCTTCACGGCTTGGCCCAGGGCTTGAGCCAAATGCTCGAAGCAGCGGCACGACTCCGTGATGTTGCCGGACTGCGCTTCGCTTTTGTTGGCGACGGTCCCCAGAAAGAGCACCTGAAGGCCAAAGCTGCTGAGATGAACCTCGACAATGTCAGCTTCTTCGATCCTCAGCCACGGGAATTGATGCCCCACTTGTTGGCCTCCGCCGACATCTCCATCGCTTGTCTCGAACGATCGATGATTGGCGCCGTCCCGTCCAAGATTTACGAAGCGATGGGAGCGGGATGCCCGGTGGTGCTCGCCGCCGAAGGGGAGCCCGCGGACATCGTGCGGCAGAGCGGCTGCGGTCTGACGGTACCTTCCGGCGATGTCGAAGGTATTGCTGCGGCTATCCGTCGCCTGGCGGCACATCCCGACGAACGACAGGCTTTTGGGGAGCAGGGACGCCGGGCCGCGATCGAACGCTACCACCGCGGCAAAATCGTCAACACCTTCATCAACCGCCTGGAAAACGCCCTGCCATGAAAATCTTGAGCATCGTCGGCGCCCGTCCCAACTTCATGAAGCTCGCGCCGGTGATGGACGCTCTCGCGACCCACGGCGTCGATCAACTGCTGATCCACACCGGCCAACACTATGACGCCAACATGTCCAAGGTCTTCTTCGACGAGCTCGGATTACCCAAACCAGATCTTTATCTCGGGGTCGGCTCGGCCAGCCACGCCCGCCAGACCGCCGCGGTGATGACCGCTCTCGAAGACGTGCTGGCCGAACATCGGCCCAACCTCGTGTTGGTCGCCGGCGACGTCAACTCGACGATGGCAGCGGCTCTGGTAGCGGCCAAGGCCTGTATTCCTCTCGCCCACATTGAGGCCGGCTTGCGCTCGTTCGATCGCACCATGCCGGAAGAAGTCAATCGTGTCGTCGTGGATCACCTCTCCGACCTGCTGTTCGTAACCGAGGAGAGCGGCACTCGAAACTTGCTCGAGGAGGGCATCGCCAAGGATCGGATTCATGTCGTCGGCAATTGCATGGTCGACAGCCTGAAACGCCACCTCGACCGCGCTCTCGAAGCGGCGCCGTGGGAGGCTTTTGAGCTAAACCCGAGGCAATACGCTCTGCTGACCCTACATCGCCCCTCCAATGTCGACGATCCGGCCGCGCTGCGCCAGATGCTGGAGACCCTCGGGGAGCTCTCGCAGCAGCTTCCGATCCTCTTCCCGGTCCATCCCCGGACCCGATCTCGCATTGCAGACAGTGGACTCGAGCTGCCGGCGACCTTGCAGCTGTGTGGTCCCCAGCCCTACCTCATCTTCCTCGGGCTGATGGCGCGGGCACGCCTGGTGCTGACCGATTCCGGCGGGATCCAGGAAGAAACAACCGCCCTCGATGTGCCCTGTTTGACCTTGCGCTGGAACACCGAACGCCCAGTGACGGTTGAACAAGGCAGCAATCGACTGGTCGGCACCGACCCGAAAGCGATCCACGAAGGCTGTCAGGCGATCCTGGCGGGGAATTGGCCGAGCGCCCGACAGCCACCGCTGTGGGACGGCAAGGCCGGCCAGCGGATCGCCGCCACCATCGAGCAGTGGGCGAGCGATACGTCCGCGAGTCGATGAAGCCGGCGCAGGCGGATCGGTGTTTCGAGCCTTGTCTCGACCTGCTGCGCGCCACGACGTCCCAGTCAGCGCGGGAGCAAGCACTCCTCCGTCTGCTGCGCCAAGACGGGGATCACGTATTACGGTTTCTGACCGAACATCGGATCGATCAGCACATCTATCGTCGAGCGCTCGAGCTGCGGCCCGCGATCTCATTACCGGAGGCGCTCCACGAGTCGCTGCGGTGGGCTCAGCGCCGAGCAGCGGTGGCCACCATGTTACAAACCGAGGCTGGACGCCTGGTTGCCGAGACCCTCGACAGCGAAGGTATTCGTTACGTTTTCTTCAAGGGTTTCCATCTCGGTGAAGCCCTCTACGGCGACGCGGTGCTGCGACCGGCGGCTGATATCGACCTCTTGATCTCCGCCGCCGATCAACACCGCGCCATCGCAGCGTTGCGTCGAGCAGAGTTCTCCCCCGCTCCCCAGGCGGGGCAACCGCAGTACGAAATGGCGCTCGACGGCTACGGCACGCAGCTCGACGTCCATTGGCACCTCTTTCGTCCCGAACGCAGCCGGCAACCGTTGACCGAGTGGATCCTGTCTTCACGACGGCAACACGAAGGCCTGTGGTATCCCGACGATGCCGCCGCTCTGGTCATCCTACTGCTCAATCCTTCGCTCACCGATCACGTGACCCAACAGCTGAGCCATGCCGTCGACCTCGATCGCTGGCTGCGGCGACCCGGCCAAGACGGTACCGACGGCAGCGCAACAGACGGCGACTGGCCACCAGTCCTGGCCTGCCTCCAGAACAGCGGTCTTCGTACCGCGGCTTGGGTCATGCTCGACTGGACCCGACGCCACTTCTCGACACCGGTCTCCTCCGAGGTCCTCCACCGTCTTGCTCCCAGCATGTTGCGCCGCGCCTACTTACGCGCCTGGCTGAACCGGGACCCGGCACGTCTCTACCTCAGATGGCCATCCCTGGTGCGCGGCGGATTCAGCCTGGCGCTTCAAGATTCGATCAGCGATATGCGACGCGCCCTGCGGGGAATCGGATCGGGATGAGCGCCTCATCATGTAATCTACCTGGATGATCCCCGAGCCGAATTCTGCCCCTCCGCCGCCTACCGGCGCCGCACGGGAACGCGCCCGGATCCGCGCGGAGTACCGGCAGCGGGAGCAGAACCTCGACCCGGAGCGTTACGCGCCGTGGAATCCCGCAGAGATTTTTCTGGTCCAGGACCGGCAACGGCACGCGGCGCGGCTGCTGCACGCGGCAGACCGTTTCCCCAACGCCGCCAGCCGATGCCTGGAGATCGGCTTCGGACGTTGTGGCTGGCTGCCGGTGCTGATCGGCTGGGGAGCTCGCGAAGCCAACCTCTTCGGCGTCGAGATCGATCCGGGTCGCGGCGCGGCAACCCGGCGTCGTTTGCCGGCCGCTCGGCTGGTCCTCGCCGACGGCGGCAGCCTTCCCTGGCCTGCCGACGAGTTCCAGCTGGTGGTCCTGTCGCTGGTCATGACCTCGGTGCTGGACGGCGAGAGTCGCCGCCGCATTGCCACCGAGGTCGAGCGCGTCTTGGCGCCGGGAGGAGCCCTGTTATGGTACGACTTCGCGATCGACAACCCGCGGAATCGCCAGGTGCGCGCTGTTCGCTCCCCTGAGCTCCGCGAGCTTTTCCCGTCACTCGCGGGCAGGATCAGATCGGCGAGCCTGGCGCCGCCTTTGGCGCGACTCGTCGCGCCGCGCAGCCGCTGTTTGGCCGAGCTCCTGAGTTGCCTACCGCCCCTGCGGACCCATCTCTTGGCTGTCCTGCTCAAACCCATGCCGCCCCACGACGAGGCCCTTCGCCACCACCATGACTGACCGAAGACACCCCTCCTCTTTATCCGTTGTCATCCCGGTTTACAACGGAGCGTTGACCATCGGCCCATTGGTCGACCGCTTGGTAGAACAATTCGCCGAGTCTGCGGTGCTCGAAATTGTGTTGGTCAATGACGGCAGCGCCGACGACAGCGCGGCCGTTTGCCGCCAGCTTGCCGCGCGTCACTCTGGCGTCGTGCGGTTCCTCGATCTATCCCGTAACTTCGGCGAACACCAAGCGATCCTAGCCGGGCTCAACCGGACCTCGGGTGAGGTTGTGGCGATCATGGAAGACGATTTCCAAAGCTCACCGGAGGAGGTCGCTAGGCTCGTCGACACCTTGCTCGAAGGTGGCCATGACGTGGTTTATGGTCAGTTTGCAGATCGACAGTATTCGTTCTCTCGCAAGCTCGGCAGCTGGTTCAACAACCGGATGGCCAACGTTCTACTCGGCAAACCCAAAGACCTTTATCTCTCGAGCTTCAAATGTCTCAGCCGTTTCCTGGTCAACGAGGTCTGCCGCTACCAAGGCCCTTTCCCTTACCTCGACGGCCTGATCCTACGGGTCACTCGCAACATCGGTGTGGTCGACTGCCAACACCACCCGCGCCAACAAGGAACCTCCGGCTACACCTTGCGCAAGCTCATCGGCCTGTGGCTCAACATGTTCACCAACTTCTCGATCCTGCCGTTGCGGCTGGCGGTTTTTGTAGGCTTCGGCTTCGCCGCGGTCGGTGGCCTGCTGTCGATTGCGGTCATCATCGAAAAGCTGTTGATTCCCGAAACTCAGGTGGGCTGGGCGTCCACGGTCATCGTCATCATGATCTTCGCTGGACTGCAGCTGATGGTGCTGGGAATGATCGGCGAGTATTTGGGGCGGGTCTTCCTGTCCAGTAATCAGACGCCTCAATTTGCGGTGCGTGAAGAAGTCGGCTTCGAAGCCTCACCGACGACGAGCCACACAGAAGATGGAACTGCCGAGGGGTAGCCAGGCCCCGAATCGCAAATCGACCCTGGCGGCAGCCAGCAGCAAAGCGTTGACCGCCGGCGACGGCAGCGCGATATCCGGCTCGCTCTGATCGCTTGGGCGCAGCTTCGCCCAAAGATTGTTGATCATCATCAAAGGTGGCAAGAAAACGAGTCGGTAACGCGCCTCGTGCACCAAAAATCCGGCGTCACCGAGCATCTCGACCACCTGTCGGCGGGTGTACCGCCGCGCCTGGTGAACACTCCAATCATGTTCACCGCGCAGCCATTCGAAGGCGGAGAGTTGCACCACCAACAAGCCGCCGCGGCGCAACACCCGGGCGATTTCGCCCAGGGCTGTCGCCTCGGAGGTGATGGACTGATGGGACAGCACGTCGATGGTGATCGCGGCATCAAACGACTCGCCAGCAAACGGCAACGCCTCGACGCTACAGCCGGCTAACTCAGATGCGCCGCGTTGGCGGGTATAGGCGAGGGCCAGGGGCGAGCGATCGACACCCACGACCCGATGAGCTCCGGGCCCATCCCCTGACGCCAAATCGCGCAGCAGCCCACCGGTGCCGCAGCCGAGATCGAGGAGGTCGAGGCATCGGTCCGCGGCATGCCGCGCCAACGCCTCGGCCACCGCACGTCGCAACGTGCAATGCCACCAATGGCGCTCCTCGACTTCGGCGAGTAGATGGTATTGAGCATCTTCCATCAGCCATCTCAGAAATCAGAAGCGCGTCAGAAGTCAGAGGCGCGACAGCACGTCGCTCAGAGTTTCACAGACCCGCAGTTGGTCTTCGTCCTTCAACGACGGAAACATCGGCAACGAGAAGATCTCCCGCGCCGCCAGCTCGGTATGGGGTAGATCACCTTCACGGTAGCCGAGATCGCGATACGCCGCCATGGTGTGGATCGGCCAGGGATAACTGATGTTGAGCTGGATGTCGTGTTCGCGCAAAGCCTCGAGAATCCGATCGCGATCGGGATGGCGCGCGACGTAGAGATAATACGCATGGCGATTGTCGGGAGCGGTGCGGGGCAAGACGAGCCCGGTGTCCGCCAGCAACCGATCGTAAACCGCCGCCAATTGCCGACGGCGGTTGATGTAGGCGTCGAGATGCTCGAGCTTGGCGAGCAGGATCGCGGCGTGCAACTCATCCAACCGCGAGTTGTAGCCATGTTCGTCGGCATAATAGCGCCCCTTCATGCCATAAAAACGCAGCCGCTGGACGCGCTCGCAGAACGAAGCGTCACGGACGGTCACGAGGCCGCCGTCGCCATAACCGCCGAGGATTTTGGTGGGGTAAAAGGAGAACGCCCCAGCCTCCGCCATCGCCCCGGCTTTCCGGCCTCGATGCTCGGCGCCATGAGCTTGGGCACAATCTTCCAACACCCTCACCCCATGCTCGTCGGCGATGGGTTGCAGCTGCGTCATGTCGACACATTGGCCGAAAAGATGCACCGCCACCACGCACTTGGTGCGTTCGGACAGGACCTCCTCGATCTGTCCAACATCCATCAGATAGGTCCGGGGATCGATGTCGACAAAACGCGGCGTTGCGCCGGTAGCGACAATCGCCGATACCGTTGGCACCGCGGTATTCGAAACCGTGATCACCTCGTCTCCGGATCCGATGTCCATGGCTTTTAGAGCGAGGAAGATGGCATCGGTACCACTGTTGACCCCAACCCCGTAACCGGCGCCGCAGTAGGCGGCAAACCTCTGCTCGAAGGCGGCAACCTGGGGCCCGAGGATGAGTCTTCCAGACTCCAAAACCGACGCGACGGCGGCATCGATCTCTTCCCGCTCGATCGCCAGCTCGTCAAGGTAGCCCCACACGTGGATTGTCATCAAATCTCCTCAAAGTCGGGTCTTCAGTGACACGTCTTAGCGGCCGTCTCAGTGGCACGTCTCAAGGCAGTCAACACCCGTAGATCGTGTCCCAAGTTTTGGCCAAGCTCGAGCATCCGGTCGCCGCCGCTCCGAATCCGTTCCAACACATCTTCCAAGAAACAGGCGAAACTGTCTGCCGATGGCGCCGCGGGACGGCTCGCCTGATTGCTGACCTGGACTTCGAGCTCGTTGGCGAGGGTTGGCGGCGTGGTGAAGATCCTCGACACTCGAATCGCGGCGCCGGGTCCAAGCAGCGTCGCCTCGTTGCGGTATTCGGTGTCGAACCCAAAATGCCCAACCAGGGAGCGGCCCCCCGGGTACTGCAACTGGGCGCTAAACGCGGTCTCCACCTGATCCGCACCATCGGCCGACAAAACCTCACAGTGGACGGTGTCCGGAGAATCGTCGAAAAAGATCCGCCCAAGGGAAACGGCATACGGCCCCAGATCCCACAGCGCGCCGCCGCCCAGCTGGCGACGGTAGCGAAAATTGTCGGACGCTAGCGGCGGCATCGAAAACAACGTCGAGATACGGGTCGGGGAGGAGTTGGTCTGGGCAAAAATCCGACGACAGAGCTCGATCTGGGGATGGGCGGTGTAAACCGTCGCCTCGGCCAGGCAGAGCCCAAGTTTGGCGGCGCGACGCAACAATCTTTCGCCGTCTTCTGGGTCGATGAACGACGGTTTGTCGACGACGGTGTGGAAGTCACTCTCGAGGGCCCGCTCCACCCACTCGGCATGCTCGCTGTTCACCGTCGAGACATACACCAGATCACAGTCGCTGGTCGCCAGGGCGGTGGTGAAGTCATCGAAACAGCGACCCACCTTTGGTGTCAACAGGGTACCGTCGGGCCGACCACGGCGGCTGCCGATCTCGATTCGTTTGACCTGCGGCAGACTTTCGAGCGCCGGCAGCACCCGTCGCTGAACGATGCTCGAGAAGCCAAGGCACAACACGCCCAAGCCGTCTTCGGACATGCCCTCTGAAACCTCGCTCATGAGTCGGCTTCGCTAATCGCTTGCAGAAAGTCAGCACGCGTCCGGAGCGATCTCGACATGTCGTAGTGAGTGCTCGCCAGCACCAGGCACACGGCGTCCGGCGAAAATCTGTCGAGATCCACTAGCACCATCCGCGGAACGTACAAGCCCCGGTTCGGGCGATCAAGAACATAGGACGCGGAATCCTCGCCATCGAAGAGCTCAACCTTGAAGCGGCCGGCCACCGCGATGACGACCTGATCGGTATCACGATGGGCGTGCCCACCGCGCGACGCAGTCACATGGTGCATGAAGAAGACTCGCTGGATATCGAACGGCACATCGAGCTGACTCTCGGCCGCGGTCAGGGTGCCGCGAGGATCATCGACCGACGGCAGATCGATCCACCTCACCTCTTGCAGTGCGCTGCGCAAGCCACTCATCGGAATCTCCTCGGCATCACGTCCTCGGGCCTTCGAAACGATCTCACAAGCTACTCGCGAGGCGAAAGCTGAATGCCCGAAACCGGAACCGGCGGCGTCCACTTCGGCTCGAGTCCCAACACCTTGAGCAGCATGACCCATGCGGTCTCCACTATCAGACGGGCATCATAAGCCAAGGACCGGTGACGAACGTAGTGCAGATCAGCGGCGATCTTGGGATCCAAGAGCTCACGGACATAGAACTCCTCCGACCCGACACCCTCCGGCGGTCGCAGGTGCTCTTGATAAACGTAGTAATAGAGACTTCCCGGACAGGTGAGGCCTGGCAGAATCGACAACACCTCGCGATGCTGGGTGGTGAAATGTTCCTCGACAATATTCAGAGATTCAGGACGCGGGCCGACAAGCGACATCTCCCCACACAGAATGTTCCACAGCTGCGGCACTTCGTCGAGCTTGGTACGGCGTAGCAGGCGCCCCAGCGGCGTCACCCGCGCATCAGCACCGACAGTGATCGAGCCTTGCCGATCAGCGCCATCGGTCATCGTCCGCAGCTTGAGGACATTGAACGGTATGCCGCCTCGCCCCGCTCGCCGGGCTCGGTAGAGCACCGGCCCAGGGGAGGTTAGCTTGATCGCCAAGGCCAGCATCAAAAGTAAAGGCGCTGTTACCGTCAGCCCCAACGCAGCGATCGTCCAGTCGATCAGCCGCTTGACCGCACCACTGGGCTTGGCCCGATCGCTGGACCTGGCCGAATCACTGGATTCAAAAGATTCATGGACGGTCACGGCGTCACGGTCTCGTATAGGTATCGCTCTTCAAGCGGCTCTCCCGTTGAGGGACTTCGCTCTGTATGTAGGTCTCGGCGACGACTGCTGTAGGTCTTGGCGCCGACGCCGGGCACCAGAGTCAATATTTCTGGACTTGTGCTACGATCCCGGCCGTGACGTTTCTCGTCACGCTTCTCCATCCTACAACGGCATTTGATTCTACCAGAGCCCTGGATTCTCAGCGGTCGATGCCGTCTCGCCGACTCCCGTCGGCCATAGGGAACAAGAAAGGATTACCCATGCCTGATCATCTCATCGCCCCTCACGGTGGCGAGCTCGTCCAGCTGCTGGTCTCAGAAGAACGCCATCGAGAACTGCGCCACGAATCTGTCGATTGGCCCTCTTGGGATCTCACTGCCCGCCAGCTGTTTGACCTCGAACTGATCCTCAACGGCGGTTTCTCGCCGCTGAAGGGCTTCATGGGCCGCCAAGACTACGAATCGGTCTGCGACTCGATGCGTCTAGCCGACGGCACCCTGTGGCCGATCCCGATCACCCTCGATGTCACCGAGGACGTCGCGAAGGGACTCAGCGAGGGCTCCAAGCTCGCCCTACGTGACCTCCAAGGTGTGATGCTGGCGGTCCTCACCGTGACCGACGTGTGGGCCCCCGATGCCGAGACCCAGGCCAAGGCCATCTACGGCACCACGGATCGCGCCCACCCCGGAGTCTCCCACCTCTTCGACCGCACCAACACCTATTCCGTCGGTGGCACCCTCGAAGGACTTCAACGACCGCAGCATTACGATTTTGTCGAGTTGCGTCACACCCCGGAACGCCTGCGCAAAAACTTCGCTCGCCTCGGCTGGCGCAAGGTTGTCGCCTTCCAGACCCGCAATCCGATGCATCGCGCGCATATCGAGATGAGTCTGCGAGCCTCCCGCGAGCTCGAAGCCAGCCTCTTGATCCATCCGGTGGTCGGCACCACCAAGCCTGGCGACGTCGACCACTACACCCGCGTCCGTTGTTACCAGGCGATCTTGCCGCGTTACCCCAAGCACACCGCGATGTTGTCCCTGCTGCCGCTATCGATGCGCATGGCGGGGCCGCGGGAGGCGGTGCTTCACGCCATCATTCGCAAGAACTATGGCTGCACCCATTTCATTGTCGGTCGCGACCACGCTGGCCCGGGCAACGACTCCAACGGTAACCCGATTTATGGCCCCTACGACGCGCAGGACATGATGCGTGAACACGAAGAAGAGCTCGGCATCAAGATGGTGCCTTTCAAACTGATGGTCTTCGCCGAAGACCATGGTGGCTACATGCCAGCGGACGAGCTTCCGGAAGGTGCCCGCACCCTCTCGATCTCCGGTACCGAGCTGCGCCGGCGGCTGGCGGAAGGCGGACCGATTCCCGAATGGTTCACCCTGCCGGAAGTTGCCCAAGAGCTCCAACGCACCCACCCACCACGCCACAAGAGCGGCTTCACCGTCTTCTTCACCGGCCTTTCCGGCGCCGGCAAATCAACCATCGCTAATGTCTTGATGGTGAAGCTGCTGGAAATGGGCGGCCGGCCGGTGACCTTGCTCGACGGCGATATCGTTCGCAAGAACCTCTCCTCAGAGCTCGGCTTCTCGCGCGAGCACCGCGACCTCAACATCAAACGCATCGGCTTCGTGGCTTCTGAGATCACCAAAAATGGCGGCATCGCCATCTGCGCACCGATCGCCCCCTACTCCAAAGTGCGCGACGAAGTTCGCGAAATGATCAGTGCTGGTGGGGGCTTCGTCTTGATCCACGTCGCGACACCGCTCGAGGTTTGCGAGCAACGCGACCGCAAGGGCCTCTACGCCAAAGCCCGAGCCGGCAAGATCGACAAATTCACCGGCATCTCCGACCCCTACGAGATCCCAGAAGACGCTGACATGGTGATCCCGACCACCGACACCACACCGGAAGAAGCAGCTCAGCAGATCGTGCTCCACCTGGAGCAGGAGAGATATATCGGAGGTGTTGGCTAAAGGTGCTCTGTCCGAGGCGTCCACATGGGAAGACGGACGCTGTCACCTTTCGCGGAAGCGAGTCCTTTTTTGTGGACACCGGTCCATCTTGGCATCACCGCAGCGCGACTCCAACGGGACCGCGCTGCCGTTCACTGCCGGGGCATGTCACCCTGTCGGCACACTGAAACGATGGAATTCCCGACCATCTCGACGACGCCAGCGACGGTGGAACCGCCTTACGTTCTCGACCGTGCTTCCGTCTAAAGGCGGGGACCAAGCGCGCCAGCCGCGGGACGAATTTACGCAACTTTCGAGTTCAAGAAAAGAGTAGACATGGCGGGGCCGTCCCGAGGACTCGGGACGGCGGCGGAAAGGTTAAAGGCAGGATGTGGGGTGGGAAAAAGCGGGATCAGACGTTCACGGACCTGTCTGACGTATAGATGGGTTAAAGGCGATGGCTCGCCCGGCAACTCGGGTACAAAGGTGTGACTCGTTGCCTCATATCATCGATCTATTTAGCAAGCTGCATGCCAATATTGGAGTTGGCGCGATTATTTTATGTCCCGACCCCATCAACCTTCTGCACCGATCTAACCTGCTAACGCCACGGTTTGTACTGAATGCAATACACTATGTTCGCTCAACAGCCAGCTGGCAGGAGGACTCGAAGATGGCGAAACCCCTTTCGTACAACGCGACCCTAGTGGACAGGGTTGATCTCACCGAGCAGTTGGCGATCTTCAAGGTCAAGCCAGACGAACCGGCCGCGGCAGAACCGCAGTTCATTCCTGGTCAATATGTGACGCTCGGCATGAACAATGAGGAGCAGGTTGAGCTAGGCTCGGTCCGTCGCCCGATGTCGATCGCCTCGGCCCCAGAGGAGCGCGAAGCGCTCGAGTTCTACATTCGGTACGTGAATTACCCGGAGTCGGACAACCCGCTGACCCATCTATTGTGGAAGGCCCAGCCCTCGGACCGCCTCTTCATGCGTAACCGTGCGGTCGGTAAGTTCACCGTTGAGGACGCTGTCGGTGACGATGATCCGCGTCTCCGCATCTGCCTTGCGGCCGGCACCGGCCTCGCACCCTTCGTCAGCATGGTACGCAGTCTCCATCTTCGCGACCCATCGGCTGATCTCAGCCAGTACGCTATTCTCCATGGCGCCTCTTACCCCGCCGATCTCGGTTACCGCGACGAGCTGACCTCTCTGACTCAACATGGCCTGCACTACTACGCCACCATCAGCCGACCCAATGAGGCCCCAGACTGGCCAGGGGACACCGGCCGTGCCGAAGACTATTTCGAGGAAGATCGTCTGGCCGAGCTCGACGAACGTCTCGGCCTCGGCCCCGGCGGCCTGACTCCCGAGCGCGCGGTCGTCCTGATTTGTGGGCTCCAGGGCACCATCGGCAAAACCATCTTGCGCTTGATTCCCCGTGGCTTCGTGCCCGACAACCGTAAGATTCGCCGCGCTCTCGAAGTGCCTGACGATGTCCCCGCCAGTCTGTTCTTCGAGCAGTACGACAGCACACCGGTGATCGACGTCAAAGATCCCGCGGTGGTCGAGCCCCTGCGCGAACAGCTCCACGCCGCGCTCGCCGGAGTTTGAGCAGCGACGGGTCGCCCCAGGCTGACGACACCAACAAACTCTTTCGTGTCGTCGAGCTTTACTGCGGTATCGGCGGCTGTGCCGCTGCCCTGCAGGCTACTAGCGGCGACCCCGCCAGAGGTCATTCCCGCGCGACGACACAAACAATCGCAGCCATCGACATCAACCGTGGCGCCCTCAACGTCTACGCCTACAACTATCCCCATCCCACCTTCCCGGCGCTGCTCGAGTTCCTCCGTCTCGAGCGTCTGCGCCGGTGGGACGCCCACCTATGGTGGATGTCGCCACCCTGCCAGCCATTCACCCAGCGCGGCCACCAGCGCGACCTCGACGACCCACGAACCAAGACCTTCCTCGCCGTCATCGATCACATCGCCGCTGTTCGCCCCCGTTACGTCGCGCTCGAGAACGTTCCTCCCTTCCGAGAGTCGCGGGTCCGTCGGCACCTGATCGAAACCCTCGAGGAGTCCGGCTACACCAGCCTCCACGAGTGCCTGCTCTGCCCTTCCGACTTCGGCATTCCCAATCGCCGTCAGCGCTACTATCTGGTCGCTGGACGCGGCCCGCTGCTGCCTTTCCCGACCCCTCGTCACCGGAGTCGCCCCCTTGCGACCTACCTGGACTCCGCATCTTCACCTGACCTCGAGGTCGACCCCGAGCTCATCGAGCGTTATGGCCACAGCCTACACCTCGTCCGAGCCAACGACCCCGACGCCGTCACCCACTGTTTCACCTCCGCCTACGGCCGCTCCCCCGTCCGTAGCGGCTCCTACCTCGAGCATGCCACTGGCGTTCGTCGCTTTTCCCCGGGCGAGATCTTACGCTTACTCGGCTTTCCACCAAGCTACCAGTTGCCGCCGGATCTGCCGCTGGCGAATGCTTGGCGCTTGGTCGGCAACAGCCTTTCGATCACACCGGTACAATCGGTCCTCGCCGCTATCCCCGAGCTTGCAGGGCTTGAAACCCAAAAATAAAGAAGCCACGCAATGACGCGTGGCTTCTTTGCCGACACCGCGTCAACACAAGGTCGGCACGACTCGGATAACGGCGGGCGCAGCGGTGTTTAGCTGTCGTCAGACTCCCGCCACGATTCGATGACCCGGGCTGCTTCCTCGCGGCCGCCGAGGCCGAAGGCAAGACCACCGGCGATCGAGATGCCGACGATCAAGGCGCCAAAGGCGAGATTGACGATCTCGGGGGCAAGTCCGGTCTTGTGCAAGGCCATAGCGCCAACCAACACCAAGATAGCGAAGCGGGCGACGGTAGCCAAGGTGGCGGCCTGACGATGGCCGCTGGCGGTGATGGCACGGTGCGCAAGGCGGCTCAGGAAGAGGCCGATGGCGAAGATCACCACCGCGATCAACACCGAGAACAAGCCTTGCATGAGCTCGTTGGCGAGTCCCGAGACGATGGCCAGGCCAAGGGTGTTGAAGGCTTGGATCGAACCCATGAAGAGAATTACGACCATCACTACCCAACCGGCAATCGATGACGCGGAAGCCGAGCCTTCTTTCGGCTCACCAAGGCCGAGCCATTCGGGCAATTTGTTGAAACCGATCGAGGCCAGCAGGTTGGCTACCAGGCGTTGAACGATCCGCGCCACCAAGTAGAAAATGAAGAAGATGACCAGTGCGCCAAGCAGGTTGGGGAGGAAACCCAGGATCTCGCCAACCATGTCCTTGACCGGCGACAACCCATCCATCTGTAAGGCGTCGAGGATCTGCGGCAGGAAGAGGAGGAAGATCAGGTAGTAGACGCCGTCAGCCAGAGTCGACGCCAGGGACATCGCTTTAGTCTCTTCGCCCGCGGAATCCCCGAGCTTCTGATCGAGCTGGAAGGCGCCGAGCAGATTCTGGACGATCATTCGCAGGACTGTGGCGACAGCCCAGGCAATCCCGGCCAGAGCGGCGGCGGCCAGGATCTGAGGCAAGAAACCCATCAATTTTGTGGCCAGAGCGTTGAGCGGCTCGGTCACGATGGTAAGGCCGAGCGTCTGCAACACCGCCATGAGAACAAACAACATGACGATCCAATAGGCGAATTGCGCCATGCCGGCTTCGATCGGCGCGTCTTTCGATCGCCCACCGGTAATGAGCTCAGCGAGCTTGTTATCGAGTTCGGTTTTGTCGAGCACTTTCTTGATCAGGTAAGCCGCAGCTTTAGCCACCATCCAACCGACCACCAGAATGGCGATCGCCTTGAGCAGCGGAACGCCATAAGCGGTTCCGAGCTGAATCAATTGGTTCGTATCGATATTCATTGGAAAACTCTCCTTTGGGACTGGATTACAACACTAAGAGACGATGTCCCGAATGGGACATCTATTGCCAAGGATGCACGGCCTATAGGTCGAAGGTCGTCATCAGAGCGGATAAAGGCCGGATCGACTCACAGTTGACGCACTGCGAGGCTTCACAACAGCTGGATCGGCTGCCACCGCTAAATGGATCAACTAACTCTATCAAAGCACTAAGAAGCAAATTTGGTGCCAAGACCCACGGCCGGGAGCCACTGAACCCTAGGCGTTTTTAGCCCGGCGGCTAATAAATCGGCCGGGAGTTTTGGGCAGGGCGGGAAAGCTTCCAGGCGGCTGAGACTCAGACCGACGGTAGGTCGGCCCTACCAACCTTCTCAGGTTCGCGTTTTACGCGCTGTGACGACCGCGGGACCGACTACGCTCGACGTCGGTCCGAGTAACCTTGGGATCCGGGGTCGGTGGGGGATCGATGATCAATCCCCGTAGAGCCAACTGAGTGACCTGATTGACCAAATCGTCAGGTTCGATACTGCTGTCGTTCTTATACCAGAGCACCACGCCGTGCACCATCCCAAGGACGCTGTGGGCAGCGACGTTGGGATCGAGCTTCGGATTCCGATCCTGCCGATCAAGCACCGCGACGATGCTCTCGCGCAAAAAGTCCGTGAAGGCACGTTTGCGCTCCATGACCTTCGGCCGATAAGCAGCGTCCAGCCCCTCTTCCTCATTGACCAGGATATTCATCGAGCTCGGCTCGTCGATCACCAACCGGACGTAGCCTGCCAGCAGACTGGCGAGGCGCCCCTCAGGTTCGTCTCCCTCGCGAGCGATCGCAATCACATCCTCCTCGAGAAAATTGAGGACGAAGTTCATGATCGCGTAAAGCAGTGCCTTCTTACCCTTGATGTAGTAGTAGAGGCCGCCCTTGGTCAAATCGACGATTTCGGCGATATCGCCCATTGAGGTGGCATCAAAGCCCTTCTCGGAGATGATCCGAGCTGCCTCGCGATAGATGTGGATGGCGCGAGCATCGTCGTTGACCGTCGGTGGCTTCTGATATGTGGGCATTACTGGCGCCTTATCTCATAAAATTTCTTCTATAATCTAAACAAGGAGTACCCAAGGTAGACGATATCCGAATCTTGCAAGTCATTGACCGAGTCGAAAGCATCATGTCTGGTGGGTCGGCTTGGGCTTCTAAATACGATATTCGGAATTTGAGCAGGATCCGAGATCTTCCACTTGGGTCTCGAATCCTCGAATCTCTTGACCTGCAGCGGCTTATGACCGGTCGGTAGAATAGGTCGTTGCCCTATACCCTGTCAAGGTGAACAAGGTCCCTACCAAGCAGCTTTGGAACGTCCAGCATACTCTTCGAGCGCAAGGTCCGCGCCTCGTCGAACCCCTGCCAACAGCTGCCAGCCCTGCAACTCAAAACTTCCAGATCTGAGGGATCAACAACACACTCACAATGAAGTACATGAGGTTGAGCGGTAACCCGATCTTGACGAAGTCCGAAAAGCGGTAGCCCCCGACTCCGTAGACGTAGGTATTGGTCTGATAGCCAATCGGGGTGGAGAAGCTGGCTGAGGCGGCAATGCAGGTCGCGATCACGAACGGCCGCGGATCAACGCCGACGGCGGGACCGAGGCTGAGGGCGATTGGCGCCATCAGAACAACGGTGGCATTGTTGGACAGGGTCTCGGTCATCACCATCGTGCCAAAATACAGCATCGCCAGGATCACGTAGGGCCTGAGACCTTCGGAAACGATGTCTAGGCTACCCACCGAAACCAGACCGTCAGCGATGAGGTCGGCGGTACCAGTCGTCTGCATCGCCAAACCCATCCCTAGCATGCCGTAAATCAGACCAAGAATACTCCATTCGATCGCGTCATAACCTTCCTTGGGTTGCAGACACCCGGTGAAGAAAACCGCCACCATGCCGATCAGCGCCGCTGCGACAATCGGCAAGATATTCAACGACACGGCAAGAATTACACTAACGGTGATCGCCACCACCGCCGGCCCTTTACGACGCATGCTGACCGACGGCACGGGCGGATGGTCGAGCAGCAGCACATCATCGCTGCGCCGCAAGCGATCGATGGCGGGATCGGTGCCCATCATTAGCAGCAGATCGCCAGCTTCGATGCGCAACGAGTCCATCTTTTCGCGCAGATTCACTCCGCGCCGATGAATCGCGATCAAGATGACCCGAAAGCGTTGTCGGAAATTAATCTCATGCAGCGTCTGCCCGACCAATGTCGACCGCGGACCGATCACTCCTTCGACGATCGAGCCCTCGTGGGCCGAAATCGTCTCGAGGCCAACGCCGCGCATCGGCGCCAAGTTGATCCCCTCGATTGATCGGGCGTGGGCAAAACCCGACGGACGGCAAGCCAGCACCAGACGATCACCTTCGAGCAAAATCGCCTTCTTCGGATCGTCAACTGCGAGCGTTATGTCATCGCGGATGATCTCGAGTACCCGCACGCTCTGTTGACGCACCAATTTCGATTCGGCGATCGACTTGCCGACAATTGGCGAGTCGTGCTGAACAAATGCTTCGGTAATGAACTCTTTGCGTTCTTCGTCCGACAGTAGCGAAGTCAAAGTTTCCCGCACCGGCAACAACTTGTCACCAAAGAAGAAAAGATAAATCACCCCACCGATCATTAGCGGCAGTCCAACAGCGCCGATCTCGAACATAGAGATCGGCGCCTCACCAGCTTCCACCAACTTACTACTTGCCAGGATGTTGGTGCTGGTCCCCACCAAAGTACATGTACCGCCAAAGATCGAAGCATAGGACAGCGGAATCAGTAGCTTCGAGGCCGGCACTTTCATCGACCTCGAGAGCATCAGTACGACCGGCATGAACACCATCACCACCGGTGTGTTGTTGATAAACGCTGAAATCGAGGCGACACACAGCATGAGGATGATCAAAAACCAGCGATATCCATATCCAGCCAACTTTTCCAAACTAGCCGCGATGATTTTGATCATCCCGCACTTGTCGAGTGCGGCGCTGAGAACGAACATCGCAGCAATCGTCATCGGTGCCGGATTGGCAAAGACCATCAACATTTGTTCGACACTCGGAAGCTTGTCGGCGAATGGCAAGCTACCTGCCGCCAGAATAGCGACGAAGGCTGTAATCGCGGTCTGATCCGTAGGAATCTTTTCTGCCAAGAAGCTGACAATAGCCGCCAGCAGCAGAACGATGACAAATATCATTTCCCAGGTCATGAAGACTCCAACTTCGCCTGCAACCTCAGCGGTCTCCAGGATAGAAACAACGCCCCCTAGTACAAGCCAGTCACCTCTTAATATTGCACTTTCAAAAGGGCAACATTAACCATGGACTCAATACGAACACTATCGACAAGCCCGTGTCATCGAGCTCGATCCATGAGCACGCAACGATCCCTCGCGAAACCGACCTCTCGCAAGATCTTTCTCGCGAAAGACCTATCCACCAGTCGACCCTAACCCGCTTCCTGCTTGAGCTTGCCAACCAGTTGACGGATCGCGCGCTCGTTGAATCCACGGACCACCTCGCCGTCGATATCGATCAGCGGAACCCCACTGCGGCCACCTGCTTTGGCACGGTACTCGCGTGCTGCCTTGGCATCTTTCTCGATATCCTTGGCTACAAAATCGGCATCGAGCGATTTGAGGAGCTTGCCAGCCTTGCGGCAATAACCACACCAGCTGGTCATGTAGAGCGTAATTCTTGCGTCCTCGTCGGTGACGGCGGCTTTGTGGTCTTCGCTGACCGGAACCGACTCTGAGCGGCTCGTGCTCGGCACATAAGGCCGGCCTTGCTTGACTGCGGTGGTTTCTTCGCTCGCCTCCAGGTCGATATCGGCGAGTTGCAGACTCTGCCTGGCGCCATCGAGGTCAATGTAGGTCAGCGATTTACCGTTGACGATCCAAGGTCCGCTGGTCTCGATCATCTGCCCTTCCAGGGTGATCAACCAGTCTGCCGTAGCAGCCGGAGCGAGGAGCAAGACGAAGCCCAGTCCGATAGCGGTCTTCAGGTGATGGAGAATCCTTGGTTCGTGTGACATGAGAAGCATCCTACGTATTTTACTTGTGGGAGACGTGTGACTTGCGGGGGATAGTGACCCTAGCGAAACGCGGCCCTAGTGAGACGTGGTCCTGGTGGACGTGGTCCTAGTGGGACCCTGCAAGTGGACCAAAGTCCGAACAGCCGACGCCCGAACCATCCTGTGCGTCATCACCCAGCCCGACCCATCATACCGCATGCTGGGGTGAGATCTGCTTCTGGACCGGCGGAAGCGTCGTATCGGGGTGCTTGGAACGAGCGTTCGAGGGCCGAACCGAAGAGTATCAGGGACGAGACCAGCAACCACAGGACCTGGTTAGAGATACACTGACCGTTAGAAGCCGTTACAGACCCCTGCGGAGTTTTTGCTTCGCGCCCCCGGACCCAGCACGGGAAGAACGCCGATGAGACTGCGCTCGGCCAAGATGAGGCTGTTGTCTGCAATCGCTGTAAGAGGACGATACTCGATGACTCCCAAGTCGGCGACCACCGCTCGCCTCGGTGCCTGTTTGTTGCTGATCGTGAGCACCCTACCCGTCGCCTCACAAGAGTCGACGAGTGAACCTATCCGCACCAACTCCGAGGGCGCCAGTGAGACTGACGCTGGCGAAAACGGCGTCGTCGGCCTCATGCCCCTCGGCGAGAATGAGATTCTCCTCCTCGGCCAGGAAAGTGAAATCGACTTCACACAAGATGACGACCCGCTGATGGGCGCCCCCGAAGCTAGCGTGTCCGAGGTGATCGACGTGCAAGTGGTCAACGTCGAAGTTGTGGTCACCAACAAAAGCGGCCAGCCAATCCCGGGACTGACCCGCGACGATTTCACCCTCTATGAAGACGGCAGACTCATCGAGCTGTCCAACTTCTTCATCTTTCCCGACTCCTCGCTACCTCTCGCCGACGCCCTCGCGGTCAATTCGTCCGGTGGCGCCACGACAGGAGCAACGTCAGCAGCAGCGCTGGCGACCACGGCAAGCCTGCCCAACTCGGTCACCCAGGATCGGCACATCATTGTTTTTGTAGACAACCTCAACATCCGGCCGCAGAGCCGCAAGCTGCTGTTCGCGAGTCTGCGCGACCACCTCCGCGAACACTCCGGCCAACGGATGATGTTGGTGACGATGAACCGGCGGATCAAAATCGAGCAGTCGTTCACCCGCGATGTCGACCAGATTCTCGCCGCCCTCGACAAAATCGAAACTCAGGAGAGTCTACACGCCCTCTATGACGGTGCGCGCCGTATCTACTTGTCGCGACTCGAGCGCGCCAGCTTGCGAATCTTCACCCCGCGCCAAGGCCTCGAGACTGATGCCGACTTCGACGACGCAATACGCGTCGCCCTCGAGCTGTCGGAGAGCGCGCGCCTGCTGGCTGAAGAGCGCTACCAGAAAGTCGAAGCCACACTCGAAGCCCTCGGTAGCCTGTGCGACAACTTGGGCGGTATCAACGGACGCAAGGCGCTGATCTATCTCAGCGACGGGCTGCCGATTCGTCCCGCGGACCCACTGATCGAAGCCTGGAACAGCAAATATCAGAATTGGGTCATCGCGAACACCGAGGCGATGCGGAACAACTCACGATTCCCCGGCGCGGCGGGGAAATTCACTCAGCTGACGACCGCGATCGACTCATCACAATTTGATCTCCAATCAGAGCTCAACCGACTGACGATCCAGGCAACGGACAACCGGGTCGCGTTTTATCCGATTTCGACCAGCGGCCGCACCAACGACTCGATTTCTGCCGAGTACACTGGCTCCGCGACCAACGATTCGGGCTCGATGCGGCGAGACGCCCAGGAACTGGAAAATTTCACCCGCGACACCGCGCTCATGCGCATGGCAGGAGACACCGGCGGCCGAGCGGTGCTGCGCAATGCTAATCTCGGCAAGCTGCTCGAGGACGTCGAAAGTGATCTCACCCACTTCTACTCCCTCGGTTACAGTCCTCAGAGTCGCGGGCCAGACTTCAGACCCCGCAAGCTGCACGTCGAGGTCAAGGTCCCGGGGGCTCGGGCACGGCACTTCAAGGCGCATCGCACTAAAAGCTGGCGCCAGCGTCTCGGTGAGAAAACCGCAGCCGCTGCCCTGTTCGCGGTCGAAGAGAACCCCTTGCAGGTGCGGGTCGCACCCGGTGACTTCACCACCGATGGAGAGTCCTACACCGTGCCCCTGATGGTCAAGGTTCCATTCCACCAAATACGCTTGGTGCATCAAGACCAACATTTCAACGCCCAACTGACGGTGCTGGTGCAGGTGCGAGGTGATCAGGACGGACTGTCGCGTCCACGGCGCTTCGATCTGCCGATCAAGATCCCCGACCATCGGGTGCTCGAAGTGCTACCGCAAGTCGCCGCCTATCCACTCGAGCTGTTGATGCTGGGAGGTCCACATCGTGTCGCGATCGGCATCCACGACCACTTGGCGCACACCGACGCCACTCTCATGGTCGATCTGGTGATCGAAGCAGGAGAGCCGGACAGGTCGCGCCAAGTCGAACCGAAAGCCGCCGGCCAAAGCTGAGCTCGTGCAGACCAGAAACACAAACCTTCGAACCAGAAGCCTGCTGTCGACCCTATGTGCCTTTGAAGGAGACCGAATGACCCGCAACACCCCCGTGTGGAGCTGTCCGATACTCGCCATACTCCTCGTCACCGGACTTGCCGGCCCGACGCCCCTCGCGGCCCAGACCGACAGTGCGATCTTTTCCGATGTGATCGACGTCGAGGTCTTCAACCTCGAAGTGGTGGTCACCGACAAAAAGGGCCAGGCGATCACCGGCTTGACCCGCGACGACTTCGAGATCTTCGAGGACGGCCAGCCGGTCGAGCTGACCAACTTCTTCGCAGTCGAGAACCTGGCGCCGCTATCCGGCGACGACGTTCCCGACGGCGACGTAACCGACCGTCCGGCGGGAGCCACCCGCCAGCTCAACCTCGTGGTGTTCGTCGACAACCTCAACATCCGTCCCGAGAACCGCAAGCTGCTGTTCGAGAATCTGCGTAAGGACCTCGAGCAAGCGATGGCGCCAGGCACCCAAGTGATGTTGGCGAGCATGAACAATCGCATCGAAATCATGCAGCCCTACACCGCTGACGCCGGGCAGATCTTCGCGGCGCTCGACACCCTCGAGAAGCAGACCAGCATCAACGCCTTGTTGGAAGGCGAGCGGCGCACGTTCATGAGTCGGTTGACGCGCGCCAGCACCCGCGGCATGCGCTGTAACCGAACCCGACCACCAGGTTCTCCCGGCTCGGGCGGCGGCGCCACCAGCGGCGATCCCATCTTCGAAAACGCAATACGAGAAGCTCAGGATCTCGCCCAGGTGGTGCGAAACCTCGGCGAACAGCGTTACAACGCGGCCCGCGGCACCATCGGCTCCCTGGCCGCATTCAGCGACACCTTGGGGGGCCTGCCCGGACGTAAAGCTCTGCTTTACCTCAGCGATGGCATTCCAATACGACCGGCGGAGTCCATCGGCGAAGCCTGGATCGCCAAATACGATCAGTGGTTTCAACAGAACGAAAACGCGATTCGCAACTGTTCGCGTTATCCGGAGGCGGTCGCCGACCTCACCCGGGCTTTGACCGGCTCCGGCATCTCGGGTTTCAACTTGGAATCGGAGTTTGACCGCCTGACCATCCGGGCGAGCGACAATCGCGTGGCGATCTACCCAGTGTCGAACAGCGGCCGTAACAGCACGATGATTTCAGCCGCCAATAGCGGTAGCTCCGACGGCGGCTCCAGCCAGGTGATGCGCAGTGCGATGATCGCCGAGGCGGTGAGCCGCGACAGTTCTCTGCTGCAGATGGCCGAAGACACCGGCGGCCGCGCATTGACCGGCAACGCCACCGTCGGCGAGCTCCTCAACCAAGCCAGCAGCGACTTCACCACCTTCTACTCCCTGGGTTACACGCCCCCTGAGCGCGCCAAGGACAACAAATTCCACAAGATCGAAGTCACAGTCAGCCGCGATGGCGCCAGAACGCGTCACGCCAAGGGCTACCATGCCAAAACCTGGCGCGACCGGCTGGTGGACATGACCATCGCCAGTGCACTCTACGATCTCGAAGCCAACCCTCTCGGCATCCAGCTCCAAACCGGCGAGACACAACGCAACGGCGCACGCTTCAAGGTGCCCGTGCTGGTGCAGATTCCCTTTCGCGAGATCCAGATGGTGAGCGACGGCGGCAAATACAACGGCAGCCTGTCGATCCTGGTCGTGGTTCGCGACAACAAAGGCGGTTTCTCCAAGCCCCGGCGCTTCGACCTGCCGATCGAGATCCCCAATGCCCAGATCCTCAACGCCCGCCAGCAGATGGCCGCTTTTCCAATCGATCTGGATTTGAAGAAGGGCGACCGCCGGGTCGCGATCGCGGTGCGTGACCACCTTGGCCAAACAGCATCTGCGCTCAAGCTGGAGTTTGATTTCGGCGGCGGTGACGCCGGAAGCAAGAAGGGTAAAAAAGCGAAGAAGAAGCGCGCGAAAGGTTGAGCCAACCGTAGAGGCCGATCATTGTGACGGCCCGGAATCAAGCCGGAGGTAGCCATGAAACCCTATCCTGCCCTCGCCCTCCCCCTCGCCCTGGTGGCCGGCGCCGCTGTGCTGTCCTGCGCCGCCCGTCTCGCGGCGCAAGACAGCAGCGCGGTCTTCTCAGACGTCATCGACGTGCGAGTGATCAACGTCGAGGTTGTGGTCACTGACAAGAGTGGGGAGCTGATCACCGGCCTCAGCCGCGACGACTTCGAGGTCTTCGAAGATGGCGAACCGGTGGAACTGGTCAACTTCTATGCCATCGACGAATCGACGGCCGACCTTGGCCAGGGGGCGGTCACGGGACAGGGCAGCGTCACGGGCCAAGCTGCAGCGCCTCCGGGGCTACCAACGGGCGCCACCCAGGGACTCAACCTGGTGGTCTTTATCGACAACGTTCACATTCAGCCGCAGAACCGCAAACTGCTCTTCGACAAGCTGCGGCGGCGGCTCCAAGAGTCCGACATCACCGGCAGCCGCATTATGCTGGCGGCGATGAACAACCGGGCCGAGGTCATGCAGCCCTTCACCGATGACCTCGACCAGATTTTCGCGGCTTTGGACGTCCTCCAAAAGCAGAACAGCATCAACGCGCTGGTGGAAGGTGATCGGCGCATGTTCATGAGCCGCCTGGCGCGCGCCAGTACCTACAGCTATCGCTGCCTCAGCAATCGACCGCCGACCGCCCAAACGCCGACCGACCCAATTTTCGATAGCGCGATCCGCGAGGCCCAGAGCCTGGCGATCACCCTCCGCCACATCGCCGAGCAGCGGTATCAGGTCTCCCGCTCTGCGGTCAGCGCGCTACAAGCGTTCAGCGATACCCTCGGCGGTCTGCCGGGCCGCAAAGCCGTGCTCTATCTCAGCGATGGTATTCCGATACGCCCCGGAGATTCAGCCAGCGAGGCGTGGATCGCCAAATTCGACCAGTGGTACCAACAGAACGAAAACGCGATCCGCAATTGCTCGCGTTTTCCCGAGGCGATCGGCGACCTGCAAAGGGCTTTGACCGGCTCCAGCTCCTCCAACTTCGATCTACATTCTGAGATCACCCTATTGACCCAGAAAGCCAGCGACAATCGGGTGGCTTTCTACCCGGTCTCAAACGGCGGCCGCGGCAGCTCCTTCGTGTCAGCCGCCAATCCCGGAAGCTCCGATGGGACCTCCAGCATCATGATGCGCAACGCGATGATCGCTGACCGCATGAGCCGCGACGCTTCCCTGTTGCAGATGGCCGACGACACCGGTGGCCAAGCATTCACCGGCAATGCCAACATCGGTGAGTTATTCGATCGTGCGCGGCGAGATTCCAATAACTTCTACTCGCTGGGGTACGCGCCGCCGGAGCGTGAGTCCGACAACAAGTTCCACAAGATCAAAATAAAAGTCCGGCGCAAGGGTGTCAAGGTCCGCCATGTCAGCGGCTACCAGGACAAGAGCTGGCGTGATCGGCTGGGCGACATGACCATCGCTGCCGCGCTCTACGATCTCGAAGCCAATCCCCTCGGTATCCAACTGCAAGCCGGTGAGATAACCCGGCAGGGGAGCCGTTTCAAAGTGCCGGTGATGGTCCAGATCCCTTTCCGGGAGATCGCGTTGTTGGACGATGGCGAGAAGGCCGAAGCCAAGCTGTCGCTGCTGGTGTTGGTGCGTAACGACCGGGGAGGCTTCTCCCAGCCGCGACGTTTCGATTTACCGATCTCGATTCCCAGCACGCAAGTCGCCCAGGCCCGCGGCCAGACCGCAGCTTATCCACTGGAGCTCGAGATGAAGAAAGGTGACGAACGCGTCGCCATCGGCGTCCGCGACCATATCGGCCAAACCTCATCGTGCCTCAAACTGGATTTCGACACCGGCAGCAGTGAGCCCCCCAAGAAGGGCAAGAAGGCGAAGAAGAAAAAGCGCTCGAAGGAGACAGCCTAGCTTCAGGGCCTCAAAGGCAGCGACCCCTCACCCCTCACCCACCCACTTTCACATCCACCTGGGATAGGGAACCAGAGCCAGACCTCTAGGACCGGAATCGCCACGGGAGCCACACATGCAACGTACCGCTATTGTTCTCGCTCTGACGCTCATCTCCACTACACCCATTTCCGCCCAGGAAAGTAACGCCGTCTTTTCGGACATCGTCGACGTCCGTGTCGTCAACGTCGAAGTGGTGGTGACCGACAAACAGGATCAGCCGATCACCGGCCTCACCCGCGACGACTTCGAGATACTCGAAGACGGCAAGCCGGTGGAGCTGGTCAACTTCTACGCAGTCGAGGGAGCCACCGCACGGCTTGGCCCAGGAACGGTCCCCGGCCAGACGCAGGTCCCGGACCAGACGGAGACAGAACTGCCGCCAAGCGCCACTCAGGGACTCAACCTAGTGGTCTTCATCGACAATCTCCACATCCGCCCAGAGAACCGCAAGGCCCTATTCGAGAATCTACGCAAGCGCTTGACTGAGTCCGACATCCCGGGCAGTCGCATCATGTTGGCGACGATGAGTAACCGCATCGAAGTTCTCGAACCCTTCACCGACGACCACCAACGGATCCTGGCCGCCCTCGAGACCATCGAGAAGCAACCCAGCATCGGCGCCTTGATTGACGGTGATCGCCGCATGTTCATGAGCCAACTAGGCCGCGCCAGCACTTACGGCAGAACCTGCCGCAGTCAAGGCTCCGGTAGCAGCGGCAGCTCTGGCGGAGGTGGAGGGGGCAATGTCGACTCAGGCTTCGACTCCACCATTCAAGAGGCCCACTCCCTGTCCTTGACAGTACGCAACATCGCCCAACACCGCTACCAGATCGGGCGCTCCACGATCAGCTCCCTGGCCGCCTTCAGCGATACCCTGGGCGGTTTTCCGGGCCGCAAGGCGCTGCTTTATCTCTCCGATGGCATCCCCATGCGTCCCGCGGAGTCGGTGCAAGAGGCGTGGATCGCCAAATACGAACAGTGGTTCCAGCAGAACGAAAACGCCATCCGCAACTGCTCACGATTCCCCGACACGATTCCGGATCTCCAACGCGCCCTGACTGCGTCGGGATCGTCCAACTTTGATCTCCATTCCGACTTCAACCGACTGACCGACAGGGCCAGCGACAACCGTGTCGCTTTCTACCCCATCTCCAACGGTGGCCGCGGCAACTCCTTGGTGTCTGCGGCCAACCCCGGTAGCGCCGGCGGCAACTCCACCCAGGTGATGCGCAGCGCAATGGTCGCCGAAGCAATGAGTCGCAACTCGTCGCTGCTGCAAATGGCCGACGACACCGGTGGCCGAGCCTTCACCGGCACCGCCAACATCGGCGAGCTGATCAACCGCGCCGCCCAAGACTTCAGCAGCTTCTACTCCCTCGGTTACACCCCGCCGGACCGCGAGCTCGACACCAAGTTCCACAAGATCAAGATCAAAGTCCGCCGCGACAACGCCAAGGTCCGCCACATTCAGGGTTATCAAGACAAGACCTGGCGCGACCGTCTAGGTGACATGACCGCCGCCGCCGCCCTTTTCGATCTCGAGACCAACCCCCTCGGCATCCAGCTGCAGCCCGGTGAGCTGACTCCGCAAGGCGGTGGCCGCTTCCAAGTACCGATCATGGTCCAGATCCCGTTTCGCAACATCCAAATGCTCGACGACGGCACCAACTCCTCTGCCAAGCTGTCGTTGCTGGTGGTGGTGCGCAACACCAAGGGTGGCTTCTCCAAACCGAAACGTATCGACATCCCGATCTCGATGCCCACTGCCCAGTTCGCCCAGGTCCGTCAGCAAGCCGCCGCCTACCCCCTTCAGCTCGAGATGAAGAAAGGTGACGAACGCGTCGCCATCGGGATCCGCGATCACATCGGCCAGACATCGTCGTGTCTCAAGCTAGATTTCGACACTGGCGGCGGTAAGGGAAAAAAAGACAAGGCGTCGAAGAAGGGGAAGAACAAGCGTTCGAAGGGCTGAACCGCAGTCCGATGTACGGACCGACCTTGTGTCGGCCCGCGCACAGGGGGGTAGCCAGATCGACGCAGACGCGACACCGGCTGTTCGCGACGGATAGGATCTGGCTCGATGAGAGTCTCCCCCCTCAACCCAACCGCAAAGCCTCCGAACCTGCTGTTGAGGGCTGGCGCTTTGTCTGTGATCACCTTGGCGGTGATCGAGCTCGTGGTGGCTTTCCTGCTTGCTCATCCCCAGCTGGCAGGGGGGTCTCGGTTCATCCTCGATGGTTTGCGCTCGGTCTACGCACGGGAAGACTGGTCCGTACCGCAAGCGGATCCCGACATCGTGCAGTACGACCCCGAGCTCACCTACCGGCTGCGCCCCGGCTCGGCACCCTTCGCCAATCGTGAGTTCCACACCACTCTCGACATCAACAGGGCTGGCCTGCGAGACGACGAAGCCTCCCTCGAAGGACCGGAGCTGATTGTCCTCGGCGACTCCTATGCCATGGGCTGGGGAGTGCAGCAACACCAAAGCTTCCCGGAAGTTCTCGAGCAGCGTAGCGGTCTGCGGGTGTTGAACGCAGCGATGTCGTCCTACGGCACCGCCCGGCAAGTCCAGCTGCTCGATGAGCTCGACATCTCGAGGACGCGAGCCGTGATCATTCAATACTTCCAGAATGACTACACCGAGAATCGCGCCTATCTCGATAACAGCTACGAGCTCGACATCACCTCGCAAGCCGATTTCGAGAACCACCTCGACGCCTTCCAGCAGCAGACGGACTACTGGCCCCTGGACTACACTCGCGCCTTTTTCGACCGCTCGTCGTTCTTTCCTGAGCTCGAAGGCACAACGCCACAGGCGGTGGCGGACACGCTGCTCGAGGTCTTGGAGTCGTCCGAAGTATTGCTGGATCTGCCCATCATCCTGCTACAGGTCGACCCGTGGGCGGCCCTCCGTTTCGACATTATGGACCCGGTCGCTGAGTTGCTGACAACGGACGAATATGCTGAGCTCAACGGTCGCCTGACCCTCGTCCGGTTGGATGACGTGCTGAAGGTGGAGGACTTCTTCGTCCTCGATCCACATCTGCGGGCTGGCGGTCATGCCAAGGTGGCCATCGCAGTGGAGCAGGCTCTCGCAGCCGCTGCTGTCTCCGAGACGCCGTCCGCGTATAAACTCACGCCACCGATGCCAGACCGCAACCCCACGACCCTCGACATCTACATTGAGCGGGTCATGGCGCTCAAGCAAGAGCGCCGGACAACCCCAACGGACGAGGAACTACGCACGATTGCCCTCGACATCGGTCTCGATGAGGCCGATCTGGTAGCGGTTGAGCAAGCAGCAGAGGACCACTTTGTGCGCGGCCAGGGCTTTCTCGAGCATGGCCGTTACAGCGACGCGATTGCGGAGCTGGAAGAAGCGGTGGCGCTGGCGCCGCGACGGGTGGAGCGGCTGCATGCGCTGGCGCGGGCCCACAGCGGGCGCTGGCTGGAGCGACAAGACGGCTCCGATCGTGGTCGCGCAGACCGCGATCGTGCGGAGACCTTGGCTCGCGAGTGCCTGGAGATCGATCCGCAACATGGCCCGTCGTTCGAGGTGCTGAACGCCTTGGACAACACGCCAGTGGCCGAGCTGCGACCGCGCGCCGACGGACGCCGCCCGATGTTGGCGGTGGCGGTCGGAGTGATGTTCTTGGTGCTTGGCGTCGCGGTTGTTCTTCGCACCTCGGACAACACCGAGCAGCCAGCAACCGTAAGCTCCACGGCAGCATCCACGGCAGCATCCACGGCGAGCGAGCCGACAAACGAACCCGTCAGCGAGCCTCGGGAGCTGGAGATTCCAGTACTGTTGAATCCTGGTTCGACAAACCTGGAACTTTTGCTCGACACCCGGCACTCGCGCCTAAAGATATACAACAACGGCAAGTCGTTTTGGACTCTGAACGCGATCCTGACGCAGCAAGGTGACACCGAGCTCGACACGCTGGCCGCGCGACTCGAGCTGCTCGACGCCGAGGACGCTGTCTTGGTCCAGGAGACGATCGACCTGCTGAACAAAGCCGCACCGATCTTGCGACCCGGCGATGCCCACGCCCTACATCTGCTGCGAGAGACCGGAAACGACTTTCGACAGGCCCGGCTGGTGGTCACAACCGTTGACCAACAACCCGCGGCGCCGAGCTACGCGGCAGCCAAGCCGCTCGAGTTCGACTGGCAAATCACTCAGCCCGCGGATCTCGACATCACGGTGCGCGAACGCAGCTCTCGCTTTTCCGAGCAGGTCTTCTCCAAAGACGGCAGCGGCTATTTCGATGTGGTGTTGGAGATCGAAAACACCAGCCAGAGAACCCTGCGGCGGTTGAAAATTGAAGCCCAGATCATGGGCCCGGAGGAACGCTGGACGGTGACCGACCCCAACCATGTGGTGCTGACCAGCGGCCCAGCATTGCGCCCCGGGGAAACGCGTCTGGAGCGGGTGCTGGTGAAGGTCGACGAGCGACCAGAGAGTTATTGGATCTCGGTCATCGACGCCCAGTAAGCTCGTCACACAAAGGTCTACGGAACAGCGATTCTGTCTAGCTGATAAAGTTGTAGGTCTCGAAGATTAGCGATCGGCAGGCCACCAGATAAGAAGGCCGCCGAGGGCAACTGAAGAAGCGTGAGTGACCTGCGAAACATTCTGATCACCGGCGCCACCCGTGGAATCGGACGGGCGATGGCCATTCGATTTTCCCAACTGGGGCACTCGATCGCCGCCTGTGGCCGCAACGATGATGCGCTGCGCCAGCTCGAGGGTGACCTCACGGCGGGTTCCCATCTGCACGCTGTCGACGTTACCGACGGGCCAGGCATCACGGAGTGGGCTGGCTCGCTCAACGCCGTCGGCTGGGTGCCCGATCTGCTGATCAACAACGCCGGGGTCATCAACCGCCAGGC
>JAJCXQ010000181.1 GCA_029263355.1 Acidobacteriota bacterium | reverse complement strand
CTCGGCTGCCGATGCCCTTGGTATTCGCCACGAAGAGCGTGTCGCCGTCGGGCGAGATCGACACCGCGCCGGGATACCACCCGGTGGGAATGAGGCCGCGCACGGCGCCGGAGGCCAGGTCCATCACGGCGAGCACTCCATCGACCAGCTCGTGCTGCGTCCGGTGCCGGCCTGTGCTCGCTACGGGACGCCGCTCGAGGGCCTCTTCCAGAACTTGTTGCGGCAGCACCAGCAGAAAGGGATAAGTGCCCGCTAGGCGTCCCAGATCGACAGTCGCACGACATCTGTCGCCTTCGTAGAAGGCGACCCGAGCAACTCTGTGGCCGTGCTCGAGAAGCTCGCCAGCGAGGCCTGAGGTCGCCAACAGCCGCAGTGAGCTCGGGTGGATCGCCAGAGCATAGCTCCGTGCCGCCGGTCGCGGTTGTTGGTCGATAATCGTTGTGTCGATCCCCGATTCGGCGAGTCGTAGCGCCGCGAACTGACCCACCGGGCCAGCCCCGACCACCAGAACCTCTGGCTCATGTTTGCCAAACATCTCAGGGATCCTCGCGTTAGTGATGATGAACGGCCAGCGGCATCCACAGCGAACGCGCCAGCATGAAGAGGCCGATCCCGATCAACATTGCGGCTGCTAGCCTGGCGCCTTTACCGCGGAATTGTGGTGGTAGCAGCCGGCCACCCAGAACGACCGCCGAAAGTGCTGGGAGAGTGCCCATGCCGAAGCAAAGCATCCCCAAGGAACAGATCAGAGGATTCGGCAGACTCGCCGCGACCAGCAGTGCGGCATAAACCAAACCGCAAGGCAGCAGGCCCATCACCGCGCCGAGTAGCAGCCGAGCGCTCGGCCTAGGCTCGTGGATCAGGGTGGCAAGCCAGGGCCAGCGTCGTGATGGCTGGTTGCAGGCGCCAGGGGAGGACAGGTCGAGCCGCAGCCCGGGAATCAGTCCCAAAGCCGTCGCGCCGAAACCGATCACCAAGACTGAGACACCGATCGCCAGAGGGCGTTGCCAGCCGAGGTCGATGGCGCCGAGTCGCATTTCCGCGCTCGCCCAGCCGACGAGCAGGCCGAGTAGCGCATAGGTCCACAGCCGACCAGCATGATAGTAGAGGAAACTCCACCCGTCCCGTCCGCCGGTACTGGCCCCCAACGCGCGCGAGAAGCCGATCAAAAGCGGCCCACACATGCCAACGCAATGCAGGCTTCCCGCCAGGCCGGTGAGAAACAGCGACGCGAGCATGGCTCCCTGCTCAGTGGCGGTCATCATGCGAGCTCCGGCTCAGTCTTGCGGATAGGCAAAGAAACTTCGGTCGAATCTTCAAACGTCTCGAGAGTCCCTGTCGAAGCCCTTGTTTCCCGGCGACTTCCCGAGCTAGAGATCCTGACCACGGTCAGGCTAGACAGTACCATGGCGGCGGCGGCGAAGACCGGTGTCAGCCAACCGGTCAACGCCAGGCCGATACCGACAGAGTTGAAACTGAAAGCCCACAACAGATTGGACCGAATCCGCCGCCGCGTATCGCGACCGATCCGCAGCAGCGTAGACACTCCGTCCAATCGATCGCTGAGCAGCCGGATGTTTCCCGACCGGGCGGCCAGGTCGCTCGCTGAGCCGATTGCGATTCCAATGTCGGCGGCAGCGAGCACCGGCGCGTCGTTGATGCCATCTCCGACCATCGCCCAGCAACCACCAGCGCGGCGGGCAGCAGTGAGTCGGCTCACTTTGTCAGCGGGGAGCAGCTCAGGCGTCGCCTCGACCTCGAGCGTTTCGGCGACGCGCCTGGTTGGCGCTGCCTGGTCACCGCTGAGGATGCTGACCTCGACACCGAGCTCGCGTAGCTCGGTCACCACTCGCCGAGCATCGTGTCGCAGCGCCTCGGTGAGCTCGAAGCGGGCGAGGACACACTCTTCGGTCTTCAGGCCGTCCTCTGTCGGAGCGTCCGCCATGAGATAGACCGCGCCGCTCGCCGACGGTTCGTCGCGGACCCGTGGGTCCTGAGCCAGGCCGCGAGCCTTGGCCCACCGCAAGCTCCCGAGTCGCAGCAGTCGGCCGTCGAGGGTGCCTTTGACGCCGCGGCCAGGTACCGCCGTGGCTCCAAGCGGTCGCGGAGGAACAATGCCGTGGCTCGACGCGAGCTCGAGGAGGGATCGGGCGATCGGATGGGTGCTCGCGGACTCGAGTCCCGACGCCCAGGTCAACGCTTGGTGCAGAGTGACACTGGGGGCCAGCGCTATCTCGTCTAAGATCGGCTCTGGCTGGGTCAAGGTGCCGGTTTTGTCGAAGACAAGATGATCGATGGCTGCAACCCGCTCTAGAGTGGCGGCGCTGTCGATCAAGATGCCGTTTTCCGCCGCACGTCGCAGGCCATGCCAGCAGGCCAAAGGTGCAGCGAGGCCAAGGGCGCAGGGGCAGCTGATGAGCAGAACCGACAAGGCAGTGAGCAATCCGGTTGCGGTTTGGCCCTGGCTAGCGTGGACTCCGAGCGCGCCGAGAGCCAACACCACAACCAGCGGAACGAAGAATGCAGCGATGCGATCAGCCAACCGTTGGCTTGGTGGCCTTTGACCGCGGGCCTCGATCAGCGAGCGCTCCATCAGAGCGAGCACGGTATCGTCGCCGACTTGCTGCGCGCGCAGCCAAAGCTGGCCATCGAGTGCAACGGTGCCAGCGAGCACTATCTCGCCGGACTCGACGGTTCGTGCCGCGGATTCTCCGGTGAGGCTCGATTCGTCGATCCGACTCCTGCCTTCGTCCACCATGCCATCTACCGGCAAGGTGTCTCCCGGGCGGACCTGCACTAGATCGCCCGGTCGGACCTGATGCGGGGGTAACTGGTGGATCGTCCCGTTGCGCTGAACTCGAACCTTACCTGGCAGGATGGCCAGTAAGCGGCCGGCGGCCGTCGCGGCGCGACGTTTTGCGCCCGCCTCGAGATAGCTTCCGAGGGTGACGATGACCAAGACCATGGCGGCGGTGTCGTAATAGAGGCTGCCGTCTCCTCGCAGGGTGTGTAGGACACTGAGCAGATAGGCGGCGAGAACGCCGATCACGATCAGCGTCTGGGCGTTGATTCTGTAAAAGACGGCTTGAACCACTCCGACTCTGTGGCGGTTCGATTGTTGCGGTTTGGCCGTATCGTCGAGCCCGGTGTCAGCGAGCCCGGTGTCAGCGATCCTGGAGTCCCTGAACAAGGCGTCGCTGAACAGGGGAACTCCGAGAATCGCCACCAACAGCGTACAAAGAAACAGCGCCAAGTAGCTGAACAGGGACGGCAGCACGGCATCAACTCCCTGAGCGAGCGCGCCATCGCCAAAGATCTCCTGCGAGTAGGAGAGCCAGCTCGCGACCATGATGTTGAGGGCCAGAAAGATTCCCAAGCCCAGCCTGAGCACGTGAGTCGAAGCCGGCGAGGAGCTATCCCGTGGATCCGAAGACGGGGTCGCCAATCGATGCGCGAAGCGGCAGCCGAAGCAGCAGAACCAAGGGCCAGCACCGCCGTGTCGAGCGCCGGGTACCGGTAGGCCACAATGCTGGCAGCTCATGTCACCATTTAGCGCAGCAGCACATTGCGTACGAAGTAAGTGAGCCCGAAGATGAAAAAGGTGATCCAGATCACTGTCGCGTACCATGGGAAAGCGTATCCCTGGTACGAGAGGTATTTGTGCCGACGGAACTCTTTCCCGGTGTCTTCTTCAGCCATGGGTTGCGGCCTCCCGTAGAGCTTCTTGGTGATCAATTTCCGACTGCATTTCCAACATACGGAGCTTGGGGCCTTCCACGTCGCGGAACTGCCCCGAAAAATAAGCCCACAGGAATAAACAGAAGAAACCCGCCGCCACGATCAGGTAGTTGAGCACCGGGATCAAAAACGAAGCCAGAGCGTCGCTACCGGAGCGGGTGGCGGTGGCGAAAAATTCGATCAGCTTGAGGACAAATGCCGAGCCGGCAGTGAGGATCATGGCGACACTGAACATCCACAAGAAGACGCGCGCCCGGGGTGAAGGTTCGGCGTAGGCGTCCGGCGCCGGGGGCAAAGGCCGCGGACCCTTGAGGTGTGTTGCACTCATCTCATATCTCCGTCTCCAGCCAGCGACTCAGGCTCATTCCTCACCCCAGAAGTCGTCTTCAGCCGGCTCTTCGGTAGCTTCCTCGGCAGTCGAGGAACCGGGCAAGGTCGGTGGCAAAACGTTGGCTGGGGGGTAGTTGTTTTCGATGCTCGGGACCTCGAGGATGGTCTCGTCCAGGCTCGGCACCCAGCTTCCCAGCCACTGCACATAGGCGATGATCGACAAACCCTTCTTGTTGGGGGTCAGACCGTCGTCTTCAAAGAACCAAGGATAACTCGGCATGACGCTGAGTGGGCTGACGTCGGGCGGGTGGTAAAAGTGAGCTACATGCCAGTCGTTCGACTGCTTGCCGCCGCGGCGGATGAGATCTGGACCGATCCGTCGGGTGCCCCACAAGGGAGGCATGTTGAGCTCATTGTGGTATTCCTCTGGAAAGCTGCGGCGCCCGTAGCGTGCTTCGTCGCCGCCCCAGGGGCGAATCTGTTGACTGTGGCAATGCCAGCAAGCCTCACCGACGTAGGTCTTGTGGCCGGTGCGCAGGGCCTCAGCGAAGGCTTCCTGATGGTTCAGGCCAGAGAAGGCTTTCTCGTAGGCTTCGGGGTATTGGTCCTCGAGCTCCAAGAACTCGAGGGGCGGGATGGCCGCCATCTGTTCGACCGTCCGGACCTCGAGATGTTGCACCGGCAACATGGGGATCCATGCGCTGACCGCAAACGCCAGGGTGAAGAAACCCAGCCCGGCGACCATGAAGACAAAACTAAACCGCTCCAATGGCGACCTCCTCGTCGTCGACCTGTTCAAAAGGTCCGTAGTCGGTGTCGATGTGCGCTACGCGACTAGTCCTGGCGGTCAGGATCATGTTGGTCACCAGGCAAGTGTATCCGGCGAGGATCGCGAAGCCGGTGATCGTACGTGTCAGCCAGAAAGGACGGACCGCCTCGAGAATGGTGGCGCGGGGCACCAGGTTCATCGACATCAGCCCCTCGGTCAGGCCGCTTGCCGTGAGGGTGAGGAACATGCCGCCGAGGCCGATGACCGTCAGCCAGAAGCTCCAGCGGCGAAGGGAAGCCGACCACCACTCGTGACCGGTGAGCTTGGGCCACAAATGTTCGATCATGCCGAAGATCCAGAAGCTGAAGACCCCGAACATCACCAAGTGAGCGTGCCCGACAACCCAGTCTGTGAAGTGGATGACCTTCTGAAATGTGAGTGTCACCTGGAAGGCGCACTGGAAACAAGTAATGAAGTAGAACAGCGCACCGACCCAGAACCAGCGGATCGGGATGCTGCGTCGCAGTGAGCCGTCGGTGCCCCGCCAAGTCATGAAAAAATTGATGATCACGCTGGTCACCACGATCTCGACGGCAATGGTGGAGATCACTGCCGAATACTGCGCGAACATCGGAATCGGTGAGCCGAGGAAGTGATGGACGCCCTGCAGCGGATAGAAGAAGGCTAAGCCCCAGAACCCCACCAGAGACAGAGCGTGTGACCAGATCGGCTTACGTAAGATGATCGGCACGAAGAAGTACATCATGCCCCAACCCATTGGGGTGACCCAGAGCCCGACGAGGTCGTGAATGTAGAGCCCGAGTAGTGGTCCGGCAGCGTTGCCAGCTACCAGGTATTCCGGGAAGAAGTTGCCCATGATGTAAGTCAGGCCGAGCCAAATGAAACCGGCGGTGAAATACCACAGCGAAACGTACAGCGCTTTCTCACGGGTGCGCACGATCGGAGTGTACATTTGGATCCACACCAGGATGGCGCCGAGCACCACCAGCGGGTCGATCCAAGTTGGTGTTTCGCCCCACTCGATGGCTTGTGCCTCGCCGAGATGTAAGCCGGCCCAGGTACCGAGGATGATCAGGTTCCAGGCGCCAAAGATCACCCAGCCGAGAGCCCGAGAGGCGACACGCTGGCCGGTGAGCCGTGGCACGGTCCAATAGAGCATCGCCAGGAAACAGTTGGTCAGGAAGCCGAAGGCGATCAGGTTGGTGTGGATCATCCGGATGCGCCCGGGTGACAACACAGCGATCTTGGGCAACGGCCAGGCCTGCAGCAGCTGGAGTGAATAGAAGAGGCCTGCCAGCATGGCGACACCAAGCGCCGTCATGCCAGCAATCAGGTGCCACTTCACAAGCTCCTTGGCGACCAGGGGCTCGGTCGGAGGAGCGACGGCCGAGCTGTCGTCTCGGCGAACTTCGGATTGCGATTCGATCATCAGCCTATGGCTCCTCTAGCTGTCACTACCCAGCACCGCCGCCGCGGTTGACGTCGGTTGTCGCAGCGACATGATGTAGGCCACGAGGTCCCAGCTATTGCGCTCGGCGAGTGCGCTGCGTTCGCTGTCGTTCATCTCGGAAAAAATGGTGTTGCCGTCGATGGGGAAGTCGGCTGCCACTGCCGCCAGACGGTTGGCCTCTTGCGGTTCGAGGTTTGTTTTCATGTCCTCGAATGCGCCAGAGGTCACAGCCGCCAGGGTGTCGCCGTCGAAGGACGGCATGATGCTCCGAAGGCCGGTGTGGAAGGTGCGGTAGATGTCCTCGGGAGTATTGCCTCCCTTGAGTGAGCCACGGGTGAAATCGAATGGCTTCTGTTGATTCCCCCAAGCATCGACATACTCGGTCTGGGTAGCGCCGGTACCGCGTCCATCGGTGCCGTGGCATTTGCCGCAGCCCATTTGCAAATAGATGATACGCCCGCGGGCTCGGCGGTTGTCAGCGCCCATGTCATCCGGTGGGCGCGGAACCGGGATGACCCGGCGCTGGTCCTTCTCGTCTTCCCATCTCGGATAGAAGGTCTTGATGTACTCGACCACCGCCAGCTTCTCGCCTTCGGGCATCAGCGGGAAGCCCGGCATGCTGACCCGCGCCAGGCCGCGGGTGATGGTGCGGTGGAGGTCTCCCTCGAGCGGTAGACTGCCGGAGTCGGTGGAGCGGAATTTGTAGATACCGCTGGTGAAATCCCGCGGCTGGGTGATCAACCGCACTGCTGCCGGCCCCTCTCCGTTGCCATATTCGCCGTGGCAGCCGAGGCAGTATTTGCCGTAGACCAGGTGACCACGTTGGACCAGGTTGGCGCGTTGGTTGTACGCAGCGTTCTCGCCTGGGGCAACGGTCTCCCACTCGGGGTACTCGAGAGCGTCACCCGGCGACTCGCTAGCAACTTCCTGACTGGCGTCCGCGGTAGGTGGCGTCACCTCATGATCGGCGGCGGTTTCTGCGGTTGGCGTGTCGGCACCACAGGCGGATAGCAGAGTCGCCAGTACCAACCCTACGAGACCAACAATCCCGAGGCCGGGTGTTTTGTGACCTTGTTCGAGCACGGTCGTCATCCTGTTATCGTCCTGGGAAGTGAGGCTTTGCCGTTGGACTCGAACCGTCCCCAACCCTCGGCGGCCGCGACGGTCCAAGTGAAGACGAGATGGGTCAGGGCGCCGACCCAAGGCGGCACCAGTCGGACGATCCAATTACCGCCCAGCAGCAGCGGCTGGAGCCAGCTCAGCACGAGGTAGAAGTTGACGATCCACAGGCCGAGCCCGATGGCGGTTGCAATGGCCAATCGTCGGCCCATCGAGGCACCAGTGAATCGCGTCGACAGCAGCAAGTGGATGAGGATGCCGTAGAGGGCACCGGTCACCAGGTACAGCACGCAGCCGACGAAGAGCACCGTGCCATCGTCGAGCTCGAGGGCGCGCGCACCCATGGGAAACGTCAAGTAGACGCGGACCAGCTCCAAGGCCCGCTTGCCGAACAGCGGCGCCGCCAGGCCATTGGCGAGTAGGCTCACCATCGCCCCCAGTGTGCCGAGCGTCATGCCTACAACTACATGCCAGAGCAGATAATAGTCGCGGGGGGGCCACGCAGGGGGGCTATCATTCGCCGCGTCTTGCACCTCCAGCGCCTGGAGGGCCTCCAGATGTTCTCGGATTTTGTGCTTGCGTGTTTCCGCGTCCATGAACGTCTCGATTCGTTTTCGAAGCGATGGATGTCTTGGTTGATAACCAAATAGGGATGGCGAATTTTTAGCATTGGCCCGGAGATCACGCCGCCGCCCGATGGGGTAGGGGAGACGCCTCCGTTGGGTGGGCATGGACCAACCCCGCGCGCGGGTGTCCTAGAGATCGCCGGTTGTTAGCCTGCGGCGATGGCGAATCCGAACGGGATAAGACTGAAGCTCTTGCGAGCCCTGCGTCGCGTTCGACACCGGTACGACGCCCGGCGAACCCTCGGTATGACGGTCTCTCTGGGGATTCTGATCGCAGTACCAATCTCCGGACTGGCACGGGTCGATCTTTGGGCTGGTCGCCATGCGCTCTTGTTTCAGACAGTGCCATTCAAGCATGGCCTAGCTGGTGTCATCATCGGCATCGGGGCGATGTATGTAGCGACTTTCCTAGTCAACCTCTTCGGCGGCCGCTTGTTCTGCGGCTGGGGTTGTCCGGTGGGTCAGGTAAGTCGTTTCGGCGAGGCAGTCGATACGCTTGGCCTGCGGCGCAGCCAGCGCCTGATGGCTGCGGGTCGAGGCGCCCTCTTCTCTGGTGCTTTGGTGCTGTCAGTGATGGCCTGGTGGGTCGATCTGCGGGTGTTGTGGCAGGGTTCTGGGACTCCCTTGATGATCGCTTGGGGTGTCTTCTTCGTCAGCGTGGCCCTGACCTATGCCCACGGACGCTGGTGGCGTTGGGAATTTTGCAAGAGCGTCTGCCCGATTGGGCTCTACTACTCATTCGTATCACCTGCGCGTTATTTTGGTATCCACTTTCGAAATCAGGAGAACACCTGTATCGAGTGTGATGCTTGCGACAACGTCTGTCCGGTAGATCTTGCGCCGCGCGACCTGATGGCTCCGTCCGGCCCGCGTCCCGGCCTGTCGATCGCCGACGCGCCGGGCCGCAACCACTGTCTGGAGTGCGGTGACTGTGTCCGCGCCTGTGAATTTATGATCGAGCGCCGAGGGAACGCCCCAGTACCGCTGCTGCTCGGCTTCTTCTCCGGGCCACAGCGGATCGAGGCGAGCAACTCACCCGAGACCGGCAACTCGTCCGAGGCCAGCGGCTCCACCGAAGCGAGCTGACCTCGCGGCTGGTCCGTGCGCTCCTGATCCGTTCCTCAGTCCGTCACATTCGGGCTCTTCGTTTAATGTGAGTGATCAATATTTGATCCGTTTTCTGACGCGTTGGGACGTTCATAACTAGGAATCAATAGCCGCCGATACCTTTGGCCGCCAGCTTTGCAGCTGGCCATGGTGCTCCGAGTCACGGGACTGGACCACCGATTTGTTTTGTTGCACCGGCCCCGAATTCAGGCCGATCGGTGAGGGTCGAAGTGTGCTCGGCGGTCCTCATGAACGACCGACGAAGAAAGGAGAGGTGTGCCCGGCAATCATGCGGGCTCCAAGAGTGGCGAGCTTCGAACTGCTTGTGAATTCAGCCTCGCAAAGTTAGCAATTCAACATTGGAGGAAAGAATGAAGAAGTCTCATGTTTTGGCTTTCGCGATTGCCTTGACCTTCGTCGTCCTGCCGGCGGCTAGCTTCGGCGCCCCTACCACGATCGCTCCGGCTCCGGTTCCGGGTCCGGTCCAGGTGCTTTGTTTTTGTCAGATCGGTTGTAACTTCATTACCGGCACTAGCGGTGCCGACGTGATTAGCGGCACTACTGGCTGCGATTGCATCAACGCTCTCGGTGGCGCCGACACGGTCGATTCATTGGCAGGCAACGACATTCAGTGCCTGGGCGGCGGCAACGATGTAGGCCGTGGTGCTGACGGCAACGACATCATCCGTGGCGATGGTGGCGACGACACCCTCGTAGGTGACGGCGGCAACGACAACCTGACCGGCGGCGCCGGCACCGACTACTGTGACGGTGGCGCCGGCACCGATACCTGCAACTGCGAGACCACACAAAACTGCCCTTGACGGTGGCTTTGTTCAGGACAGTGTCTTCGGCGAGACCGGTCTTCGCCGAAGACCGCGTCCTGATTTAAAACGGTCTCAACCGACCGGAGGCTTCTCCGGTCGGCCTTTGCCAAGTACCTAACGAAGATTAACTCGAGCTGGCTGAGTCGGAGTTTCGGCCCGCGCCTACGACACCCCTATCATTGCGATGACACGCCAAAAGATTGTTTCGTTTTTGTTTACCGTCGGATTCATCGTGCTCGGCTCGGTGTCGGGTGCGGACTCGTCCAGTCTTCGCCTTTCAGGTGCGATCTCCGTGAATGGCACCGTTTTGAACGAGGCCGGCGAGCCACTGGTGGACGCTCGCGTCGACCTGGTGCCGGTGCTTACCGGCTTTGAGCTCCTGCGCGGACAACTTGAACGCCGGCTCGACGCCCAACCCGTGGCGACGACGCAGAGTGGCAGCGATGGTCGGTACCACCTAGAGGCGCCTACCGCCGGTTTGTGGCGACTCTTCGTAACGGCAGAAGGATATTTGCGTTTGCGCGCCTTCTTGGTGCCGCTGACTCATGAGATCGAGCTCGATCCGGCGAGGATGCCGCGTGACGTCGGCGCCAGCTTACGGGTTGTCGACACCGCCGGCCAGGCGGTGGCTGGCGCTGGCGTTTGGATCGGCAGCTCCAATCGGGACTTGTGGCAGCGGGTGTCGACCGGAGTCTGGCGGGCCGCGCCGCGGATCGGTTGGACCGATGCAGAGGGGCGCTTGGCGATCCCGCGTTTGGCGGGTGAGGCTCTCAAGATCGAGGTCTGGAGCTCGGCGGGTGATGCGGTCGCTCAGGCGCGCATGGCCGACGCGGCCACCGTGACTTTGCCGGTCGCTGGTCCGCGACGAACCCTCGAGGTGCGCAACGCGGAAGGCCATTCCATGGCTGGGGTTCTGGTCACTGTTGGTGCTCGAACCTGGCCACTGGGCCTGACCAGCGATAACGGACGCTGGTCGGTACCGACGATCGGCAACGAGACGCAGATCGTCGTATTCCATCCGGATGGCCGTCACAAGCGTGTTCGATTGCCGGACGAAGGAGCTGATCCAGCTGTCGTGGTTCTAACTCCAGGTGTTCAGATGACCGGTCGTGTCGTCGGCGCCGATGGCCATGGCGTCGGTGGAGCTTTGGTATGGGCCGCTCATCATGCGCCGGGCTTCACCCTTTCCGAAGCCGATGGAACCTTTGCCTTGTTTCCTCCGTCCCGAGAAGAGATCCGACTCGAGGCTCGAGCGTCAGGCTTCCTGCCGATGAGCCACAACTCAGACGGCGAAGCCCCGGTGTCGCTGGTCCTCGAGCGAGCGGCTGGGTTGCGGGGGCGTGTCGTGACTGCTGATGGCCAGCCGCTGCCTGGTACCCGTCTCGAGGCTCGAATTGTCGCCAGTGGTTTTCAGGTGCCTGAAAGCATCGAGAGCTCGGCGTCGGCCGACGAGAATGGCCACTTCCAGCTGGCCGACTTGAAACAAGGTGTCGTGTATCGACTCAGCGCCGATCTTGATGGTTATGCCACCCACGAGCTCGAGGTCGAGGCGGCACTGCCGACCGCTGAAGGCGAGGCTCTAAGGCTTGTACTGCACTCCGGTCGCGCCGCTTTCGGCATTGTGCGCGATCTCGACGAGCGGCCCATCGGCGGCGTCGAAGTGCGCCTGCACCCCGCTGGCGAAACCGCCTCGAGTCTCGAGCCGGTGCCAGAAGATGATCCCTTTGTTGCGATCACTGATGTCGAAGGGCGTTTCGAGACCGTTGATGTGCCCGCACAGCAGCTCGATGTCGTCGCTCGGGGCCCGGGGCTGGCGCCTCTCACCGTTCGCGGCCTGGGGCTCCCGCCGGGGCGTCGGCCAGTCGATCTCGGTACCCTTTATCTCGAGCCCGCAGCGCTTCTCGAGGGCCGGGTGCTAGATCTCGATGGCGAGCCTCTTGCTGGTGCTCGAATCTGGAGCGCGCCGAGCTCTGAACGATCGCCAGCTGTCCCCTTGGCTCTGACCTCACAGCCGACCGCCGTCAGTGATGCCGCGGGACGGTTCACGGTTGACGAGCTGGCGCCAGGGCAGAAGGTCGACCTGCAGGTCGATCGTGACGGCTACCTGCCGACCGCGCTGTCGGGACTTGAAGTGCCTTCCACCGAGCCGGTCATCGCCGAGTTGCGGCGCGCTGCGACCCTCGCCGGTAACGTAATCGACACTGAGGGGCAGGGCATCGAAGGAGCTACGATCGGTGTGCGGTCCAACGATCCAACGGTCGACGATCTCTTGATGGCACCTGCCATCGTGACCACGGATGAAACAGGGCGTTTCGAGCTCGCCGACGTGGCTCCTGGGCATATCTACGTCGACGCCCTCGCCGAAGGTTTCCAGCCGTCAGCCAAGCAGCGCTTTGATCTCGTCGCCGGCCAGAAGCTCGGCGAAGCTCTGTTTGTCCTCGAGCGAGGCGCCGTCCTAGAAGGTTGGGTGACCGACTTCGAAGGCGAACCGGTAGCTGATGCCCAGGTCTTGGCTGGCCGCCAAAGTGCCACCACCGACACTGATGGCGCTTACACCCTCGCCGGTATTCCCCCCGGTTCGCAGCGTGTCGAAGTTCGCCACCAGGCGTACAACGATCTCGAACGAACGGTGGAGCTCGAGCTCGGACGCCAGCGCGCCGACTTCGAACTGGTCGGCGGGTATTCCGTCGCGGGCAGGGTGGTCGACGAGGCTGGTCTGGCGGTGTCAGGCGTCGTGTTGGAGCTCGAAGGTCACCTCGAGCCGTCCCTCCAGCCTCGCCTCTACACCGACGAGAGCGCCGACTCCGGCGACTTCCGCTGGGCTGGAGTTGCCAACGGACGATACACCCTGGTCGCACGTAAGAAGGGTTATGTCACGACTCGACACGACACTGAGATCAAGATCGACGGTTCCAATACTGAAGACCTCGAGGTGCGCCTCGGTAGCGGCGCGACCATCTCCGGTTATATCCTCGGCCTGAGTTTCGAAGAGTTGGCAGGAGTCCAAGTCGAGGCCAAGCGCGGCCGTCAGCAGTTGATGGGTACGGTCGACTACGAGGGGCTGTACCGAGTTCTCGATGCCGAGCCGGGCGACTGGTTGGTTGTTGCTCGGCTGCCTGGAGGCGGTCGCCAAACCCAGTCGCGGGTAACGCTCGAAGACGGCGTTGGCGAAGTCGAACGCGATCTGGAGTTCGGCGACGGTGTGACGCTCACCGGCTCCGTTCTGCACGGCGATGAGGTTCTTGCCGGTGCCGCCGTCACGATGGTGGGTGCTGATGTTGCGGTCGAGCGCGAGGTGAGGACCGATGCGGATGGGCGGTTTCTG
>JAJCXQ010000180.1 GCA_029263355.1 Acidobacteriota bacterium | reverse complement strand
CGAGGTGATGCGTCGAGCCGGACTCGAGCAGCCTGATTATCAAGATCCGGGAGAGGTCTATGCTGAAATGGCCTCGCTGTCCGACAAGTTCAGTGGCATCTCGCACCGTCGGCTCGACGACGAAGGCGGTCTGCAATGGCCGGTGGCGACCCCAGACGCGCCTTCAACGGAATATTTGCACAAGGGTGGCGTCCTGCGAGGCAAGGGTTTGTTCGTAGCGGTGGACTTCCGGCCACCTTTCGAGGTCGCCGATCCGGAATACCCATTGGTACTTTCGACCGGCAGAACGCTCTATCACTACAACGCCGCGACCCAGACCCGGCGGTCAGAAGGGCTGTCCACCAAACAGCCCGAGAGCTTCGTCGAGGTCCATCCTGGCAACGCGCATCGCCTCGGTCTCGAGGATGGCCAGCTGGTTGATGTCGTGAGTCGGCGCGGTCGGGTGAGATGCCGTGTGATGGTCAGCCGACAGGTGCGTCGGGGGGCGATCTGGATGCCCTTCCACTTTCCAGAGAGCAAAACCAACTACTTGACCACCGATGCTGGGGATGCGGTGACCGGGACCGGAGAGTACAAAGTCTGCGCGGCGCGACTCGAGCCGGTGGTTGGAAGCGAAGCGAAGAAGGTTTTCCCCGGCGCCTATGCCTCCGCCGTCTTGTGAAGGAATATCGTCTATGAGCGACACTGTCGTATGAGAAACGGGGATTCGATGGAGACCAAGCGACTCTACAGAGTCAGCTACGTCAGCCAGGGCCAGTGTTACGAGATCTACGCTCGTCAAGTCTCCCAAGGGGGACTCTTCGGCTTTATTGAGATCGAAGGTCTGATTTTCGGAGAGAGGACCAAGATCGTCGTCGACCCGACCGAGGAGCAGTTGCAGCGAGAATTCGAAGGCGTGAAGCGGTTCTACGTGCCGATGCACGCGGTGCAACGCATTGATGAGGTGGAGAAAGAAGGAGTCTCTCGCATCACCTCGCCAGCGTCCAAAGATGGCAACGTCGCGGCGTTCCCGGTGCCGATTTATACCCCAACCGATACTGGAAGTAAGAGTTAGGAGAGCCTTTCGAGACGAGGTCTAATCAGGGACATCTTTGGCCGGATAAGACCGAGGCGGTATCGGGGATCACCGAAGATGGGAAGACTGAGCTGCGGGAGGCGAAACTGGGGAGCCGAACAGGGGGAGAGGCAAATCTGGGGGCCGAACAGGGGGAGAGTGCCGCCCGGGCGCGTCTCGTTGTCGAGGTGCGCGCCCGGTGAGGCGATGGAACCTCTACCAGCCGCCGCGCTGGGGACGGGGCTCGCGGGGGCGGGCCTCGTTGACGTTGAGGCTACGTCCATCCATTTGGAATTGATGCAGCGCGCTGATCGCGTTGTCGGCTTCTTCGCCGTCTTCCATTTCCACGAAACCAAAGCCACGGGGGCGACCAGTTTCGCGATCGGTGATCAGGCTGACGTTGTTGACGGCGCCGTGTTCTCCAAACAAGTCTCGGACTTGATCTTCGCTAGCGCTGAACGGGAGGTTACCTACATAGATCCTCTTGGGCATCTCTCTCACTTCTCCTCGCCTACCCCAAAAACTGAGGCTGGCGATTTTCTAAACGGATTCCCAGCCATAGCGGCCGGAGGCTTTCTCGAGCTGTGGGTGCACTGTCATGAACTCTTGATGGTCGGCGGCCGCTCAGGAAGAGAGATTGTGTCGCTTCAGGAGGGAAACTGGCTAACAGGTTCGATGGGTGACAACCACTGCACCTTGAAGTTAGCATAATGCTTTCGGGCCTCGCAAGCTTTTCTTGGGCTTACCGGTCCCGGCCAAGCTCGAGACTTCAGATTCGAGAGAGTGGCTATTTTATGACACTGCATCGTGGGTGGCCTCAGTCGATAGTTCTTGTGATTCTCGCGCTGACGCCTTTAGCGTGCTCGCGAAGCTCTGCTTCGTCGGCGAGTCGAGGCGAGTCGGATCGAGGTGAATCATCATTGGTTGTTCATCGCGGCGATTTTTCTGCACACACTCTGTTGACCGGCGAGTTGGAGGCGGGGGATGCCGAGCAGTTGGTGGCTCCGAATGCCAACGTTTGGCCGCTTCAAATCCGTTGGCTGGCGGAAGACGGCAGTGAGGTCCGCGAGGGAGACAAGATTGTCGAGTTCGACAATTCGCAGCTAGTCAGCAGCGTCGAAGAGATGAAAGCGCAGGCCATCGAGGCCAAGAATAGGCTCGACAGCTTGAGGGCCCAAGCCGCCTCAGAGGAGGCGAACGCGAACTTCGAGCTGCAGCAACATCGCGCTACGGTGGAAAAGGCTCGGCTGGAAGCAGATGTTCCGAGCGACTTCTACGGGGCGCAGAAATACCAGAAGCTGCAACTCGAGTTGCGCAAGGCGGAGCTGGACCTGGCGGCGGCTGAAGGCAAGTTGCTGGCGACCCGTCAGGCCAAACACTCCGAGATCGAGATCCAGCGGATCGCTTTCGACAACGCGGTGAGCCAGGTGCGACGTTCACAGGAGAGGATAGAGCTGCTGACCCTCACCGCTTCCCGCGATGGCATTCTGAT
>JAJCXQ010000179.1 GCA_029263355.1 Acidobacteriota bacterium | reverse complement strand
GAACAGCGCTGTTGTCAGGAAAAGCCGACTGATCCGTTGGTCACGCAGAGTCGAAGCCAACTGCGCAGGGGACAACAAATGCTGGCGCGAAATCCCAACCAAACAGCCACCATTGAGCAAGGCGCTCCAGATCTCGAACGTTGCGGCGTCGAAGGCGTTACTCGCCGCCTGGGCGATACGGTCTTCAGCCCCGAGCCGAATATAGTTCGGATCCCGCACCAGGCGAGTCACTCCTCGATGCGTCACCGCCACCCCTTTGGGTCGACCGGTGGAGCCGGAGGTGTAGATGACGTACGCTAGCTCCGCGGGTGCGGACAGCCTTACCCCCTCGTCCGCCTCGTCCGCTTCGCCTGCCTCGACCACTGACGGGTCCGACAGGTCCGACGGGCTCGGCGGGTCTGGCACGACAAACGGCAACGGCAACACTTCAACACCGAGATGGGAGAGTCTTTCCTGATCTCGAGCGATCAAGTGCTCCTGGCTCAACAGCAGCCGAACCCCGGCGTCGGCCAACAGGAAGTGCAACCGTTCCTCGGGATCCGCCAAATCGAGCGGCAGATAAGCTGCGCCGGCCTTCAAGATCCCCAACAAGCCAATCACCATCTCGGGTGAACGATCCGCTCGCAATCCGACAATGTCCCCCGCCGCCACCCCGCGGCGGCGCAGCAGCCGAGCGACGAGCTCAGACCGCCGATCGAGCTCAGCGTAGGTCACGAACCGCTGCTCGAACACCACGGCCACAGCATGTGGACGATGCGCAACCTGGGTCGCAAACAGCTCGGGGATGCCGGGCTCGGGGGTCGGCGACCAGCCGGCGTCGTTGCCCTCGACGATCAGTTGGTGTTGCTCCGACCGTGTCAGCCAGCCAAGATCAACCAGCGCCCTAGTGGGAGACTGGACAACCCCTGAGAGAAATGTACGGTGATGCGCTAGCAGGCGCCGGATCGTCACCTCGTCGAACAACTCGGTACGGTATTCTGCGGTCGCCTTCAGGCCCTCCTCGTAGACGGTGATCACGACGGTCAAATCGACCTTGGAGCTTCGAGACCTGATCGGGATCGGAGCCACCTCGAGTCCTTCGAGGCGAATCTCCTCCGGCGGGTTGTGTTCGAAACCAAACATGACCTGGAACAGTGGAGAATCACCGGACTCCCGATTCGGGGCCAGATCCTCAACGATCCGATCGAACGGCAGCGCCTGATGCTCGTATGCCGCCAGGGCGGTCTCACGAACCTGTTTCAGAAAACCACCAAACGAGGTCTCACCAGCCAAATTCGCCCGCAGCACAATGGAGTTGATGAAGAAACCGACAAGCCCTTCAACTTCCGGCACCGGACGGCGGGTAACCGCGGTACCCACCAGGATGTCTTGGCGATCCACATGACGAGCCAGGATCACTTGGAACGCGCCAAGCAGCGTCATGAACAGCGTCGTATCGACACTGCGGTTGTAGTCATGCAGGTTCCTCGACAGCTCGAGCGACCAGTTGACCGAGACTTCCGCGCCCCGAAAGTTGCCCTGCGAGGGCCGGCGCGGTCGATCGGTAGGCAGTTCCAGCTTGGGCGGCGCACCCGCCAGCTGCCGTCGCCAATAGGCGAGCTGACTCGCCGCCACCGCGTCTGTCAGCCAGCACCGCTGCCAGTGGGCAAAGTCGACATAGTCGGCCATCAGCGCGGGTAGGTTGGCCTCGCCGCCGGTCACTCTGGTGCCGGTCACCCTGGTGCCGGTCACCTTGGCACCGGTCACTCTGGCGCCATACAGTGCCGCCATTTCCTGGCGCAGGATCCGCAACGAATCGCCATCAGCGGCGATGTGATGCACCAATACTAGAAGCCCGTGGGAGTACGGTCCGAGGCGAATCAGCAGAGTACGCAAGACTGGGCCAGCGACCAAGTCGAACGCCCGCCCGAGCTCGCGATGCACCAGGCGGTCCAACTCCAGGTTGCATTGCTCAACCGGCAGATCTTCCAAGCTCACCACCGGAAAAACATCGCCGATGTCTTGCGCGATGACCCGAACAGGCTCACCGCCGCGTTCCGGAAATCGGGTGCGCAGCACCGCATGACGTTCGATGAGATCTTTCAGGCTAGCCCGTAGAGCACCAACATCGAGGCAGCCTTCGAGACGATTAGCAAATGGCACCAACGTGTAATGGGCGCTGGTCCGGTCCAATTGATCGAGGAACCACTGTCGCCTTTCGGCAAACGACAGTGGCAGGTCTCCCGTTCGATCCACCAAACGGGTCAAGGCCGGTAATTTGGGCCTTCCCGATCGGCGGGCCTGCTCGATCCAAGCCGCAATCCCGGCCACCGTCGGCGTCTCGAAGAGCACCCGCACCGGCACCTCGACGCCAAAAACTCGCCCCAACCTAGAAGCGACCCGCGCCGCCAACAACGAGTGGCCACCGAGGTCAAAAAAATCCTCATCCAGCCCTACGTCATCGATCGACAAGACGTTGGACCACGTCACCGCCACCATCTCTTCAATCGAGCTTCGTGGTGGCCTACCCGGCGCACCGCTGCTCGCAGCGAGGCCATCCGGCGGCGGTAACGCCCGACGATCGACCTTGCCGCTGGGTGTCAACGGTAGCCGGTCCAACGGCACGAAGATCGCCGGAATCATGTAATCCGGCAGCTTCTCAGCCAGAGCTCGACGCAGCTCGGCGGCCGGCGGCAACAGCGAGTCTGCGATCACATAGGCGACGAGGTGCCCGTCATAGGCGGTCACCACACAGGTCCTCACCGCCGAGTGCAGGGCCAGCACCGCTTCAACTTCACCCGGTTCAATCCGAAAACCACGGACCTTGAGCTGCTGGTCTACTCGCCCGCGGAACTCGATCGCGCCATCAGGCCGATGGCGGGCCAGGTCGCCGGTGCGGTAGAGGCGCCCGCCAGCAACAAAAGGATCGGGAATGACTTTTGTCGCGGTCAGTCGCGGCTCGTGTAAGTACCCGCGAGATACCGTACAACCACCGATGAGCAACTCCCCGGGGATACCCATCGGCGCCGGCCTCGAAGTCGGGTCCAACAATCGAATCCGGCTGCCGTCGATCGGCCGGCCAATCGTCGGAAACTCGGGCCACAACGATGGATCACCCGACAGTGTCGCCGCCGTCACCACATGGCTTTCCGAGGGACCGTATTGGTTCTCCAGCTCACCACCGAGCTCAGCCAACAACGTTCGCAGCGCGGGTGTCAACCGTAGCTGTTCGCCAGCGGTAAAGATCTGTTGGACGCTGGCCTTCTCCACCATCTCGGGATCCCACGCCTCGGCCAAGCTCTGGAGTGCAACCGGTGGCAAGAACAGCCGCTTGACGTCATGCTGAGCGATCAACGTCCAGAGAGCGGCCGGGTCACGTCTCTGATCTTCGTCGATCAACAACAAACGGCCACCACCCGCCCAGGTCGAGAACAGCTCTTGAAAGAACACATCAAAACTCGATGGGGCAAACTGCAAAACCGTTGCCGTTGGCTCGAGGGTTCGTTCGACCTGCCAGGCGATCAGGTTGGTGAGAACGCCGTGAGTCATCGCCACGCCCTTGGGTTGGCCGGTCGAGCCCGAGGTGTAAATCACATAGGCGAGACTCTCGGCCCTTGGTTGAGTTGTGAACCGTTGCGCAGAGGCGCTCTCGTCTTCGGCACACTCCTCCCCTAACAACTCGTCCATCACCATCGTCCGGGCGTCGGAGGACGGCAGCCGATCGACCAGCCGCTGCTGAGTCAAAACAATCGTCGCCTCGGAGTCCTTCAACATGAAGGCCAACCGCTCCCGTGGATAGGCCGGATCGAGGGGTAAGTAGGCCCCCCCTGCCTTGAGGATCCCCAAGACGGCAACGATGAGATCCAACGAACGCTCGGCAAACAGCCCCACCACCCGATCAAGCTCGATACCGTGCCGACGCAGGCGCCATGCGAGTCGCTCGGATCGTTGATCGAGCTCGCCATAGGTCAGGCTAGTGGCCCCAAAGGTGACCGCCGGCATGGCGCCGCTGGTCGTCGCACGAGACCTGAAAACCTCAACCACATTTGCCCAGCTGGTGTCGCTTGTGGACGTCCCGTCCAACGTGTTGCTGGTCGACGCCTCGTCGAACGTGTCGCCTCCCGAGCTACACCATTCTCGTAACAACTGTTGGCGCTCGCTGGCACGCAGCAGCGACAGCTCCGTGATCCGGGTTTCCGGCCTCGCGACGACCTGCTCCAAAAGGCTCTGCAGATGTCCGATCCAGCGCCGCATGGTCGTCGCGTCGAAGAGCTCGACGCTGTACTCCAACATGCCACCCAGCTCGTCTTCAACGGCGTCGAGCCACAGGGTCAAGTCGAACTTCGACGTCGCGACTTCAATCTCCACCGGCTGGCAGGTCATGCCTTCGAGGGTCAGCCCTTCCCAGGCCCTGCCATCCCCTTGGGCAAACATGACTTGGAAAAACGGCTCGCGACTGAGTGATCTCCCCGGCGACAACGCTTCAACCAACTGCTCAAAGGGTAGATCCTGATGACTGTAGGCCGCGAGAGCGGTTTCACGGACGCGGCCCAGCAACTCGACAAAAGTCAGACCTCCGGACACATCCGACCGCAGCACCAACGTATTGAGAAAGAAGCCGATCAGCCCCTCGGTCTCGATCGCCTGACGATTGGAGACCGGCGTTCCCACCAGGATGTCCTCTGACCCGGCGAGACGCCCGAGCAACGCCTTGAAAGACGCCAGGACCGTCATGAACAGGGTCGCGTCACTGGCGCGGGCCAAAGCTCGAACATCAGCCAACAACGAGCCTGAGAAACGACAGGGCAGATGCCGCCCCCGGGTGCTCAGGTTCGCCGGCCGCGGCCGATCCGTCGGCAATTCGAGGAGGGCAGGCGCGGCCTCCAAACACTCCCTCCAATAGGAGAGCTGATCACCAAACAGCTCGCTGTCCTGCTGTTGACGCTGCCAGACAGCAACGTCGGCGACCTGGATCGGCAACGGCGGCAATGGGAAGGGGCTGGCTGCTTGGCCGTGAAGATAGAACCGATAGAGGGACTCGAGCTCGCGGGACAGCAGGCCGATCGACCACCGATCCGCCACGATGTGATGCATCGAGATCGCCAGCACATGCTCGCCAGCTCCCAGCTGCACGAGAGTCGCCCGCAAGACCGGTCCGGTGGACAGATTAAACGCCCCAAGCGCTTCCGCGGAGAGAAACGCCTCGAGCTCATGCCGCTGCTGCACCGGCTCGATCCCAAGTAGATCCACTTCTGGCAACGGCAGGTCCGCCGGCTCATGGATGTGCTGCTTGGGAGTCCCGTCCAGCGCTGGATAACTGGTCCGGAGCACCTCGTGACGCGCTAGGATCGTCGTCAGGCTAGCGCGCAGGGCAGCCGCCGACAGCGGCCCTTGCAGACGCACCGCAAACGGCACGTTGTACGCGCTGCCGGAGATTTCGAGCCGGTCGAGAAACCACAGTCGGTGCTGGGCGTAAGACAGCGGAAGGTCCGAATCGCGACGGACGGCGCCGATTGGCGGCGCCAACCCTGCATCAAAGACACTTTCGGCTTTCAGCAGCTCCGCAAGTTCCGCAATCGTGGAAGCGTCGAAGAGCGAGCGTAAGGAGATCTCTCGACCGAAGGCGCGCTCAATCCGAGAAGCGACCTGTGTCGCCAACAGGGAGTGGCCTCCGAGATCGAAGAAGTTGTCACGCCGCCCAACCCCCTCGACCCCCAAAACCTCGGACCAGATCCCCGCCAGGATCTCCTCGTCAGCCGTCATCGGCTCCGCACCAGCCGTTTCGTCGGTCGCAAACTCAACTTCGAGGCGACTCAACGCGCCGCGATCAACCTTGCCGGTTGGCCCCAGTGGCAGCCGCTCCACAAAGGTGAAACCTTGTGGCGCCAAATAGGCTGGCAAACGTTGACTCAGAAAGCTCTTGAGCTCAGCGGAGCTTGGGCTCGTCGCCGGCTCGGCACTCACAAACGCCACCAGCCGCTGCGCTCCATCCGCACCGGCTTGGGCATTGGTGGACGCACGGGAGTGCACCACCACCGCACACTCCCGCACCGCGGGATGTGCCCCCAGAACCACTTCGATCTCACCGAGCTCGATCCGAAACCCACGCATCTTGACCTGGTGATCGCGACGACCTCGAAACTCGACGTCACCTGCCGCGGTTTGACGCACCACATCACCGGTCGCATAGAGGCGCGCCCCGGGGTGCCCAAACGGCGACGGCACAAAAACCTGCGCGGTCGCCCCCGGGCGGCTCACATAACCCCGAGCCAGACCATCACCGCCGAGATACAGCTGATCGAACACCCCGTGGGGGACCAGTTGTAGGGCCCGGTCCAACACATAGGCAGTAGAGTTTGCGATCGGTTTTCCAATCACGATGGTCGACGCTCGCGGAGCGACCCTAGCAACCTCATGCGCGGTGGAGAACGTTGTGTTCTCGGTGGGCCCATAAACGTGCAACAGACGATCGGGGGGATCGTTTGCCAACACTTGACGAACGGCCTCGGCATCAACAGCTTCGCCGCCGAAGAGCACCGCCCGCAACGAGCTCAGACCATCCGGCTGGCTGCGCGCCACCTGGTTGAACAGCGCCGTGGTCAAGAACATGTGGGTGATGTTTGTATCCCGCAAGTGGGCGGCAAGGGCGCCCGGCGACAGCAGAAGATCCCGCGGCACGATGACCAGAGTGCCGCCGGTGAGTAGTGCACCCCAAATCTCCCAGGTCGCGGCATCGAAGGAAAAGTTGGAAACTTGCGCGATCCGGTCGCCGGCGCCCAGTGCCAGATAGTCGGCGCCGAGCACCAATCTCACCACAGCCCGATGGGTCACAGCGACACCCTTGGGGAGGCCGGTCGACCCCGAGGTGTAGATCACGTA
>JAJCXQ010000178.1 GCA_029263355.1 Acidobacteriota bacterium | reverse complement strand
TGAGCAGGCTCAGACATCCTCGGCCGTGCTCGCTCCACACACTCGACCTGACTGACTCGAAATATACTGTTTCTGGATGCGATTTGATTAACTCAATGTGGCGTGATCCACAGCCGCCCGTTCTCCTGATGGCGGGCGACGGATCTGGCTATAATGCCGCGGTCGTAAACATTCCATCACCAAGTAGGAGGTGAACTACCCGGGCCATCGCCCCGGCATCATCAGAACATCGTTCCAGACGACTCGGATCCAGGGAAGAGGAGTGTGAATCTCCCGCCGCCCCGCGACTGTATACGGGACGAAAGCCGCACGAAGCCACTGTCGGTGCTGTTCGATGGGATCAAACCCGATCGGATCGCAGACTTTCACGACGGGAAGGCGCGGTGAGTAGGTTGAACGTCGAGCCAGGATACCTGTCCGAGACCCCGAATACAGATTCATCCTTCGCGGGTAAGGAAAGGATTCACCATGTTTCCATCAGAACTGCGCTTGTCAAAGCGGATTCCGACGTTCATCGTGCCGTTGGCAGCGGCATTTGTTTTCGTATCTGCCCACACACTCTTCTTCACGGGCTCAGTCCTCGCCGACTCAGTCTTTGCCCAGCAAGACGACGGTGACGACAAAACCACCGTTGCGAAGACCACCATCCAGGAAGCGATTGTGGTCAGCGCCAATCGGATCGAGACGCCGATCGAAGAGGTTGGGAGCTCGGTGACGGTGATCGGTCGTCAAGAGATCGAACGGCGTCACAAAACCACCGTGCTCGAGCTGTTGCGCACGGTTCCTGGTCTCGAAGTGGTCCAGAGCGGCGGTCCCGGCAAGGCGACCAGCGTCTTCATCCGCGGTGGCAACTCGTCGCACACCCTGGTGCTGATCGATGGCGTCCGGATCAATACTAACACTTCCGGCGATTTCAGTTTTTCCGATCTATCGACCGACCATATCGAGCGCATCGAGGTTTTGCGTGGACCTCAGAGCGGTCTCTACGGCTCCGAGGCGGTGGCAGGAGTGGTCAGCATCTCGACCCTGCGCGGCGCCGGGCCGATGCAAGCCTGGGCCAGCGGCGAGGTCGGCAGCGACAATCTTTCGCGTTTGAGAGCCGGGGTGCGTGGCGGCACCGAGACCTGGGACTACAGCATGGCGGTTGCTGACGTTCAGACCGATGCCGTCTCCGCCGCCAGCGAAGCCGCGGGCAACACCGAGGACGATCCGTGGCAGAACCTCACCGTCTCAGGGCGTTTGGGGCGCTCGTTTCTGGACGATGGCCGGATCGACTTGGCGGTACGTTATACCGACGGCGACACCGATATCGACGGCTTCACCTTCGGCGTTGGCCCAACCGACGATCTCAACAGCAGACAAACCCACGAGACGCTCACCGCCGGCTTGACCGTCACCGCACCGATTCGGTCGTGGTGGACTCAGAGCTTCTTTCTCGGCGCCGGCAACGACGAAATTGTTGGAACCGATCCCGACGACTTCTTCAGCAACTTCGATATCCTCAGCGAGACCAGCGAATTCTCGACTCAAGCGGACCTGACGTTGTCACCAAATGACACCCTCACCGTCGGCTACCGGGTGGAGAAGCGCGACGCAGAAAATATCGGGGCGTTTGATACCTCGCTTTACGTGCGATCGTTCTTTGCTCAGAACCTGTGGTCGTGGCGGGATCGTCACCATCTGACGGTGAGTGTGCGCAACGACGACCACGAGTCCTTCGGTGACGAGACCACCTACCGTTTGACCGGCTCCCTACGTCTCGCTGAAAACACCCGTTTCCACGGCTCCTTCGGGACCGGTTTCAAAGCGCCAACCTTCAACGATCTCTTCTTCCCCGGCTTCGGTAATCCCGATCTTCTACCTGAGACCAGCGAAGGACTTGATTTAGGTCTCGAGCAGACCCTGCTCGACGGCCACTTGGTGCTCGATCTGACTTTCTTCGACACCAACTTCGACGATCTGATTCTGTTCACCTTCCCGGCCGGCCTGGTCAACGTGGCGACCGCCACCAGCAAAGGCTTCGAGCTCTCCGCCCGTTGGGAGCCGACGGAGAAGTTACTTTTCCAGGTTTCCCACACCTTCAACGAGACCGAAGACAAGACGACGGGTTTACAACTCGCTCGTCGGCCTGAGCATCGCAGCGTCCTCTACCTGGCTTTCGAGCCCGCTGAGCGGCTGCGAGGCACCGCATCGTTGGTGGTGGTGCGGGATCGCATCGACTCCGATGGCTCGGTGGCGGATGACTACGAGCGCCTGGATCTTTCCCTCGACTATCGCGCCAGCTCTCTGCTGCGGCCCTATCTGCGGCTGGAGAACCTGCTAGACGAGGAGTACTCCGAGGTTCCGGGCTTCACCACTCCCGGTTTCACCGCGGCGATCGGCCTCAGCGTCGGACTCTGAGACTGGCCTCTGAGAGGGCGCACAGCCGTGCGCCCCTTCATCAGCAGGGGAGTGAGCGAAAGAGCGCGGAGAGAGAGGCGCTGCCGTCCCGTGCCGGCTGCGGCTACAATAAGATGCTCACCACGTCGAGAAAGAGGAGATCAAGATGCGATCGAAAACCCAACCTGTGTTTGCTCGGAAGACGGTGTTCAGCCATAAGACGTTCATCATCACCATCGTGGCGCTCGCTATGATGCTCGGTGGGGCAGGCAATGTCCTGGCCAAGGAAAAGTACACCGTCGCCTGGTCGATTTACGTTGGCTGGATGCCCTGGGAGTATGCCGGCGACTCTGGCATCTTGAAGAAGTGGGCTGATGCTTACGACATCGAGATCGAGTTGGTGCGTATGGACTACATCGCCTCCGTCGAGGCTTTCGTCGCCAAGCAGGTCGACGCCTGCGTCATGACCAACATGGAAGGCCTCAACATGCCCGCCGCCTCGGGTATCGACACCACCGCGCTGATCATGGGCGACTACTCCAACGGCAACGATGCGATCCTCACCCGCGGTGGCATCGACGTGAAAGGCCTGTCGGGTAAATCCGTCAACCTGGTCGAGCTGTCAGTGTCCCACTATCTGTTGGCGCGGGCGCTCGAGAAGAATGGTATGAGCGAAGACGAGGTGGAAGTCGTCAACACGTCGGATGCCGATATCGGTCCGATCTTTCTCGCCGACACCCGCCAGGATGCGGTGGCGACTTGGAACCCGATCGTGATGGAGATCGAGCAAGCACCCGGCGTCGACAAGATTTTCACCTCTGCCGATATTCCGGGTGAGATCCTCGACCTCATGATGGTGCGCACCGACGTGTTGAAGAAGAGCCCTGCCCTCGGCAAAGCTTTGGTTGGCGCCTGGTACGAAGTGATGGAGGTCATGTCCAAGCGCGGCCCGGCCGGTGCTGAGGCGATCGCCGCCATGGGAGACTCCAGCGGTGCGACGGCGGTAGAGTTCAAGAACCAGCTGAAGACCACCGCCATGTTCTACCAGCCGCAAGCTGCTGTGGACTACACGGCGAGTGACGAGATCAAAGAGAAGATGGACTTCGTGCGTCAGTTCTGTTTCAAGCACGGGCTACTCGGCGAAGGCGTCCGCTCGGTTGATGTGGTAGGTATTAGCTACCCGGATGGCACCGTCCAGGGTGACAAAAACAACGTCAAGCTACGTTTCGACACCACCTACATGCAGATGGCGGCGGACGGTAAACTCGGAACGAAGTAGTCTCAGGAGCGACGTGAACTTCTTCAAGATCAACGCCAAGCCCGGGAGGGTCACCTCGATCCTCCTCTCCGCTTCGCTTTTTGTGTTGGCGATCATCGGCTACGCCTACACCTCCCACGTTCGCCACAAAGAGAACCCACAGGACAAGGTGGTTCCGACCTTCCAGGCGATGGGTGAGGGTTTCTACCGCACCGCCTTCGAGGAAGATCGCAAAGGTGACCTCCGCCTGCTGATCGACACGGCCTCGAGCGGCAAACGTTTCCTGATCAGCGTCGCGCTGATGGCGATTGCCGTCTTGATCGGGCTGCACATGGGACTCTTGCCCTACGTCGAGGCGTTGCTGCTGCGCTTCGTCACCTTCTTCGACAAGATTCCAGCGTTGGCGGTGTTGCCGATCCTGTTTATCATTTTTGGGCTGGGAGAAGTTTCGAAGATCGCCTTGATCGTGATCGGCGTTTTTCCCACCATCATCCTCGATACGTACTTGCGCACCAAAGCCGTGCCGCGGCAGCAGATCACCAAGGGATTGACCCTTGGCGCCTCCGATCAGGAGGTCGCGTACAACATCGTGTTGCCGCAGATCATGCCTGGTGTCCTCGACACGATTCGGCTGAATTTCAAGGCGATCATCCTTTTCTTGATCGCTGGCGAGTCGTTGTCCGCCACTGTTGGTCTCGGCTATCGCATCTTCGTGGTGCGGCGCTACATCGCCATGGACATCATCATCCCCTACGTGATCTGGATGAGCCTACTGGCCTTCCTGGCCGACTTTGCTGTGCGGCAGTTCATTCGCTGGCGTTATCACTGGCAGTACGAGGAGGCTTGAGATGACCGAGTTGTCTAGCCCGAAGCGGTCTAACTCCGAGACCTCTCCAGAGTACCTGCTGAAACTAGAAAACGTCTTCAAACGGTACCCGATGAAAACGGGTGGCGAGAAGACGATCCTCAATGATGTTGATTTGCGCGTCCGCCAGGGCGAATTCATCAGCGTCGTCGGCCCTAGCGGTTGTGGCAAATCGACCATGCTGCGCATGATCCTCGGCTCCGAGCAGCCGTCGAGCGGAACCCTGCTGATCGACGGACAGACGGTTGATGGTCCGAGCCGGCAGCGCGGCATCGTGTTTCAGAAGTACTCATTGTTCCCGCACCTCACTGTGCTCGAGAACATCACATTTGGTCTCGACCTCGAGGAGTTCAGCATCTTCGGCCGCCTCGCGCGTTACCCGCACTACCGCAAGCGTAAGCGCGCCTTCGCCGAACGCGGTCAAGAGTACCTGGAGCGCATGCAGCTCGCTGAAGCCGGCAGCAAGTATCCCCACGAGCTCTCCGGCGGTATGCGTCAACGCGTCGCCATTGCTCAAGCGGCGATCATGGAGCCCCGCATCCTATTGATGGACGAGCCTTTCGGCGCTCTTGACGATTCCACACGTCAAGAGATGCAGCTTTTCATGCTCGAGTTGTGGGAGAAGAGTAAGATGACCATCTTCTTCGTCACCCACGATCTCGAAGAAGCCCTCTTCGTCGGTAGCCGCATCCTAGTGCTCTCCCAGTATTACGCCTCTGACACTGGCGTCGAAGGTGCCAAGATTGTCACCGACAAAGAAGTCCCCGGCGGTCATCCCAAGCCTGCGGATTACAAATACACCGCTGAGTTCGGCGAGATGCTCGGGCAGATCCGTCGTGATGGTTTGGATCCAGAGGTTCGGCAACACGTCAAGGATTTTGACTTGAGCCACCGCGACGCGTGAACAGCGGAGCTTGGAAAGAGATCCTATTGGGTAGGCGCGTCGGTCCCTCCGGTGATTCTCCAGATCTCGTTCCGTTTTGATCTTAAACCCGGAACGGGTTTCATACAGAAGCCCAGGGCAAGCGCAGCGCTGCCCTGGGTACGCTTCCTCGAGCTTGTGTTCCTTCAAAGAATCGTCGGAGCTCGTCCTTGAAGCTGATGCAATGGGTCATACAATACGCATTGCTGTCACGTGTGGGTATATAATGACCCATTATGCCGCGCACTACTCCGCCCCTCTTGCCTCGTATGCGTCGCCTGCTCGATCAGGTCGGAGCTAATCTCGAGCTCGCGCGGCTGCGGCGGCGGGATTCGGCGCAGACCGTGGCGCAGCGAGCAGGAATCTCTCGCAAGACGCTCTACCGCGCCGAACGGGGTGATCCAGCAGTTTCCCTTGGCATCTATGCACGAGTGCTCCAGGCGCTTCGACTCGAGCAGGATCTTGCAAAGCTGGCAGCCGACGATGAGCTCGGGCGCAAGCTCCAGGACGCTGGGCTCGTCACTCGGCGCCGCGCTCCGAAACGTCCGGCGCAGCGACCAGACCGTGGGGAGGCTGGGACCGACCCGAGCGACCTGGAGACGCCTTGACGACCCACCGAGACGAAGTCGAGGTTTGCGTCGATCTAGAGCGGTTCGGGGAGCCGGCGGTGATGGGGTGGCTTCGCCGGCAGCGGGTGCGCTCGAATGATGTGTTCTCTTTCGAGGTCGCTCGGTCCTGGCTCGAGCGCGGGGATGCCTTCACGTTCGATCCTGACCTCAATCTTGTCCGCGGGTCGCAGTACCCGGCCGCAAACCGCGAGCTCTTCGGGATCTTCCTCGACTCCTCTCCAGACCGCTGGGGTCGCGTTTTGATGCAGCGGCGCGAGGCGTTTCGAGCTCGCCGCGAGGGCCGTCGTCCGCGAGCCTTGTCCGAATGGGATTTCTTGTTGGGCGTTCACGACGAGACTCGCCTCGGAGCGTTGCGCTTTCGACCGGAGTCTGGTCTGCCCTTCCTAGACGACGATCCGCACCAGGCCGCACCGCCAATCGCCTCACTTCGCAAGCTTCAGGCGGCAAGCCTGGCCTTTGAAGAACACCGCGACGACGACAGCCACCCGGAGCTCGAGCATTGGCTGTCGCAGCTCTTTGCGCCAGGGACCTCGCTTGGGGGAGCGCGCCCCAAGGCGTCGGTGCGGGATGAAACCGGCGCACTTTGTATGGCCAAGTTTCCGAGCCGGAAGGACACCAAAGATATAGGAGCCTGGGAGCTCGTGGCGAATCGCCTGGCTGCTCGTGCAGGCATCGCTGTGCCGGAGGCGCGGGGCCTCCAGCTGCCTGGCAGCTCCTACACCACGTTTCTCTCGAAGCGATTCGACCGCACGCGGAGCGGTGACCGAGTGGCCTTTGTGTCGGCGATGACCATGACCCAACGGATCGATGGCGAGCCGGGTGCGAGCTATCTCGAGCTCGTGGACCTTCTGCAAACCTACGGTGCTGCTACGGCAGCAGATTGCCAGCAGCTCTTTCGTCGAGTGGTCTTCTCGATCTTGATCCACAACACGGACGACCACTTGCGTAACCACGGTTTCATTCTCGATTCTACGGGCCTGCGCCTCTCTCCGGCATTCGATCTCAATCCGTCCATTGAGGGTTCGGATCTGTCGCTGGCGATCAACGAGGTGGAAACACACTGTGACGTGTCCATCGCCCTCGAAGCGTGCAGCGATTATGGGTTGTCTAGGAAGGATGCCGTGCGAATCGTGGACCAGGTACGCGCGGTGGTGGCGCTTTGGCGGACTGAGGCTGAAGCGTTGGGGATCTCGAAGTGGAAGCAGGCGGAGATGGTGGCCGCTTTCGAGGTCTGACTCCGGCGTCAAGGCGGAATGTTGGGAGTGTCGAGTCGGTCAGGATCTCGGCATTTGATTCATTGTGACGCTCGAGCCGAGGACTTCGAAGATTTGGACCGGGGGAGGAGCCTCGAGGCTGTCACGCTCCGAAGGATAAATCCGACGGAGTCTGGTCAAGGCCTCCAGCGGTACACAACTCGCGGTTGGATCCGTGCTCACGAGTCGATGATGGTTACCCGGTAGCTGGGCCAGCTCGTCGGTTGCTTGCCGGTGCGAGGTGAAGGACTTCATCCGCGTCACCCGTTTGACGAGTGCTCCGTCGGCTCTCAGGTGAGGCTCGAAGGAGACGACCCAGATAGAGCCTGGCTGGTGGACCGCCTGGCCCGAGAAGGTCTGTAGGCGGGGCGCCATCGAACGGAAGTAGTTCGGATAGTAGAAGAACACGGGCCGCCAGCTGCCGTCCTGGGCTCGTATTTCGTAACGTTCCACGAGGTTTTCTACCGGCTGTTGGTGCCAGGTCGCCATGGATGCCACCGTCCCGATGCCGATCTCGCTGCCGCCGATTTGGCGAATCGGCATGGCATTGTCGACGATCACGTATCGAGCTCCGGCGTCAGCCAGCATCCGCTGGGCGGCACTTTCCTCCTGGGCCAGGTAGAAGGCGGCTGCGGTGGTGATGCCATAACCCTGTGGGTTGGCGATCGGAGACCGACGGGCGATGCGCATCAGCCAGAAGCCGCGATCCCACCAGGACATCACCCCATAGGTGATCGGTGAAGCCGTCGCCTGCGACGGATCCTGTCGAGGGTAGAGCGCGGTGTAGAAACCGGGCTCGGCGGGGTCGGGGGAATTGGAACGCAGCCAGCTGAGAGCGGCATGCCAGGCGGGATCTGGCCCGGAGGGCTTGCGTGCCTGGCTCATGGCCTGGCTGACGTTGGGCGCCAGCAACAGAGCCAAGGCTAGCGTCAAAGCTAACGAGCGTTGTTGACTGTATTGTCGTTGGTTGTGTTGTTGCTGACGGTGTTGTTGGTTATCGGCGCGTTGGCTCTGCCAGCGCCAAAACGCGCTCCATAACGCGCAAACGGTCCCCGCGCTCAACAAGGCGACGACCACCACCAGGTAGTAGGTGAAACGGCGTTGGGCCAGGCTGGCAGAGAGCATCGCCAGACTCCAGACGAGCAGCAGAATGGTCTCCGGGCGTCCCCGGCGCCAGGCTTGCCACAACACGAGCGCGAGACCCAAACCGGCAGTGATGGCAGCGGTGTGGAACTCCCGCCAGAGCGCGGCAACGGCTGAATCGTCGGCTTGCAACGGCCGCATCTCAGCGACGGTCAGGCCCCACTCGGTGGGTTCCAGCCGTCGGAACAGGTGGACAAGCTCTTCGGTCTGGCGCGGCATGGCGAACCAGGGCATGATGCCCACGAGTGCTATCAACGTCAGCAGCACCCAGGGCAAGAATCGCTTTCGATGAGAGGGTCTCCGACGATGGTGTTGCGTCAGACGGTGTTGCTGTCTCCAACGATGTATCCAGTCGGCAGCCCCGATCGCCACGCCGCTGGCCAGCAGCGTGGCGACGAGTACGACGGCTTGGCGAGCAGGGACCCGGTGGCCATCGATCCAGGGCAGGATGGCCACGAGGGCGGACAACAGCGCTGGAATCACTGCCGGAACGAGGTAGCGGCTCGATCGGTCCGCACGAAGATCGACGACCACCTGCACCAAAATCCAGCTCAGTAACAGGATCGGAAGGGCGGTGCCGCTGCGCCAAGACAACAGATAAGCAGCTAGAGCCAAGCCTGCCAGCACGGACCAGCCGATGGACCGCCTTCGGAACATCCGGTCGGTTTCTCGGGCAGATGCGGTCTCTTGAGGAGATACGGTGTCTCGCGTCACACCTAGGGCGGCAAGCAAGAACATCAGGCACCACGAGCTCCACATGACTTCGGCCACGTGATGGTCGGTGGAGCCGAGGAGTGAGCGTTCGAGAAATCTTCCCGGGAGGAAAGCGATCAGGGCGGCGGCGACGACCCCTGCTGGGCGCCCCCACAGCAGATGGCCCGCAAGGTAAACTGGAAGGGTAACCAAAGCACCGAGCACCGCCGGGTACCAGGCCGCTAGGGTATCGATCAACTCAGCGGACGGCTGCCCGAAGCCGACGATCCAGGCAAGGAAAGCCAGGCCCAAGTCGAATAGGGGCGCCACCGTGACCGGTCCTCCGGCCGGGTGGTGGAGATAGGGATCGAAGGTGATGGAGTGGGGAAAGTGGCCCAGGAGATTCTCGACTAGACGGAGGTGATACCAGGCGTCAGTCCCTCGAAAACGGACGTAGTCCGCGAGGAAAACCTGGTCGTAAGAGAAGAAGGAGCGCAGGAAGAGTGAGCCAGCGAACAACGACAGCATGAGGATCGTGTGCTCGCGCCATGTCGGCTGGCTGTCTCTACTCCAAGTTCCCATGACACAACAACTATGCTACTCTGGCGTACAATGCAATTGATCTATTGAGCATAGACATATTCGCCGCCTTCTATTTGTGCGTCGTTTGTTATTTGGGTGCGGCCTGTTGGCCGAAACTCCGTTCCTGCTACTGAGCAGGTCTTTTCTAGAACGGATCTATTTGTGGGACATATCTAATGTTGTATGACTCGAGTGCCGAGGGTCTGTTGGGTCGAATCAAGGGAGTGGAACGAGCGGGAAAATCACAGGTCTGGTCTCTCAGCGAGCAGGCTTCACCCGTCGTGTTGCTGTTGCTGATCTTCGTTGGATTTGCGTTGTGGCAAGTCGATCGCGAGCCTGAGCTCATCCCTCACGGTGGACATTCTCAGCATGTGCCGGCGACGGTTGCCGCCACCGAAGCGATCGCCACCGCGATCAACAACCTACACGTTTACGGCGACGGTTGGCGGGTCGACCATCCGCGTCATGCGGCGATTTTCAGCCCTGATGGCGTCGACTTCCAACCCAGGCGAGGTCCCGACTGGCGGTGGCGCCTAGAGGCGATCGGCGCATACGGGGCGGCTCGTTCTGGAGCACTCCAAGGGATCGAGATCGGGCCTGTGGCACCGGTCAGTTCGACGCCGACTGCGATGACCTCGACTCACGGCAGTCCGTCTTACGTGAGCTACGAACGAGGCGTTGTCGAGGAGCGTTACGTGCTGCGTGACGACAACGTCGAGCAGCAGTTTGTTCTGCACCAGCCACTCGCGCTGAACGGCGCCGATCTGACGGTGGCTGGGACAGTAAGCAGCGATGGCGCCTTTGAGGCGACAGAACGTGGCTGGCTGTGGCGGACTGCGGAAGGTGTGGTGAGTCTCGGTGACGTTACGGTGTTCGACGCCACCGGGGCGCCGATCGCGGCGACGATGGAGGTGGCTGCGTCGTCTCTGCGGATCGTAGTCGACGGGCTGGCCCTCGCTCGAGCGGTTTATCCGGTGCTCATCGACCCCGAGATCGGCACCAACGATTTTCGCATCAGCGAAACTGGTAGTGACGGTGACCCGAGCGTCGACGCTGCGGACCCGGCTGTGGCGTACAACAGCTTGAATCAGGAGTATTTGGTGGTCTGGCAGGCGGATGACCCGGCTGTTGGTTTGACGGACAACGACTTTCAGATCCTCGGCCAGCGGATCGACGCCACAACCGGTCTCGAGATTGGCGGGGCGTTTCGGATCAGTGATCTCGCGGTTGGCGATCCAGCGTTTGCCGCTTACCGTCCGGCGGTGGTCTACAGCGCCAGCGCGAACGAATATCTGGTGGTTTGGGCCGGTGATGCCGGCGTGCCCGGAGAGCTCGAGATCTTTGGCCAGCGCTTGGACGCGGATCCGTCGAGTTTCGGCGCCGTCGGGGCCAACGACTTCCGGATCAGCGACATGGGGCCGGATGGCAACCTCGATTTTGGAGCCTTCCGGCCGGCAGTTGCGTTCAACGCAGTCGACGACGAATATCTGGTGGTCTGGACCGGCGATGACAATCCCCCCGGACTAGTGGACAACGAGTTCGAGGTGTTTGGCCAGCGTTTGGACGCGGATCCGTCGAGCTTTGGTGAAGTCGGAACCAACGATTTCCGGATCAGCGACATGGGATCCTTCGACGGTAACATCGACTTCGGCGCCTTCGACGTCGCGGTCGCCTTCAACCGCCAAGAGCGTGAGTACCTGGTGGTCTGGGATGGGGACGACGACACCGGTTCGTTGGTCGAAGGTGAGCTCGAGATCTTCGGTCAGCGTCTGAACGCGGATCCGTCGAGCTTCGGTGAAGTCGGAACCAACGATTTCCGGATCAGCGATCTGGGGATCGATGGCAACCGCGACTTCGGCGCCTTCAGCCCGGCGGTGGCCCACAATTCCAACGACAACGAATACCTCGTGGTCTGGCAAGGTGAGGAGACCTCAGCGGACGAAGAGCTCGAGATCTTCGCACAGCGGCTCGACGGCGATGGCGATGCAGCGGGAGCGAACGATTTCCGGATCAGCGATATGGGGGTCGATGGCAATATCGACTTCGGAGCGTTCGAGCCCCAGGTGGCACACAACGGGGTCGACAACGAGTACTTGGTGGTGTGGCATGGTGACGACAACTCGTTGGCCAACGGCGAGCTCGAAATCTTTGGCCAGCAGCTCACGAGCGGTGGCGTCGCCACCGGGGCCAACGACTTCCGGATCAGCGATATGGGGTCTGTCGACGGCAACCCGGCCTTCGACGCCCTGCGTCCGGCGGTGGTCTACGATGCTGTCCGCAACCAATCTTTGGTGGTCTGGCAAGGCGACGACGACTCGGGGGCTCTGGTCAATGAGGAGTTCGAGATTTACGGCCAGTTCTTGGGTGTCGTCGCCGATCTCGAGATCACCGCCAGCGGTTCGCCCAACCCAGTGCTGGCAGGTACAACCCTCACCTACACCGTGACAGTGACCAACAACGGCCCGGACGACGCCGACAACGTCGTCATAACGGACACTTTGCCGGCCGGGGTGACTTTGTTTGGAACCACCGGCTGTAGCGGTGATCCGGCGGGCGTGCCAAGCTGCGGTCTCGGCACCCTGGGCGCAGGTTTGTCCCAGCAGGTGACGATCCTGGTCACCGTTGATGCCGGCACTCTCGGGGTGTTGACCAACACCGCGACCGTGACGTCCGACGCCAACGACGTCGATCCGTCCGACAACTCCATCAGTATGGATACTACCGTCATCGCGCAGGCAGATCTTTCGGTGACCCTGACGGATTCCCAGGATCCGGTGGCCGCGGGAGCTCCATTGAGTTACTCCGTGATGGTGTCGAACAGCGGCCCCTCGAACGCTACCAACGTGAACTTGACCGAGATTTTGCCGGTCGGCGTGACCTTCGTCTCGACCACCGGCTGCCTCGACGATCCCGTCGGCGTGCCGAGTTGTGACCTGGGGACAATCATGCCGGGGTCGTCGAGCCAGGTCACGGTCGCGGTGTCGGTGGATGCTTCTACCGCGGGACCGATTATCAATAGTGTAAGTGTCACCTCCGACACTCCCGATCCTGACCCGGGGGACAATGCGGCGAGTGAAGAGACCTTCGTCGACCACATCCCGCCAACTGTCACTCTCCTCAACTCCCAGGGGAACACTGGCGACGGTGAGCTCGTAGAGTGCGAGAACACCAAAGTGAACCTGACCAGACTGTTGGTGACCTTCAGCGAAAATGTCCGCGATCCACCGGGGAACAGTGATCCCGATGATGTCACCAACCCCAGCAACTATCGTTTGATCGCTTCCGGACCGGACCACGACTTCGCGACCAGCGCGTGTGGCCCGGTGTTGGGTGACGACGAGGCCGTCGTGATCAACTCCGTGCTCTACGACGACCCGGCGCGGACCGCCAGGTTGAGCTTCGCCAGTGGTTCGTTGAGTGATTCCCTCTACCGCTTGATGGCCTGTGGATCAACGGCGATTCGGGATATTGCCGGCAACCCGCTCGACGGTGATGGTGATGGCGTCGGCGGCGGCGATTTTGTGCGCACCTATCGCATCGACCAGGGTAGTCGTTTCAAGAATTCGTTTTTCGATTGTTCGATCGACGATTGGCTCACTGTGAGCCCCGCCCCCGGCAACATCGTCTACAGCAGTGAAGATGTCGTCGGTTCAGCGGTCTCCGGCTCAGCCCGAGTGACCGACGAGGTCGGGAGTGGTGAATTTTCTCTCGGTCAATGTGTTGCAACCCAGCCGCTGGGATATCGGCTCAGTGGCTGGATCAATGTCGATGCGGCCGCAGCGGCATTGCTGAGTGTCTCGCGGGTGTGTGAGTTCTTCCCGAATGTGGATTGCGGCGGCCGAGCTTTAGGCATCGACGTCGACGTTGCGTTCGTCAGAGACACAGGGGGTGATTGGATCTTCCTCGACAGTGTCGACAATGTGCCGGACAATGCGGTTTCGGCTCTATGCAGCTATGATCTGCGCAACCTGACAGATGCTAGTTTCGAGGCTTACCTGGACAGTGCCTTGCTCGAATCGGATGCAGGGCTCTTCGCCGACGGATTCGAGTCCGGAAATACTTCTGCTTGGTCACTGTCCCGCCGAGGGGCATCGAGAGGAGTGAGTCGATGAGATGCATGGCGATGAGATTTATGGCGTGTGGACGAGTCTGTTGGTTGCTTAGCGTGGTCGGCCTGCTCTTGCTGCCCACTATAGGCTCGGCTGACGCTCTGCCGGAGGAGATCTCTTGGAGTTTCCGGGGAGAAGATCCCCCCTCCGCGGGCCCACCGGCGCCTCCTCTGCCTGACTTTGCTCTGGAGCTGATGATCGACGATGGCTCGGCGGAGGGAGACTTTGGCGTCGGGGCCGCGACCGCCCAGCAATTCCTGTGGTTCAATCGGTTCGATCGTCCGAGCGTTCGGAACTACGATCTCGAAGAGATCTGGGTGCTGTTTTCCCCCGGGTCGAATATGGCGGTCGGCGAGCCGATCCAATTGGTCGTCTATCGCGATCCAGACGGTGATCCCACCACCGGTGCCGAGCTCTTGGCGACCATCGACGAGACGATTCAAGTGCTCGACGGCAACACGTTCTCGGTCTACTCCCTCGACCCCCCGGTGCCGGTGCAAGGTCCCGGAGACTTTTTGGTTGGTGTCGTCAGCAGATTTGTCGAGAGCGGTGTCACCGGCCCCACCGAGCCCGCCGCCCTGGACACCGACAGTTCCGCAGGTCAATCCTGGCTCGCCATCTGGACCGGCGACCCGCCGCCAGAGCCCGAGTTGCCACCGGATCTATTCCTCGACCGGGTTGATGTTTTTGTCCCCGGTAACTGGATGATTCGGGCGTTCGGCTCACCGCGATCGGTCATCGAAGTACCTACCCTGAGTGGGGCGAGCCTCATTGTGTTGATCGCCCTGTTGGCGATGACCGGGTTGGTATTTGTCCGGCGGCGGGGGTGCGCAACGGATCGCGATGAGTGATTCTCGGCCGGTACGGCACAGGTCGGGATGATCTCGAACACGACATCCCTGCGCATAGAACAAATCGGTAGGCATCTCCTTTGGCCTTTGGAGATGGCCACCGGTCCGTGGTGTGAGCGGAAGAATGCCGAGTCTCAGTGCCCCTCGGTTTGATCGTTCACAGGGGTCGTTTTCGCCCTTTAGAATGAGCGGCGATCAACGTTGGCTGATGGGCTAATCGGCTGGGATTTGAACGTAACGGAGGTCCTGTGGATCTCGGGCCGATCGAGGAAATCAAGGTCATGATGGGTGGCAAGACAGTATTGGGGAGCCTGCTTCTGGTGCTGAGCAGTTCTGCTCTGGCACAGCCGGTTCCGCCCGCTGGCGACGAACCGTCCGACGCTGAAGAGACCGCGGCGGTCCACGATGAGGGGCGCCTAGTGGTCCAGGAGACGCTTGTGGTGACTGCCACCTCACACGAGGAGGCGCCGGCTGAGCTTCCCTTCTTGACGGAGTCTTTGACCGCTACCGAACTGCGTTCGACGTCCCTGGTGCGGACGCTGCCCGAGGCCCTCGGCGAGGTTGGCGGCATAATGGTGCAGAAGACGTCTCACGGCCAAGGCTCACCTTACCTGCGGGGATTCACCGGCTTTCGAACGGTCTTCCTGATCGATGGCATTCGGCTCAACAATTCGGTTCTGAGGGAAGGCCCCAACCAATACTGGAACACGGTCGACGCCTACGGGGTCGACCGTTTGGAAGTGGTTCACGGTCCGGGATCGGTGCTCTACGGCAGCGATGCGATTGGTGGCACGGTGCAGGCACTGACTCGGCAGGCACTGACTCGGCAAACGCTGACCGGTGAGCCTGGCTCGAAAGGCGTGAGTCTGGCGGCGGGCAGCGTCCTTTATCGTTATGCCTCGGCGGAGCGTTCCAGTCTTGGACATCTCGACCTTGCGGGCAGCCTCGGCCCGAAGTGGAGCTATTCCTTCAGCGGTTCGATCAAGGATTTTGGCGATCTGGAGGCGGGCGGCGGCCAAGGACGATTGCCCCGCACCGGTTACGACGAGTGGGATCTGTCTTTTAAGCTGCGATACGCCCTGGCGCCTGATACCGAGCTCGTCGCCGCCTACCAGCAAGTGTCGGTTGACGACGCCTGGCGCACCCACCGGACTATCTTCGGACGCTCCTGGCGTGGTACGACGGTCGGCAACGAGAAGCAGCGGATTCTCGATCAAGGTCGGACTTTGGCTTACCTGCAACTGCATCATGACCGCCCGGGGCCGTTCTGGGACGCACTCACGGCGAGCCTTTCTCTGCACCGCCAGGAGGAGGATCGCGATCGCATCCGAGCCGACGACCAGCGCGATCTCCAAGGCTTCGACGTCGCGACCTTGGGCGCCTGGGTGCGGTTCGAGAAAGCGTCGCGCTTCGGGTTGTGGACCTACGGGGTCGAAACCTACCGCGACCACGTTGATTCGTTTCGGCAGCGGTTCGCCGCCACCGGCCAGCTGACGGGCACCGACATCCAGGGTCCTGTGGCGGATGACGCCAGCTACCGACTTTCGGGGGTCTACATCCAAAACGAGCTGCCGATGGGCAAACGGCTTCGATGGATCCTGGGTGCTCGTTATTCGCGGGCTGAAGCCGACGCGGCGGCGGTAGAGGATCCGCTGACCGGTGACCAGATTCGGGTGGTCGGCGACTGGGATCAAGTCGTCGGCAGTGCCCGTTTCATGCTGCCGCTGGCGAGTGGACGGTGGCGTCTTTTCGGTGGTTTGTCGCAAGCGTTTCGTGCCCCTAACCTCTCCGACCTCACCCGTTTTGACAGTGCCAGAAGTCAGGAGATCGAGACCCCGTCTCCGGGTTTGGAGCCGGAGAACTTCCTCAGTTATGAGCTCGGAGTCAGGGTCGAGACAGCACGCAGCTCGGTGGAGTTGGTGGCGTTCCACACCGAAATCGACGACATGATCGTGCGCGTGCCAACCGGCGCCATCATCGACGGCGATTTTGAGGTGACCAAGGCGAACGGTGGCGATGGTTTCAGCCGTGGCTGGGATCTCAAAGCGCGCACCCGATGGGGTAGGCATCTCTCAGCGTTCGGAACCCTGAGCTGGGTCAACGGGGAAGTGGATCAGTTTCAGGGTAGCGCCGTAGCGCTGAGTGACTCGCCGGTCACCGTCTCGCCAGTCACCGTGCGTGAGCCCCTCGATCGCCTGATGCCGTTCACCGCCCACCTCGGCATGCGATGGCAGCCCGCCGCCAAGCCGTATTGGGTCGAAGTCCTTGCTACCCTGGCCGATCGTCAAGATCGGCTGTCGAGTCGCGACCTGGCCGATACCGATCGAATACCGCCCGGCGGCACCCCGGGTTACACCAGCTGGACCCTACGTGGTGGCTGGGAGATCCAGCAGCGTTGGGTGATTTCGGCTGCTCTCGCCAACCTGACGGATGAGGAGTTTCGCATCCACGGCTCGGGTTTGAACGAGCCCGGACGTAATCTGGTGGTGTCGTTGCAGAGACGTTTCTAGTTCCTTCGAGTCTTCGGGTCACTCGTGGTAGCCTGACCTAATGACTAAGAACCGGCCATACCCAACCTCTCGCCGTTTCCAGGCCGATGAGATCCGTGAAGGCGATCCCTACGAGTTGTCCAACGGCATCGCGATCCAGTGTTCGCCGACCGGCGGCAGGGGTTCGGACGCGGCGGCAACTGGAGCCGCAGTGCTGAAAAGTGATCCCGCGGTCGAGTCGGCCGGCGTCGATACGGGATACTCGCCGGCTCCCGATACGCTGCGGGCTCCCGACGTGGCGGTGGGCAATGTGCCGTCGGAGCCGGGCTGGGTGCAGGGCGTCCCGCCTCTGGCCGTGGATTATGCCGACACGGGGCAGGACGAGGCTGATCTAGCGGTCAAGATTCGGGAATTGCTAGCTGCGGGTACCAAGGTTATCTGGGTCGTTCGGCTGATCGGTCCGCGGCGGGTCGAGGTTCACGAAGCCGGCCGAGAGATGTGGCTTGTCCATCCTGGTGATGAGCTCGAAGCCCCTGGCATCCTGCGCAATCCGGTGCCGGTGGAGGCACTTTATGATTGGCAGGTTGGACAGGAAGTCACGCTGCGTAACCTCTTGCAGCGTCACGGCTTCGAAAGCCTGGAAGCGGTCCAGGCCGAGAGTGAGGATCGGGGGCGTGCTGAGGGCAAGGCCGAGACACTACTGACGGTTCTGGAAGCGCGGGGCCTCAAGCTGACGGAGGAGCAACGACGCCGGATATTGGCGACGACTGACTTCTCCACCTTGGAGCGCTGGGTGCGTCGGGCCGCGGTCGTCAGTTCTGTCGTCGAGGTATTCGAAGAAAGTTAAGCGCTGACGGTGTGGGGTAACCCGAGTGGCTCAGACGACTCGGTGACCAGCGAGGCAGAAGAGCCTCACAACCGGCAGCGACTCGATCAACTAACCTACCGTCGTGGTTGCCGAGCGACTCGCCCAGATCCCTCAGGCAGTTGATTTGCCGTTCGTGTGTTTGCCCGACGCGACCGTCGACCGGCGCGAAGTAATTTCGATAGACGGTCGCCGCGCCCGCGGCGATGGCGCAGGCAGGACCCTGGGTCGCATCGCCTTGGTAGCGAGTGACCCCATCCTCTGGAGTGACGCCGGGGCCCACCATCTCTAGCAGGTTGAACTGCGACGCAACTTGAAAGATCGCGTGTTCGTGAGCTGCTTCGTGGTGCATTTGCCTCACGTCACCACAAACGTTAGTGAGCCTGAGCTGGCCGTTGAGTGGATCGAGGGAGTCTCGAGCCCGGTCGCGCAGCTCCTTGAGGGAAGGGGTTTCCAGTTCACCGGTAGCGTATGACTTGCGGTTGACCTTGGAGAGCAACGTGTTACCGACAACCTCCAGGTTCCTACTCGTCTCTTCGTACGAGACCTCCCGAAATCCCGTGAGTCGTTCGAACCAGTCCATGCTCACCCGCGAATGCCTCTCAAGCGTTGCGGGGCTATGCCTCGGCGGGAGCTGGATTCCGGAGCCGTCATCGCGCTGTCGCGAGAGGATCAGCGAGCGCGCGCTTTCGTCGCACGAGCAGTCGCTTCAGTCGCGACCTTGCTCGCATGAACACAAGTCTGGAACTTGCACGAAGCGTTGTAGGGCCTTGCAACGTGATTTGCTACCGGTACCGATTCGATCTGAGACGCCTGCTCGCGGATCAGTCACCGGGACGTGGCAGTCCTGGGCAAGTCTCGCGATAGGGGAGATCGGGGGGGAGGTATTGGGTCCACTCGGCGAGGCTGAGATTGCGGCCGGCGGTTCGGCAGGCAAGCTCGACAATTTCTTCGCTCGACAGGGTCCACAAATCGCGGCGCCACAGGCGGGCGGTGTCGTCGACGCTACCGGTGGCGAGGGTGAGCCCGTCCGGGCTGACGGCGAGGGCTACGATCGGGCCGTCGTGGCCTCGTAAGTGACCGATTAGGGAGACCGGCTGGGTGGTGAGGTCCCATAGTTTGACGGTGGTGTCATTGCTGGCGGTGGCCAGCCAGCGGCTGTCGGGTGCGAACGCCTGTGCGGTGACCGCCCGGTCATGGTCGCGCAGGACGATCGGGCCGGATAGGTCTGGCAGCCGCCAGAGCCGGGTGATTCCGTTGGCATCGCTGGTGGCGAGCCAACTTCCGTCGGGACTAACGGCGACGGCGGTGACGGCATCCCGCAGGCGCGAGAGCTCGGTGGGATCGGCGTTGGGGTCCTTCGCAGTGAGATCCCAGATTCGAGCCGTCCGGTCGTGACTGCCGGTGACCAACCGTTGGCTATCCGGGGTGATGGCGAGGCTGGTGATGGTCGCTTGGTGGCCCTGCAGAACGTGACGTTCGACGCCGAACCCTTCTTTGGAGAGATCCCAAACCCGGACGGTGGCGTCTTGGCTACCGGTGGCCAGCCAGGTACCGTCGGGGCTGATGGCGATCGTGGTCAACGAGTCCTGGTGGCCGCTCAAGACGATTGGTTCGGCAGCGGGGTCAGGACTCAGCAAATCCCACAGTCGGGCGACATTGCCTGCGCCCGCGGTGGCGAGCCAACGACTTTCGGGGCTGACCGCAAGGGCCCGGATGGAGTTGCCGTGGCCGCGCATCACGATGGGGCTGCCCGGCTGTCCTGTCCCGGGAGACGATGCCGCAGGCAGGGTGAGATCCCACAGCTGTGTCGAGTTGTCTTCGCTGGCGGTGGCGAGCCAACGGCTATCGGGGCTGATGACGGCGGCATTGATTGAGCTCTGGTGGCCGCCGAGGATGATGGGCTGGACGGCTAGGTTGGCGGCTCTCAGATTCCACAAGCGGGTGCTGTTGTCGTCGCTGGCGGTGGCGAGCCATTTGCCGTCCGGGCTGTAGGCGACGGCGGACACCGTATCTTTGAATCCTCGCAGACCGATCGAGGCGTCCTGAGTGTTGATATCGACCAGCGGCCACAAGCGCGCGGTGCCGTCTGCGCTGGCGGTGGCCAGTCGGCTGCCGTCCGGGCTGATCGCGAGAGCGAGGAGCGGAGCGTCGTGGCCGCGCAGAATCGTCGATGCCGCCGCCGGTTGTGGGCCTTGCAGGTTCCATAGCCGTGCGGTTTCGTCCCAACTGGCGGTGATGAGCCAGTGGCTGTCGGGGCTAATGGCGAGAGCGCTGACCACACCATGGTGGCCAGTGAAGACAGCCGTTGCGTCAGCGCTGTTGGCAAGGTCCGGAAGATCCCACAGACGGGCGGTGTTGTCGCGGCTGGCGGTGACCAGCCATTTGCCGTCGGGGCTGATCGCGAGGGCGCTGATCGAGCTTTGGTGACCTACGAGCTCGATCGACTCAGGTTGGCCTCCGGCTTGTAAGCGGCTGAGGTCCCAGCGCCTGGCGGTGTTGTCCAAGCTGCCGGTGATCAGCCAGCGGCTGTCGGGGCTGATCGCGACCGATCGCACTGGGCCCCGGTGGCCGCGCAGTATCGAGGGTGGGGTCGAGGGCTCGGAAGCGCTCCACACCCGGGTCACGTTGTCGTCGCTGGCGACGATTAACCAGCGCCCATCAGCGCTGATGGTGACGGCTGTGATGGCGTCGCCGGCCCCGGCCAGGACGGTTGGTGAATCTGGGGGCTCACCTCCGCGTTTATCACTTAGCATGTCCAGGCGACAGAGATGCGCGGTACGATCCTGGCTGCCGGTGAGCAGCAGGCGACTGTTGGGGCCAAAGGCGAGAGCGGTGATCGAGTCTTGGTGGGCTCGGTAGGCGATCGGCTCCGCCGCGGGGTCGCGCAGGTTGTGCAGCAGCACTTTGTCGGCATGGCCGCCGGTCGCCAACCATCGGCTATCGGGGCTAATGGCGAGCGCGGTTACCGCCCCGCCGTGGCCGCTGAGGACGATGGGCTCGGCGGTCGGATCGTCAAGCCGCCACAGACGAGTTGTGGTGTCGCGGCTGCCAGTGACCAGCCATCGGCCATCGGGGCTCGCTGTCAGCACGCTGATGGCGTCGTCGTGGCCAACCAAAGCCGTTCCGCCGTTGAGACTCAGTGCCTGACGCAGGGTTTCGACCGGCCGACGTTGCGCGGTGACGGTGTTGCGGGGGACGGTATTGCGGGGTGCGGCGCCTTGTCTCTGCCCCGGTTGATCAGGAACCGTCCGCAGTGCCTCGATGGCGAGCAACAGACTGACCTGCGGGTAATGATCGAGGTTTTCCTTCGCCTGGGACACCAGTTGCCCGGACACCGCCAGCTGTTTTTGGAGCTTAGCCCGCCGCTGCTCGCGGAACGCCACCAGCGCCAGTGCCAACGCGATCAACAAACCCAACCCCATAACTATGGACAAGTGCCGTGTGCGACGCTGTTTCTCGATCTGCTGTTCCGCCTGCTGTGCTGCTGCCAGGTCGTCGTCGCGACGGCGCTCACTGGCGGCGAGAAACTGCATCGCCAGGTCGTAGCCGCCACCGTAACGTTCGGCCCAGGCGGCGGTCGGCTGTTGTTGGCGCTTCCAGGCCAGGGCGAGATCGAGATCCGGTGAGCTCCACAGCCCCGCCAGATCGGTCTGCCACAGCCGTGCGGTCTCTCTCAGGCGGCGGTAGATCTCGGCCGATTCGGCTTCGTCATCCACCCAATCGCTGAGGCGTTTCCATTGACGGATCAGGCTTTCGTGACTGATGTCGACGATCGACTCTTCGTCGAGTGGGACGCCGGCCGGTGGCGTCAAGAAGCTACGATCGGGGGCACGGAAAACTTCGACCACGTCCGCGACCTGTTCCACGGACGCCTCGGCGGCGTGGGCCACGTCACCGAGGCGTACCGGTCGGCGGATGTCGCGTTGGCTGCTGCCGCGTTCCGACAGGGCGCGAAACAGCACCTCGGCAATGTGTTGTTGTGGGTCGTCGAGCTCGGCGAAGGCTTC
>JAJCXQ010000177.1 GCA_029263355.1 Acidobacteriota bacterium | reverse complement strand
CTGTCTGTCATTCGTTTGTGCCTCCAAACTAAAAAACGCCTAATTAACTTTTTAAGTGCAGTTGATATATATCTAAAGAGTTTAGAGAGCTTAAATAATGACTTTAATAACTGCTTTAGCATCCTATTCTTTCAAAGAAATATTAGTTGATTTTAAATGCAAGTCTCTTTGAGGAAATGGAATTGTAACCTTATAACAAAAGTGTAAAAATGACTGAAGAACCTAAAAAGAAAAAGATTGGTAGACCTAAGGGTGTCCGCGGGAAAAGCAAAGCTCAGCCTACTAGTTTTAAGAAGGGTGATGCTGGCAACCCGAAGGGTAGGCCGAAGGCTGACCATACATTGAGGGATATTATACGCGCCAAAGGGCCGGAAGTTGGTGAGATCCTTTTCAAGTGGGTTCGTGATGAAAATGTTACGATGGAAGACCGGATAAAAGTTATGGATAGAATTCTGGATCGTGGATGGGGTAAAGTTCCGACCCCTATTGATGGACCAGAAGGTAGCGGGGGTGGGGTAACTTTGTTCTTCAGTGGTACAGATGCTAACTTGTGATGAACCAAGATTAATAAAAACGGCTGAATTAACACCAGTGCAAAACCGCGCTAACGAGTTGATGGCCAGCACTGCACAGCATATCTTGTTAAGAGGTGGTTCAAGATCTGGTAAAACGACGGTCATTTGTCGAGCCCTTTGCATAAGGGCTTTGAAAAAAGTTTCAACACATGCTGTTTTAAGAGAAAAATTTAATCACCTTAAACACTCTATAATTTTTGACACAATGCCAAAAGTTTTAGAGCTTTGGTTTCCGAATATCAAAGTTGGTCTAAACAAATCTGATTGGTTTCATGAGTTTTCAAATGGTTCTAGAATTGTTTACGGGGGTCTTGATGATAAAGAGCGTGCTGAGAAAATCTTAGGCCAAGAGCATTCAACTATGTATTTGAATGAGTGTTCGCAAATATCTTTTGGATCAAGAAACAAAGCGGTTACACGTCTTGCACAATCAAGTGGTTTAAAACTTAAGATGTTGTACGATTGTAATCCTCCACCTAAATCTCATTGGCTGTATAAGGTTTTTGTTTTGCACAAAGACCCGTTGACGGGTGAAGATTTACCAGATCCACAAAATTATGTTACAACCTTGTTAAATCCAAAAGATAACGCAGCGAATTTACCAAAAGAGACTATTGAGTTTTTGGAAAATATGACGGTGAGAGATAGAAAGCGCTTTTTGGACGGTGAATGGGCTGAAGCGGTTGCCAACGCATTATGGCCGGAAGGTTCTATTAAACGGATTAAGAAGCCTGTTTCAGAATTGGAATGGAAACAGCTAGAGCATAGATTAAAGCGTGTTGTAGTTTCTTGTGATCCCTCTGGTTGTGATAGTGATGAGGAGGTATCGAACGACAAAATCGGGATTGTTGTTTGTGGCCTACTTGACGACGGCACGGGAATAGTGTTACAAGACGAAACAGGTTATTATACTCCGGCAAATTGGGGTAAGGCGTGCGTTAATTTGTATTATCGGTGGGGGGCTGATGTTATTTTGGGAGAAACAAATTTCGGAGGGCCTTTAGTCGTTTCGAATATAAAAGCAGTTGACAAGAATGTCAATGTTAAAAAAATAACTGTCTCAAGAGGCAAACATATTAGGGCCGAACCAGTGGCAGGGCTTTACGAAGAAGAGAAGATTAAGCATTTGGGGTATTTTCCGGAATTAGAGGCAGAACTCGCTTTGTTTTCAACCGCTGTATACAAAGGAACAAAATCTCCTAACAGCGCCGACGCTTGTGTGACCGGGATAAGTGAACTATTTAATTTATATGCTGATGAAAAAGATATAGGGGTTTGGTGATTTGAGCACGGATCAAGGTTTATTAAGTAGAATTCGAAGTGCGAACTTCTTAGGATATAGCCACAACAGAGAGCGAAATCTTTATCAAACTTTTGGTTATGATAGGGATTTGCGAGTTGAAGATCTTGAAGCCATGTATTATCGAAATGACATTGCAAACAGGATCGTTTCGGCATTTCCACAGGCCACATGGAGAAATGAGGCAATCGTAAGCGATGATGATGGCGATAGTGAACAGACTTCAGACTTCACAAAAGATGTAAATGATTTTATGTCTGATAATAAAATTTATCATTATCTTGAGCGTTTAGATCGCATGTCTGGCCTTGGGTCTTATGCTATTTTGTTCATGGCTTTTGATGATGAGGGTAAACCAAACGAACCTCTAGAAGATGGAGATCATGAGCTTTTATTTGTCCAGCCCTATAAAGAGATTTCAGCTAAAATTACAAAATATGTGGATGATGTAAATAATCCTAGGTATGGGTTGCCAGAAATTTACACGATTAACCCTAGAAGTGATAACAACAAGAAAACATCAAATCTAAGTGCGTTTAATGTACACCATTCAAGAGTTATTCATGTCTCTGAGTTTCTCGACGAAGATGATGTTTTTGGTATTCCTCGGCTGATGCCTGTTTATAATCGTCTCAAAGATCTTGAAAAGGTTGTTGGCGGTTCATCTGAGATGTTTTGGCAAAACGGGCGTGGTGGTTTTGTTTTTAGTGCTGATAAAGAAGCAAAATTCTCAGATGAAGACAAAACGAAAATGAAAGAAAGCGCTGAAAAATATACGCATGAATTAGAGCGTTTTATGATTGGTAAAGGGATCACAGTCAGCCCTATTTCGTTGTCTGTTCCTGACCCTAAACCTAATGTTGATGTTTTGCTTGATTTGATTTCTGGCACTGTTGGTATGCCAAAGCGGATTTTGACAGGTTCCGAACGAGGGGAACTTTCATCATCTCAAGATGAGAACAATTTTGCATCCCGGATTGATGAAAGAAGACGCGTATTCGCGGCCCCTATGATCCTAGAAACTTTCATTCAAAAAATGATTGATACTGGTAATGTGATAGAGCCTAACGGTATATTCAAAACTTGTTGGCCAAATGACGCTGGCTTGAATGAACAACAAAAAGCAGATATTGCGACCAAGAAAACACAAGCGATTGCTACATATTCTAATTCAATGGCACAAGACATTATGCCAATTGGTGAGTTCAGAGAAAAGATTTTAGGATTAGATGCCGAAATTGACTATGAAGCTTATCCTGTTATTGTTGAGGAGGATGAAGAACTTGATTTTGAAGAACCTGAAAACGATAATGAAAAGAAAACTGTTGAAACTGAAGATGATGATGCTAATAATGGAAGTGGATCACAAGATCAAGAAATTGAAGATGAAGATGAAGAAGAAGAAGATGACCTAAAATCAAACGAAGAAGACGAGCTTTTTAAAAACTTTAGAGAACTTTCATTTATGAGCCAAAACAATGTCAACATGCAAATGTCACATACGAACTAATGCTAGTGATCGGTACGATCCTACAAGAACGACAACTGTAAGAAAACGATGGGAAGCAGATTTCAAAAGGCGGTATAAACTAATCATTAGTGATATTAATAAATCAATTATCACTAATGATGTTTTCTCACTAAAAACCAATGACGCTATTCCATCGGGGTCTTTTGATTTTGCAAGGAACCCTGAAAAAGTGGCCTTGTTTATGGATTGGCTAGAGGGAGAACAGAGATCTAAGGTTCTAGGCATTCAGCGCGGTACTACGGTTGCCAGCGCTGCAAGCAATTCATGGCAAAATGTTTATATCGAGAGTTCATATAAAAAAGCATTAAGACAATCAGCAACAAGAATGAGACGACAAGGCGCTAGTGTTTCAGATCGGTTTATTGATAGTGCTTTTAATCGTCCTATTCATGCGGATACAGCAGGTATCATTTACACACGCGCATTTAGCAATCTTCAAGGCATCACTCAAGAGATGGATAAACAAATAAGCTCTGTTCTTGCGCGTGGGATTATTGACGGTTTAGGTGCAAAAGCTGTTGCAAAGAATATAAACGATCGTGTATCGAAAATTGGAATAACAAGATCCAGATTGTTGGCTCGCACCGAAATAATCGCAGCTCATGCAGATGCTACTTTGAACATGTATCAAGAAGCTGGTGTCGAAGGGGTTGAGGTAATGGCTGAGTTTACTACCGCTGGTGATGATGATGTATGTCCAGAATGTCAAGCTCTTGAGGGGAAAATCTACACGATTGAGAAAGCGCGTGGGTTAATTCCTGTCCATCCTAACTCTTATTCAGATGACACAGAGATATACACGCGTAGCGGATGGACATTTGTTAAAGATATGAAGGTTGGTGACCAATGTTTATCTTTAAATCCAGAGACATTCGATCTTGACTATAAACCCGTTATTAGAACTTTTGAGCATGAAGAACCAGAAATGGTTCACTTCTCAAGCCGTAATTTTGATTTACTTGTGACCCCTGATCACGATGTATTTTGTTTGAGACGCGAAAGAAAATGGACAAATAAACGCAATTGGGAATTTATAAAAGCGAAAGACGTTAAAAACGAAACTAAGTTTTATAGATCGTCTAAATGGGTGGGTGATGATTGTAAAACTATAAATGTTAATGGGCAAACATATGATACGGGTGATTTTTGTGAATTTATGGGTTGGTGGTTAAGCGAAGGTTCTTTTAATAGAAAATCAATCATCATTCACCAATGCTCAGAAAAGAATAGCTCTAATTATCAGGATATTGTTGATCTTGTTAGTAGGATGGATCACGCAAACATGTCTGCAAAAAAAGATCGTGTTAGGTTTAGAAACGATTCTTTGAGGAGTTATTTATCCCAGTTCGGTGAAAGCCATGAAAAATTTATACCAGATGAGATTAAGAAATTAAGTCCTATACATCTATTAAGGTTCCTAGATGCTTATTGCAAAGGGGACGGTCACGAGAGAAAAGGCAGGGTTTTTAAAAATCATAAATTCAAAAATGAGCGTGTTTACACCACATCGTCAAAACTAATGTCTGATGGGATTGGGGAATTATTGATAAAAGCCGGGAAACGCCCTTCTTATCGTGTACAAAAAACAAAAGGGAAGTCGGTTAAACACAGAAACGGTGAGTATACTACAAATCATGATATATGGTTT
>JAJCXQ010000176.1 GCA_029263355.1 Acidobacteriota bacterium | reverse complement strand
ATGCTGGTTTCACTCCAGTCGCCCGACAAAACGTTGCGATCGCTGAAGCGAACGTCGAACTCGCCGTCGGTGAGGGTCAAGATTTCGGTCTTGATCTGCTGGAAGAGCTCGCCCGTGACCGTCGCTTCACCGTCGAACACGACACCAACCCGCACCACAGGGTGTTCCGCACTAGATGTGCCCTCGGCGCCGGCTGACGGCGCCCAAGCCCACAGAACCCACAACAACAGCAGGAATCCCCGGCGTCTCTCTCTCATGACTCGCCTTACCTCGCGTCTGCGACTGAGTTCGAAAAAACTGACGTTATCCTAGCGGAAGTCAGGCCGATGAATCGAAAGGCAAAGGTGCTGACGCATGGTGCTGGGTTGGTTGACTCTCGACAAGAACGAAGGGCTCTCCGCCAGGCCTTGCAGTGTTTTAACTGTCATCGGCGATGCGATAGCCCGACGCAAGGGCTTGAAAAGACGTCACCTGCTGCTCGCCCCAGTCGCGGTCTCTCCTCAGCTCTTCGGTCATGATCTCAGCGACTCTCTGCGCCGCCTCGAAAGCGGCCCGAGCGTTGAACAGCAGCGACCGCGAACGGCGGGCCAACACGTCGTCGACGGTGCGCGCCATCTCGTTGCGACAGGCCCACAGCACTTCACCAACGGTGAGCTCGAGATCCGGGTGGACGGGCTCCGCCAGACCGCTTTGTGACTGCATCAAGTTCTCGACCGTCACCGCATCCGAGCCGTAGAAAGACAAACGGCCGAAACGATCGGCGTTCTGATGGTAACCGTGGATCGGAAGATCGGTGGTCACACACTGCTTGGGCTCGAGGTCGGCCAGGACGATCGCATGGTCCACCGCATCCTCCGCCATCTTGCGGTAGGTGGTCCACTTGCCGCCGGCAACGGTCAGCAGCCCAGAAACCGGGTCGATCAAGAGGCTGTGACTGCGAGAAAGCTCAGCCGTTCCGCCGCCATCGTTTTCGCCGTCACCAGCCTTCACCAACGGCCGGATACCAGCAAAAACACTGCGGACGTCGGACCGAGTAGCTGGATGGTCGAGGTAACGGTTGGCGGTGTCGAGAATGAACTCGATCTCCTCGGCCAGCGGTCGCGGCTCGACGTCGACCGTATCGATCGGCGTGTCTGTGGTTCCGACAACCGCCACGTCGTACCATGGGATAGCGAACATCACTCGGCCGTCGTTGGTATGGGGAACCATGATGGCACTGTCGCCGGGCAGAAATTCCCGGTCGAGCACTAGGTGAACACCTTGGCTCGGCACGACAATAGAGGGCGCGTCCGGACGATCCAAACGGCGGATGCCATCGGTGAATGGACCGGTGGCATTGATCACCACTCGTCCCGCAACTTGACGGCCGACGCCGGTCTCGGCATCACGGATCTCGACCCCGGTGATCGCTCCCTCAGCATCCTTCAACAGGCCGGTCACCGGCGTGTAATTGAGCAACGTCGCACCCTGGCGAAACGCCGTCACCGCGAGCTGGATCGCCAGCCGAGCATCGTCGAACTGGCCGTCATAATAAAGGGTTCCACCTCGCAAGCCGTCAGGATTGATCGACGGGATTTGCTGGATCACCTCGCGTCGCGACAGGTTCTTCGAAGCGCCAAAGCCGTAACGGCCGGCCAGCAAATCGTAAACCTTGAGGCCCACGCCATAAAACGGCGATTCCCACCACTCGTAACTCGGAACCACGAAAGCAACATCTCGGACCAAATGGGGTGCATTGCGCAGCAGTCTTCCCCGTTCCCGCAGTGCTTCCATCACCAAAGACACGTTGCCCTGCTGCAGATAACGCACTCCACCGTGGACCAGCTTGGTCGACCGGCTGGATGTGCCTTTGGCGAAGTCGAGCTGTTCGAACAAAACAGCATCGTAACCCCGTGACGCCGCATCAACGGCGATGCCGAGGCCGGTCGCTCCGCCACCGATGACGATCAGATCCCAGGGAGTGGATCGCACCTCTAGATCGGCAACCATGTCTTGTCGCTTCATCTTGGTCTCCTCAAACCAGTGCGGCTACCTAACACCCTGCTCATGTAGACTCGCGGTCCCAACCAAGGGAACGATCGACGGCTTCCTGCCAACGCTCTCGTAATCGACGGACCTCGCCTGGCGACATCTGCGGATCGAATTGGCGGTCGACTTGCCAATTGGCGGCAATCTCGTCAATCGAATCCCAGGTACCGACGGCTAAACCGGCCATGTAGGCGGCGCCCAAGGCGGTGGTCTCCAAAACCGTCGGTCGCACCACGGGGATCTGCAACAGATCGGCCTGGAATTGCATCAGGAAGTCGCTCGCTGCCGCACCGCCGTCGACCCGCAGCTCGCGGATTGGCGCCGCCGCGTCAACGGACATTGCAGCTGCCAAATCGGCGACTTGGTGGGCGATCCCTTCGAGAGCGGCTCGGGCGATATGTTCGGCAGTCGTACCACGGGTCAACCCAACCATGGTGCCGCGAGCATGAGGATCCCAATGCGGAGCCCCAAGACCGGTTAATGCCGGCACGAAGTAGACCCCGCCATTGTCGTCGACGCTGACCGCCATAGCGTCGACTTCGGCCGCCGATTCGATGATCCGCAAACCGTCGCGCAACCACTGGATCGCTGCACCACCTACAAAGACACTACCCTCCAGGGCATAGTCGGTGCGACCGGCTCGCTGCCAGGCCACCGTCGTCAGCAACTGATGACGCGAGGTCCGGGGCTGGTCGCCGGTGTTGAGGAGCAGGAAGCAGCCGGTGCCATAGGTGTTCTTGGCAGCCCCCGGCTGGACGCAGATCTGCCCCATGGTCGCCGCTTGCTGGTCGCCGATGATGCCTGCGATTGGCACACCACGCAGGCCGACATCAGCGGCGATCACCCCATAAACTTCCGAGCTCGATGCGACCCGAGGCATCATGGCCCGCGGTACCCTGAACGTCTCGAGCAGCTCATCGTCCCAGTCCAAATGATGGATGTCGAATAGCAGGGTGCGTGAGGCATTGCTGACATCGGTGACATGTAAGTCACCCTCGGTCAGCTTGTAGGCCAGCCACGAGTCAACTGTGCCGAAGGCCAACTCGCCACGTTCTGCCGCGGCCCGTGCGCCGTCGATATGATCGAGCAGCCAGGCGACCTTGGTGGCGGAAAAATATGCGTCGAGCAGCAATCCGGTTTTGGCGCGTATCGTTCCTTCCAGGCCTTCCGCTCGCAGCCGCTCGCAGATCTCAGCGGTGCGGCGATCTTGCCACACGATGGCGTTGGCAATCGGTCTTCCCGTCGACCGTTCCCAAACGATGGTGGTTTCACGCTGGTTGGTGATGCCGACGGCGGCGATGTCAGCAGCATCAACTCCGGCCCGCCCAAGAGCCTCGCCAATCACGCTGGCTTGAGAGGACCAAATCTCCTCCGCGTCGTGTTCTACCCAGCCCGGTTGCGGAAAGATCTGCCGTAACTCCTGTTTCGCCACGCCCCGCGGACGGCCCTGGCGATTAAAGACGATCGCCCGCGAGCCGGTCGTGCCTTGGTCCAATGCGACGACATATTTCATGCACTCACCTTCCAAATATAGTTTTTCACTCAGGTTCCAGAGCGTAAAGCCTCGCGGGCGTCTGTCCGACCGTGCTCATGGATGGATTCCAGGTAGCCTTCCTCTACGGAACGTAGCGCGCCAAATGCGGACCGAGGGTCGACGTGACCTGAAGCGGCAACCGCTTCCAGCCTTCGGTCGCGAGACGATAAGCCGGTGACAAGGTCGCGACGTTTCGATAACGCTTACGCGGATTGACGACGAGGTAGTTGTACTTCACGGCAACATCCTCAGCCCCCCATTTCCGTTTGAACCGGATATGGGTCGAATCCTTGGGGCTGCGACCGAGCTCGAACCTCCGAACACCACCCGCGAGACAGGATTCGATGATGCCCCAATACTGAAGATAGTTCGGCCGCAGCCGACCGTGTCGCTTGAGGTTGCCGATAAATGGCGTGATGAGGCAGTCGCCAAAATTCATGACCACCCCAGCAGCGATCAGCTCACCCTCGTACCAAACTTCTGAGAACGATGTTTCGGCGGCAAAATGCTGTTGCAGACGCTCAAGAAATGTTTCGCCGTGAAACGGTGTGCCGAGAGCGCGCAGTGTCCGGCACAGCAGCCGGTAGCAGGGCCGCGGGTCGGTCGACATCCTGAAGTCGAGCTGCGATTTCTGAGCGCGCCGGATATTCTGGCGAACGTTCGATGAAAGCTGCTCCTTCCAAACCTGCTCGGGAGTCCCGAGCAGATCGAGCTGAGATTCCAGGAAGTCTTCAGCGGCTTCGAAGGGCGGCGGCAGCCGGTCGCGAAGCCGCAGCTCGATGTAGTCGACGCCAAGAGCCCCGGCCTTCGTTCTTACCTTGCCAAGCAGCGCATCCCGTACCGTTTCGTTATCCGCGACCAAGCCTCCAAAGCCAAAAAAAGGGCTAGTGACCAGAAAGTCGCCCATAAAGGGTGATTGAAAACGGTAGAGTGATACCAAACCCCGGACCTCACCGTCGGAGACGAAGACGTAGGAATAGTTGTGAATTCCGTACAGCTCTCGGAACAGCCGACGCCACTGCGCGTGATCGGTGCAATGGGTGTCGTCGTGGGTGGCGAGGTAGGCTTGCCAACGGTCGAAGTCGTCTGGAGCCTCGAAGTCGACCCTAACGATGCGTTCGTTGCCGGCGTTGATCACTCAGCCACGGCCTCGACCGCCCAGCACCCGTCGTGGCCGCGATCCACGAGCTTTTGGCACAACTTCCGGGCGCCAGAGGCTTCATCGAACTCCCCGACCTGGATGCGAAACCAGATACCGCGCTCGGCGAGATCAACCCGCACGATGGCCGCTGGAACACTGCCCACAAGGTCCGGGTAGGCGTCTCGAATCTCGTGCAGGAACTGTGTTGCTTCGTCTCGCTCAGGACGCGCAGCGAGTTGCGCGCGATAGAACTTTCCCGTCCTCGTCGACGTTGGCGAAGCAGTTGGCGTCGATACTGTGGATGACGGCGAAGCTGCGGACGGCGGCGGGACCGTCACCGTCGGTTTGGGATCCGACTGAGCCACAGCTCGCACCGGTTCAGGCACCAGCTGCGGAGGCGAGGACGGCGGAGGCGAGGACGGCGGCACGCTGGCGATGCGGGCTGGCGCATCTCGGGCCAGATTCTTGGACTCGCGATACGTCGATATCGAGCTCCGGCAGGCCTCGGTCTGTTCTCGTCCAGTACACAAAGCATCCAACATCGCCTTCGCCATACCGAAGTGAAGATCCGCTTCAGTGGTCCGCCCAAGTTGATGGTACGTCGCAGCGAGCTGGCTCACGATGTCGGACAACGCCAGATCGTTGGGGGCGACCTTCTCGCGAATGCGTAGAGCTCGTTCGAGCAGAGGAGCCGCCTCCGGAAGGCGATCCAGCCGCAGGTAGAGGTTCGCCAAGTCGAAGAGTACAGACGCCAAACTGGGATCTTCCGGACCCAACAACCGTTCACGAACCTCGACCGCTCGGCGATAGAAGGGTTCCGCCTCGAGATAACGGTCCTGGCGCGCGCACATTGCCCCCAGGTTGCCTGCAATGGTCGCGATCTCGGTGCCCTCGAGCCCTTCTCCATCATCGATCTCGAGCACCTCACGATAGAAGTGTTCGGCGAAGTGATCTTGGCCCTGGAGTTGACTGAGTAATCCGATCTCGGCCAGGGTCCGGGCCCGCTCCGATCTCGGATCGTTGCTTGCTTCCTGGATTCTCAGAGCCTGCAGGTTGAACGACAATGCCTTGTCGATGCTGCCCTTACCCGCCGCTAGCGCTGCCAACCCGCGCAACCCAGGAACCAACAACGCGCTGCGTGCCCCGCCGAGAAGTTGCGCGACATCCACTGAGCGCTGATACAAGGTCTCCGCCTCCCCCACCTCACCGAGGGCGTGACGCTGCACCGCCAATTCGTGCAACAGGGAGACGAACTCCTCCGAGTCGCCCCCCTGAATCCGCTCTGTTTGTGCGATCAATCCTTCGTAGAGAGGCACCGCCTCGGCGTGCTGGCCAGCCCGGGCCAACGTCCGCGCCTCTTCTAGCTGATCGCCGGCAACCGCCGGTCCCCAACCGACAACGGCGAGGCACAGACAGCACCACGTGACATACCCGGTCCGCATGCCCGCTATCGTACCTGTTGCCACCGCTCGGCGCGACACTGACGACGGTGTTGGACTTGAAAATGCCGCATGAAACGGAGGAAAAAGGCCCTAGACACGGCTACTCTGCGGCCTGCGTGCCGGACGGCATCATCAGCGGCGCCGGCCGTGGCAACTCGTAACGTCCAAAATAGAGCCCACCGACCGCGGTCGCAACAAAGTAGGCGAGAACCACGCTGGAGCCGTACGGAATGAGCTCGTCGATACCAAACCAACCGCCCGTTTGGACGATCGTCGCGACGCCGAGAACGCCCCGTGCCAACTCGATCCACATACCGCTTGCAGAACCATCCATCATCGTCGTGTAGCCATAAATGGCAACGAAGATAAACCCGCCGTAAACAAACAGTCCAGGAAACCCGATGTCGGTGAAGCGCCCCAACATAAACATCAGGAGCAAAAGCGTGACTACGAACTGAAACCACGACCAGACCACCATTCGCGACGTCGCCTCGGTAGCGTACTTCTGGTAGCCATACGGATCCTCAATCTTGGGCACCGGAAAGCGGTCCGTGACATCCGGTGGCCGCCAGCCGGTCGGCATGAACCAGATCCGCACCTTGTCGATCCAGCGGTCGGCACGCCATGCGTCCTGCATCAGCAGCCACAGATGCTGGAAGTTGATCTTGATCGGATTCCAGGTCCGAGGTGGCCGGGTGACGCCATAAACTGGCGGCACCTCGTCGAGCTCTTCCTGGAA
>JAJCXQ010000175.1 GCA_029263355.1 Acidobacteriota bacterium | reverse complement strand
GTTAGACGCACCACCTCGAACGTCTGCGCCTCGCCGAGATCGGTCCACTCGCCTTCAACCCGTTTTGCCAGGCTCACACGGTAGGAACCTGGCGGCGCCAAGAAGCCGCCGCCACCAGGGAAGTCGGAATCCACCTCGGTGCTCCAGGCCGCGGTTGACGGATACCGCAAATCCCAGGCGATACGGTGAAAGCCGGCCTTGGCTGGACCGAAGAGACGACGCACCACCTCTCCAGCAGAGTCACGCACGGTGAGCGCGATCGTCGGTTCCTCTTCCCGCGCCTCGCGACGCAGCTCATCCCAGCCAGGATAGGGATTGTCACCACCCTCTTCCTGAATCTTCTTCTCCTGCTCGCGGCGCGTCGCCTTGCGCGACTCCAAACTGTCCCGCAAGTAATAAGTGAAGATGGCACCAAACGGTGGATTGGGGGCGATGAAGAAATCGGTGCCCTGGGTTGCTTTCTCACCTCGCCCAAGAGGACGACGCTCGATATACCACCAAGCATCCTTCACCGAGAAAAGATGAGCCTCTTGCTCGAGGGCGTCTTCGGACATGCCGCGCAACGGCGTGTAGTCGTCGAGGATGTAGAACCCACGACCGAACGTCGCTCCGACAAGATCGTTCTCGCGCTTTTGAATCGCCAGATCACGGAAGGGGATGTTGGGGACACCGCCGGTGAGCTTGACCCAACGCCCCCCGCCGTTGCTGGAGAAGAAGACGCCGAATTCTGTCCCGACGAACAATAGCCCGGGATCGACGTGGTCTTGCACCAGGCGCCACACGAGGTGGCGCTCCGGGATACCACCACTCTCCGGCTCGCCGGCGATCGACGTCCAGCTGCGCCCACGGTCAATGCTCTTCAGCAAATAGGACGAGAAGTCCCCGGTTTTGTGATTATCGAGGGCGACGTAGACGGTGTCGACATCGTGCAGATCCGCCTTGATATCGTTGACGAAGCTCATCTCCGGCACGCCTGGAAGGGCTTCGATCTTGCGCCAGGTTTGACCGCCATCCTCGGTGACCTGAACCAGACCATCATCGGTGCCGGCGTAAATCAAACCGTCTTGAAGAGGTGACTCTGATAGAGACGTCACGTTGGCGAAGCTCGACATGGCGAACAGGTCCCAGACCGCGTCGAAGCTCCAGACTCGGTCCATCATCGGCATCTTCAAACGATCTTGCCCACGAGACAGGTCCTGCGAGACCGGGCGCCAGCTGTCACCGCGATTGTCCGAGCGCCATACCCGTTGGCTGGCGAAGTAAAGTCTCGCCGGATCGTGGGGACTGACCAGGATCGGCGAATCCCAATTCCAACGTTCAGCCTCCTCGCCGGGCTCTGGCTGCGGCTGGATGTAGACGATCTCCCCCGTCTTGCGGTCGTAACGCACCAGGTTACCCTGCTGCCATTCGGAGTAGACGATGTCAGGGTTCGAAGGATCGGTGGCCGGCTGATGACCGTCGGCGAAGAGAGTAATGAACCAATCCGAGCTCCGAATACCGTTGGTATTCAACGTCCGCGACGGGCCACCTTGGGTATTGTTGTCTTGGGTGCCACCATAAACGTTGTAAAACGGCTCGTCATTGTCGATAGCAACCTTGTAGAACTGAGTCACCGGTAGGTTGGTGATAAATTTCCAAGTCTTACCCAGATCCCAACTCTCGTAGATGCCACCATCACTGCCCGACAGCAGATAGTCCGGGTCGTTGGGATCAAAGGCAAGGGCATGATTGTCGCCATGTTTGTCCTGTTCACCCACCGGCACAAACGTCTTACCGCCGTCCTCGGTGACGTGCTGCCGCGGATCCATCTGGTAGACGCGGTCAAACTTATGGGGACTGGCGAAGATCTCCTGGTAGTAGTGCGGGCCGGTGCCGCCGGAGACGTAGTCACTCCGCTTTTCCCACGTTCCGCCGCCATTTGCCGAGCGGAAGAAGCCGCCCTTGCGATGGCCGAGCTCAACGGTGGCGTAAACGACGTCCGGATTCTGGGGTGAAATGGCGAGACCAATCTTGCCCATATCTTCCTCTGGCAAGCCGTTGCTGAGCTCACGCCAAGTCTCACCACCATCGGTCGACTTGTGAATACCCGAGCCAGGACCACCGTTGATCAATGCCGCGACGGTACGCAGCCGCTGGTGGGTCGAAGCGTAAAGCACATCAGGATCTCGGGGATCCATCTTCACTTCGTTGACGCCGGTGTATTCCTCGTCACCCAAGAGCTTGTCCCAGCTCTTGCCACCGTCTGTGGTCTTGAACAATCCCCGATCGCCCCCCTTCGACCACAAGGGACCTTGCACCGCAACGTAGACGACATCCGAATCCCTGGGATCAACGACAATGTTGCCAATGTGCTCGGACTCGGCAAGCCCGACGTTCTCCCACGACTCGCCACCATCCAAGCTCTTGTAGATGCCATCGCCATAGCCAACATGGCGGCCACCAACGTTTTCTCCCGTACCGAGCCAAACCGTTTCGGGCTGGCTTGGATCGAGGGTCACGCAGCCGATCGAATAGGAACCTTGCTGCTCGAAGATTGGTTTCCAAGTGGTGCCGGCATTGGTAGTCTTCCAGACGTTACCGGAGCCCACCGCCACGTACCAGGTACTCTGATCACTAGGATGGACAGCGATATCGGCAATCCGCCCCGACATCAGAGCCGGCCCGATCGACCGCAGCTCGAGGCCATTAAAGGTTTCGGCGATCAACCGCGACGACTCTTCTGCAGCTTCCTCGGCGCCCTCTTTGTCGGCTTTTTTCGCCAACGACAGACTCGGCAGACAAAACGCCAGCACAATCGCGGCCAGCACAATCGCCAACCCTTTCGATCGCGTTGAAGCTTCAGCTCGCAACGACGCTTCGCGACGCACCACCGCCTCCTGGCACACCTCTATCTCCTGTATCATCGTCTGCCGCATCATCGCCTCCTGTTGCTGTTCGGGGAACTTGTTCGCAGGCTACCACACGGCCGCCGTCGCCCTCGGGCCCGAGTCCCCATGCTCTGCTCAGCAGCGCCGCGGACTTCAGCCTCAGGAGACGGACCGTGAACGCCACGCTCTCGCCAGCCAGCCCTCCCAGGCGATGGCCAGCACCAAACCGACGACCACCACCGTCAGAATGCCCGACATATGCGAGCCAAAAGAGTGCGCGGGATCACTGTAGGGACACACGAACCGCCAGATCGCATCGGCGACCAAACCGGCGCCCAAACCGCCCAGCAAACCCACTCGCCGCGGCCTGGTCGTCAACCCTTGCCTGCTGAGCCACAGAGTGAAGAGCAGACAGAGACAGCCGAGGAAAACTTCGAAACAAAAACAATACAGACCATACATCCACCCCACACCTGCTGGCACCAGCAGCGGGCTCCGGGCAAACGTAGCGAGTGTCACCAAGACGTGTAGCACCAGGCCGAAGGCTGCCACCGCATTGATGCCTCGCGCGCTGAGGCTTCTTCCTGGCACGGCTTCGCGCAGAATCCAGGTCAGAATCACACCGCCCACAACGAGCTCGGCAGCGGAGAACCCCCAGAGCCACACGCTGCCAAGTGTCTCGAAATCTCTACGAGGCCCGAAAGTACGCCATAACAGGGCGCCGCAGATCGGAACGAAGAGGATCAAGAAACCGACCAGCCACGGCGTTGTCGCCAACGGTCGGACCGGCGCGAGATCGTCACCAATCTGCTCGCGCAGAGTCTCATAAGCCGGCGTTTGTTCGATTCTGTTGCTCATCGTCGAAGCCTTCAGGCTTTCACCTTCTGATCCTATTCTTCTCTTTTGCCTTGTTGCTGCACTCAGGTTACCGGGCGCTGACATTTGTGTTGGTTTCTTCTGATTCCAGAAAGTCCTGTAGCTGCTTTCTAGCCCGATGGGCTCGAACTTTGGCAGCGCCTTCGCGAATACCGAGCAGACCCGCGATCTCCTTGAAACTGAATCCCCAGACATGGTGCAACAAGAGAGGCTCACGCCGATCTTCGGGCAGCACTGCCACCGCTTTTCGCACCCACTCTCGATCCGCCACTCCTTCGCCGACCGCCGGCACCGGAAGATCCGGTAGATCCTCTACGGGCTCGACCTCTAAACGGCGACGGCGAGCCCAAGCTCGACAGTCCATCAAATAAACATGCCGCGCGACACCGAATGCCCACGGCGCCACCGGCCGCGGGGGTGAGTACGTTCGTCGCGAGCGATGAATCTGTAAAAAGGTCTCCTGCAGCAGATCTTCGGCCCGCGGTACGCTCAATGTCAGAGAAATGAGGTACTTGCGGATCTTCGGCCCAAGCCGCGCATAAAGGTGCTCGAATGCAGTCATTTCTCCAGCCTGATAGGCGACCATCCAGGAGCTCAGCTCCTCCGCAGCCGCTCTCGCAGCGTCGCGACTCCTGGGCTCACTCATTAATAGAACCCGTCGCGCTGTCGAGCAAGTGCTCCAAGATTCGCTGGTGGGTCTCAGGCTGGAGAATCAGCGCGAAGTGCTCGTAGTCGACATAGAACGGTTCGGCAGCCAACGCCGCCGACTCTTGGGGGGAGAGCCACAGCTGGCTCTCGATGGTGCCGTGCCCGTCCCCTTTGGCCGTCGCCAACTGGTGCAACTTCCCCATGCGCGCCAGCTTCCGGTCGCCGGTGAACAGGATGTCCCAGCCAGCCCGCTTCTTCACAAGGACTGCGCGTTCCGGAGTGTCAACCGAATGACTTTGCACTAGATAGAAACGGGTGTCCCCGAAACCATCGACATCACGTTGCAGCAGTCGGTGAAAACGCTGGCTGTAGCGCAACACCTTGCGCAAGAAGCGCATCTGCTGCTGCTCATTGCCGAACAGGTCGGCGCGCCCCTTGCGCTCGAGACGATCCCGAGTCGCGGGAGCGAACACCCCCCAGCCATAACGACGCCAGGCCTCCGCATCAAAAACATCGATGTCCAGCGACTTACCCTCGACATCGATAAACAGATCGCGACGCACGAACGGTAGATCCTGGTAAAGGGCTGGGAGCGAAAACAACACCTCCGGCTGCAACTTACGGCCGATGAAATCGATGTAGATACGACCTCGGTGGATCTCTCGCAAGATCCGTAGGCTGCCACCGTTGGAGTTGCCGAGCAGGACGACCTTGCGGAAATTCATCTGTGCTGGCGGTTGCGCCTCTCCAGCCTCGGCCTGGTCCAATGTCGCTCCGCCGTATTTCATTAAGTACCGACAGACGTAAGCGCCGTTCGACTGGCAGATCAAGTCGACCGTCAGGCGCTCTTCACCTCGTACTCGACGCAATTTTTCGAGCTGCTCGAGTAACCGTACTGCTGCCAGGCGGTGATCGAGTCGCCAGTCATAAGCGAAGAGAAACGCCGTGTCGGTCGGCTTTGGATCCGCGAGATCACCACGCTGGAAATTGTTGGCCTCGAGCATCCTGATGATCGGGCCGTAGACCTCCTGGTTGAACAACCGCGCGAGACTGATCTTCTCGATCGCTCGAGTCGGCTCGAGGTGTGATTCGCCGGAGTCTGGAGCCCGATGGATCGGATGGACCAGGCTGTAGCCATCGTCGCGGGGCTGCATCAATTGCCGCCCGCGACCCCACGCGAGCTCCATGGTTTTACGATCGCGCAGTTCAGTGCCCGTACTACCGGGTACGTAGACCACGGGGATCTTGCTCTGCATGTTCTTCAAGGGCAAAAGTATCGGACTCGTCAACGGCTCACTGGCCACCAAAATCAACCAGAGGACAGACAACCCGCTCAACCGCACCACTGTTGACCGCACCACTGTTGACCGCACCGAGACGATCGCAGAGGAGTGGATCTCGACAGAGGTTCGGCGTCCTGGCAAAAATTTCCTCGCGGTAACGAAAGGTACCTATTTTGCGATTGGCCGGGAGTATAGCCCAAGGGTTGATGGCTTTTCGGATAGACGGCCTGAGGAGCTCGACAGAAGTCACCTCGGTTGGCTCAGGCGACGTGTCTCGTTGGTTGGCTCACGCGACGTGTCTCGTTGGTTGGCTCACACCAAACCTCGCCGCTCGAGCAGAGGCTCGATGACGGGCGGGCGGCCACGGAACTCTCGGTAGAGATCCATCCCAGGACGCGAGCCTCCTTGGCTCAGCAGGCGGCGATACTTGCCGGCAGTCCTGGCGTCGAAAAGGCTGGTCTCGCGAAATGCCTCGAAGCCGTCCGCATCCAGTACTTCAGCCCATAGGTAACCATAGTAGCCCGATGAATAGCCGCCAGCAAAGACGTGAGAAAAGTAGGTGCTGCGGTAACGCGGTAGGATCTCGTCGATCAAACCGATGCGCTCCATCTCACGGGCTTCGAAGGCAGCGGGCGACAGATCCGGCGCCGCCGTCAAAGTGTGCCATGCCAGATCCAGGTAACACGCCGCCATGTATTCGACGGTGGCAAAACCTTGATTGAAGGTCTCCGCCGCCTTGAGTTTGACGATCAATGCATCAGGAATGACCTCGCCGGTTTCAAAGTGTCTCGCGTAGAGGCGCAAGACCTCCGGTTCGCTCATCCAGTTCTCGAGTACCTGTGACGGAAACTCGACGAAATCCCGCGGCACATTGGTGCCAGACAACGACCCATACGTGACGCTGGACAACAATCCGTGTAAGGCATGGCCGAACTCGTGAAACACCGTTTGGGCGTCTCGGAACGACAGCAGCGACGGCATCTCAGCAGTCGCAGGCAAGAAGTTGAAGTCGTTGGTCACAATCGGCGCTGCTTCGCCGTCGAGTTTCGACTGGGAACGCAGCGCGTTCATCCATGCGCCAGGTTTCTTACTCTCGCGGGTGAAGAAATCCATGTAGATGACACCGACATGAGTGCCATCCGCTTCGAGGACTTCGAACGCCTGTTGGTCGGGATGGCGCACCGGCACCCCTTCGAGCTCCCTGAGCTCTAACCCAAAGAGCTTGTTTGCAACCAAGAATGCGCCATCGCGCACCGCAGTGAGCTCAAAATAGGGTCGCAGCGCGTCTTCGTCGAGGGCAAAGCGTTGCTGCCGCACTTTCTCGGCGTAATAGCGCCAATCCCAACCTCGCAAAGGCTCGTCCGAACCATCGTCGCGCATCATGGCTTGGAGGCTGTCGCGTTCCGCTCTGGCCATGCTTAGAGCCGGCTGCCACATCTTGTCCAGCAGCTCATAAACCCGTTCGGGAGTTTCGGCCATGGCATCAGATAGGACATAGTGAGCGTGGCTTTTGTAGCCCAGTAGAACGGCCCGTTCCCAACGCAACGTCACGAGGCGATTCAACACGTTGTTATTGTCGCGTTCGTTGGCGTTGTCGCCACGCTGGGCGTAAGCCTCGAACAAACGCTGTCTCAGCTCACGATTCGGCGAATACTGCAGGAACGGCTCAATGCTGGGCTGAGCCAGGGTGAACGACCATCCGTCATCATGCCCGCGATGCCGGGCCTCGCTCGCTGCCGCCGATACCAGGCTGGCGGGAAGCTCACCAAGATCCTCTCGACGCATCACATGGATCTCGAAGGTGTTGGTCTCAGCCAACAGGTTCTGAGCAAAAGCCTGCGACAGCTCGGCGACTTCGCTGTTGATCTGCCGCAGGCGCTGCTGCGACGACGTCGGGAGCTGAGCGCCCGCACGGATGAAATTCTTGTGTGTCTCCTTCAAAAGACGCTGTTGCTCGGGACTCAACACAAGGGCATCACGCTGCTTGAAAACCGCATCGACACGAGCGAACAGCCCCTCGTTGAGCCAAATATCGTCATTGTGCGCCGCCAATTCAGGAGCCATCTGCCGCGCTAGATCGCGGATCTCATCGTTGGAGTGAGAGCTGTTGAGACCGAAGAAGACTCGCGAGATACGAAGCAAGTTCTGGCCACAGCGCTCCAACTCTTCGATCGTATTGGCGTAAGTCGGCGCCTCCCTCGAAGTCGTGATGGTCTCGACCTGTGCCCTCTCCTCGGCCATTGCAGCGCAAAAGGCAGGTAGGTAGTGGCTCTCGTCGATCTTCTCGAAAGGTGGTACACCAAAAGGCGTATCCCAGTCGTTCAATAGGGGGTTCGAAGTCATGATGTGCTGGGTCTCGGTTCGTTGACGATCGTCTGGCCATCGCAAGCCGGGGCATCTCGTTCGCCGGAAGATTTCTGACGAGGGACGGCATCTTCTCACGTTTGAGCCATGCCGCTGGGGCTAATCTTGGCTCAACCTGCGATCGACAGCATTGGCTCTTGCAGCGTGTAGCCCAAGCCCTTGACGCTAGCGATCGGCGCCGAGGGGACTGCAGCGCCAGAGGGCACCATAAGGCTACCGACAGAACGGGCAACCTCTATGGCCCGATAATTGGCCTGGCATCAGCTGTCCACACCAGCGATCCTGAGGCTGCTCGAACCTTCAATCGCACCGCAACACTTCGATCGGGTTGACGCGAGCCACCCGTCGCGCCGGTAGGTAGGCGGCGAGCAAGGCCACCACCACCAACAGTACTGCGACACCGCCAAAAATCAACGGATCGGTGGCACTGACTTCATACAGCATCGACGTCAGCAACCGCGTGGTCGGCACCGCCGCAATCAGGCCAAGGCACACGCCCATCAGCCCGAGCCCAACACCTTGCCCGACAACACGCCGCATCAACGCTCCAGGCAGGGCGCCAAGTGCCAGGCGGATGCCCATCTCTCGAATCTGCAGGCTTACCGAATCGGCGACGACACCATAGGCGCCCAAGGCAGCAATCAGCAACGCAATCACCGCGTATTGGATGAACATCTGGCTGAAGAAGCCGGAGACCCAATGCACTCGTTCGATCACCTGCTCCATACGCAGCACATCGGAAACCGGCACTCCAGGGGCTGCTGCACGCAAAGCGGCACGAATTTCGGTACTCAGCGCCAACGGATCTGGACCGGTAGCGACCGCCAGACTCACGGTTGACGCTGGATCGTTACCGTAAGGCACGTACATTTGCTGACGAATGTTATCGCCGGAGGTCATGCTGTGTCCCGGATCAATATTGCCGACGACACCGATCACCCGCCGCCAGGCATCTTCCTTTTCCCCAGCCAAACGCACTCGACGCTCCAGGGCATGTCCATCGGGCCACAGCAGATCGGCCAAGGATTGACTGACGATAGCTATCGGGGCACCCTCCGTAACTTCGCTAGCGGTGAAGGCACGACCTGACACCGGTGGTAGCTCGAACGTTTCGAAGAACCTCCCGGTAACGCTGTGATAAGCGGCGAGCGGCTCTTCACCGCGCTCGAGCAGGAGCCCCTCGGCTTCGATCCTGCCTAGTGCAACTCCCTCGAGGCCAATCGGTAGGCGATCAGCCGCCGCCACCGATTGCACACCGCCGACCGTCGCCACACGATCGATCATACGGTCAAGCGCCAGGCGTCGACCGTCCGGATCTTCGAATTCTGTGCCGACAAAGGACATACGCATCGTCAAGACGCCCGCGGTACGAAATCCGGAATCGATCTCTTGTTCGTGCAGGAAGCTCTTGACCATCAAAAGGGCGCCGATCAGCAGCAACACCGAAACCGCCAGTTGGCCAACCACCAACAGCCGCCTCAGGACCTGGCTGTTGCCCGCACTTGCCGAACGTCCCCCACCGCTCTTCAGGCTCTCGTTGACATCGAGACCCGAGCTACGAGACACCAGCGCGAGGGCACAGACCAAACCCGCTGCCATGGCGACCACCAGGGTGTAGACCAAGGCGCGACCGTCAACGGCGAAGCGAAAGAGGTACGGCGGCTCGATCGGTACCCACACCAACATCCAATCGACCCACCAACCCCCGATGACCGCTCCCAGGGCGCCGCCAGCCAGCGCCAGCAACACGCCTTCCGTCACCATCTGCCGCGCCAAGCGCCCGCGGCTGGCGCCGAGGGCCGTCCGCAAGGCCACTTCCTGGCGTCGACCCGTCGCCTGGGCGAGCAACAAGCTAGCGACATTGGCACAGATCACTAACAACACCGCGGCGGCGGCCACCACCGAAACGGTCAGCGCCAGGCGGACCACCGGTGGCGCCCATTCGTCCCGCAGTGGCGAGGCCACCGCCGACCAGCCACTGTTGGTCTCTGGATAGAGTTGCTCCAAGCGACTCGCCATGGCCTGCAACTCGACGTTGGCGGCGTCCATATCGACGCCCGGTGTCAGCCGCGCCACCGCTTGTAGGGTCCGCTCGCGGCGGCTTTCACCGGACTCCGCCAGCTGCAGTGGCGTCCACAGCTTCTCCCAGCTGGGGAATTCAAACTCGGCAGGCATCACGCCCACCACCTGATGGACCTCACCGTCGAGTTGCACTGTGTGATTCACGACCTCAGGATCCGCCGCGAAACGATCCAGCCACAACTGATGGCTGATCAAAACGACGGCAGGCCCCCCTGGAATACCTTCTTCGGGCAGAAAATGGCGCCCGAGCACTGGCTCCTTCCCCAACAACGGGAACAACTCAACATCCACTCGGGCTCCCCGCACGCGATCCGGGTCATCCTCATGATGGAAATTGAAGGTGTGGTATTTGAAGAAGCTGATCGCCTCCAACGACTGGCTCTCCTTCTGCCAATCCCGCAAATCTGCAGGTGAGACTCCGTGGCGTCGCTCGCCCAGCTTGGGCCGCGCTGAGTGAAGTGCCACCAGTCGCGCCGGCTCCGAAAAGTCCAGCGGACGCAGCACCCAAGCGTCGAAACCGGCAAACATGCCGACATTGGCCCCGATACCCAAACCCAACGTCAACACGATGACCGCATAGGAAACGGGACTCTTGAGAATGACGCGCAGGGCAAACCGAAGATCTTGGATGACACTGAACATGGAGGCTCCTTTGAAGTCGATAACTCGATTCAAGGTAGCAAAGCCTGTGCCACGCCGGGTTTGCCCAAACAGGGGCCACGGGGTCAGCAGATCTCGCCTATCCCTTTCGGAAATTCGCGCTCCACTGTTCGATCTTGGGACAGATCGGTCGCAAGGCCGAACAGGGCCGCCCAGAATGAATAGCCCCTATCCGATCCAGTCATAGGCGAGAGCTCTGCGGCGACCAGCTGCTCCGTTGCCAGGTCACCACGAAGCCCTGTTGGCTACCGTCCTTGGACGCTGCCGTCACTGAAGCGTGTAGGCGCCCGGTCTCGTCCAGCCAGTATTCGATCCGCTGCGGGAAGTCGTGGCTCGGGTTCTCGAACCGCACGCGACGCTCGGCGATGTGGGTTGCCGCGAAGGCTGTGGCGGGACACCTACCTTTGGGACTGGCGTGGTAGACCAGTCCACCTTCCGCCCCCTGCTCGATTCGCAGGAACTCGTACATCCCGCCGTCCGGGGCGCGGTTGACTCCGATCATCCGCCCGCCGTCCGGAGGCAGCCAGCACTCCTCACCACCCGGACCCTGCCAGCATCCCGCCAGCCAGACGAGCTCGGCGATTCCCTCGACCGCGGAGGTGCCGGACGCCTGCTCAGCAGAGGCCATGCCGGTGAGCCCCAAGATCACAAGCGTCGACCACGTCATCCAAACGAAACGGCCACGGGGAAAGCGATGATGCATGCAAGAATCCTCCAGTGTTTGTTGGCTCGAACGAGTCAACAGACTACCGATCTCTAGAAGCGCAGGATTGAACAAATGCGACAAAAACGAGCCAGCGCCAGATGAACCTGCAAACCTTCGCCGCTCCGAAACCGCTCGAAGATTGGGTGGCCTGCTTCTGGACGCTGACGACCGAGGCTACCGAGGCCCGTGGGAGATCGAGTCAGCGTGTGCTGCCGGACGGGTTTCCCGAGCTCATCGTCCATCTCGCGGCTCCCTATGAACGTCACCAAAACGGCCGGAGGCACCGGGATCCCACCGCCTTCGTCTTCGGCCAGCTCGACGAACCGATCGAGCTGATATCCCGTCAACCCGTGGTAGCCGTAGGGGCGCGGCTGCAGCCTGCGGCCCTCGCTGAGGTGGCCTCATGCTCGGGTCGGGAGCTTTATGGTCGTCCCGTGGCATTGGACGAGCTGTGGGGGAAACGAGGCCTTGCCCTCGAGCGGCGGCTGCGCACTATGGGCGGCGCCACAACAGCCCTCCAGCTGCTCGCGCAAGAACTGACAGCCCTTCGTCGACGTCACGCCACCTCGCGAAAGAGCATGGACCGCGGGCAGCAGCTGGCCGATTACGCTGCCACCTGGATCCAGCGCACCCAGGGTCGTGGCTCCATTCAGCAGCTCGGCCGCCACCTCGGCTACTCCCGACGCCATGTCGAAAGACTGTTCCGAGATCACCTCGGCGTCACCCCCAAACGCTTCGCCCGCCTGCAACGATTCCAGGCCTTGCAGCGAGCGGCTCTGGCGACGTCACGTCACGACTGGCAATCCCTAGCGATCGATGCCGGCTACTCGGATCAACCACACATGATCCGCGAGCTTCGCAAATTCTCAGGGCAAACCCCGACCGCCTTCGCGAGGTCTCGACAACCGCTGGCGAGAGCGTTGGTGATGCGACCGGGCTGAGCTCGCCCAAGGGCCGATCCATGAGCTTGCTGATCCCGACGCGAAAGAGCTCCGGCTTAGAAAACCCAGCGGACGCCGAAGCTCGGAGCGATCGGTGACCAAAACTTCTTCCGCTTGTCGACTTGGACCTCGCCATCGTCGTTGATCTCGAAGCCAACCTCAAAACCGCGGACGTTGCGGACATCGGTGAGATTCTGGACATCGAGGAAAAGCTCGAGCTCCCCGAGACGCAACTCGAAACTGCGGCTGGCCCGCAGGTCGAGCCGGAGGTAGTCGGACAGCCGGTCGCCATAAAGCGGGCCCAGCACCGGGACAAACCCCGAGTTGTCGCCGGCCGCCGGTTGGGCGGTGATCGCCGTCGTCGGCCAGCCGCGGCGCAGTTCGAGGGCCAAGTTGAAGTCCCAACGCCAGGGCGCCCGGTAGCGCAGATCGAGTTTCAACGCATGAGGCTGATCGATGTTGCGGGGGACGTCACGGCGATCGATTCGGTCCTCGATTCGTGCCCTGCTGGCGCCCACAAGCCAGTCGAACCGCTGGCCGGCGCTGCCGGAGAGAGACAGCTCGACGCCGGACGCGCGGCTACTCGATGGCACGATACGTACCCGATCGGCCTCGGTTTCTGGAGCGATGCTGATCGGATCAAAAAGATTCTCGAAACGCGTCCGCGGGTCGGAAATCATGTGATCGTAAATCTCTGCACGGAGCGTCACGGGTCGACGCTCCGAGGCAGGCTGACGACCAAAAACATGTTCGAAGCCGGCGATCCGATGCTCGGCCCGTTCGGCGGGAGAAAACTGGGTCAAACCGTCTTCCACCTGCAACTCATAGACCCTTTGGCTCTGGTAGAAGTATCCCCAAGCCAGCAGCCATCGACTGCGCGGAGTCGCTTGATAGCTCAAGCTGAGCCGTGGGCTGATGTGCTCGTCGTCGAGAATAGTGTTCTCGTCGAAACGGAATCCCAGATCCACCGTGAGCTGGTTTGAAGGACGCACCCGGTCAGTGACGTAGAGAGCAATCTGCTCACCTTGGAACCGCCGATCGAAACGGGTTGTGCCCTCCCGCGGCTGATCACGGATCGCTGCCAGAGGATCACTGAGATCGCGGGCAAGGGTGTAGTCGTAATCGACGTCGAGTCTCCGAAGCTCGAAACCCCATTTCAAATCATGGCGTTCCGTGACGGTGGCGGCCCAATCTTGGCCAACCGCGCCACCTTTGAGAGATCGCCGGTCACTCAAGGCAAATTCGATCGTCTTGGCCAAGGTTTCACCCCGGCGATCGCGTTCGATTTGGCTGAAGGAAGCCCGGGTTTCGATTGTAAGACCGCGCTGCAGAACGTGCAGATGACTGAGCCAGGCATAGGCGTTGACATAGCGGGTCCGAAACTGGATCAGGCTGTTCTCATCGTCCTCGCCGTCGGAGCCCTCATCGGTGCGCTCGGTGAAATCGAGCTTGTCCTCCGAGAACAGGACGTTGGAGCGCAGGCTTCTGCCGGATGCCAGAGCCAGATCGACTTTGCCGAACACGTCTGAAAACCGCGGATCTCTAGGTTCGTTTTCAACGCTGGACACCAACTCGAGCGAGCCAAAGCGCAACGCAGCAAGCCAATGCCCCCGCTCCTGCTTCAAAGAGCCTGAGCTAGCCGCCGCGGCGTGTAGCAAACTCAATCCAAGCTCAGTGCGCTGTCGCCAGTCCGGTTCACGGGTCGTGAGCTCTAGCACGCCACCCATACGGTCCCCGTATTGGGCTGGGAATCCCCCCGTGAGCAATCGAGCGCCACCGATGGCGTCGGGAGCCAAAATGCTGAGTGCACTATCGAAGTCCTTCAGATGGTAGGGCTCGAGAATCTCGAACCCGTCGAGCCTGACCATGACCTCATCGGCACGACCGCCACGAATGTGGAAACGAGCCGAGAGGTCGTTACCCGTCGTGCCGGGAAGCATCGTCAAAGGCCGGAAGACATCTTCGCCGATGCTCGGCATCGCAAGCAGTTGCGGTCGTTCGAGGTTCAAAGACGAGATCTCGCCTGCAAACAGCCCGGAGCGGTTGGCGCGAACGTCGATCTCCTCAACCGTCAGCGGAATCGGCTGCAACTCCACCGCCAGCACCGTAGCGGCCCCCGGCGCCACTCGGATCTCGGTTTGTAGAACCACATACCCGGGGCGGCTGGCCTGTATGAAATATCGACCGACGGCAATGTCGGAAAGTCGAAAGCTCCCATCGTCACCAGTCACGGTCTCATGGTCACTCTCCATGATTTTGATCCCAACGCCGGGCAGCGTCACGCCGCTACGCCGCTCTCGGACTTGGCCTTCGACCGCCGACAAAGCCGCCGGACCCGGCACGATGAGGACCACACCGCCGGCCCCCTCCCGGGCCCTGAGGCCGTGGGGTTGCAACAAATCGTCGAGGATCTGGCGTAGGTCATCCGCCGTGGGTTCGGCGGTCACCCACATCCCCGGGCGCACCAAGCGGTCGGTAAAGACCACACGCAATCCTCTCTCCGTCAACATGAGGAGCGCGTCCGCTAGAGATTGACCGGCGAAAGTCGCCGTCGCACTCGGCTGCGAGGCGCTCGGCTGAGAGGTGCTTGGCTGTGCGCTGGCAGGAACCACCGACACGAGCCAGCCTAGGGTCCATAACAGCACGGCCCCCCGTAGAGTTCGCTGGTGCAGTTTCGTCGGATCAGCCTGGTTCACAGGCGCGAAATCTTAGCGGGACGTCTAGCACCTGTCGAACTTGGTGCAGATGATGAAGTGTCACTCGTTTCGTGGGAATAAGTGCGAGAACATCCTGAGGCACAGCAGATGATGAAGTGTCACTCGTTTCGTGGGAATAAGTGCGAGAACATCCTGAGGCACCGGTGTCTTCGGGAACTGAGCCGTGAGAATAAGTGCGAGAACATCCCAGATGATGAAGTGTCACTCGTTTCGTGGGAATAAGTGCCGTGGGAATTAGTGCCAGCTGATGAAGTGTCACTCGTTTCGTGGAATTAGCTCGTGAACGTCCTGCAACCGCCTGATGAAGTGTCACTCGTTTCGTGGAAATAAGTGCGAGAACGTCCTGAGGCACCGGTGTCTTCGGGAACTGAGCGAATTGACGACTCTCGTCGTCGCCAGGAGGGCTGAGACTGAACGAGACGCCAAAAGAAGACACACCTCGACCTGAGCGGCGAGCGGTGAAACCACCGTTTTCTGGTTTTCCACTTGGTTCAACCCAGACCGCGTCAAGGTGGCGCTCTCATTGGGTAAGAGACGAACGGCAAACCAGGTGGGAAGGTTCCTTCTGGGAACTGGACCTCGCGATCGCCAGCTCGCAGACGCTCTGCTGCCTTG